>JAISTW010000007.1 GCA_031272405.1 Desulfovibrio sp. | reverse complement strand
CGTCGAATCTTGCCGGGCGGAAGTGTGTTTTCTCCCGGCGTACAGCCCCGATTTGAACCCTATTGAAAAGCTGTGGAGCAAGCTCAAGCAGTTGTTGCGAGGTATGAAGGCGAGAACCTTCGATGAACTTTTATCGGCGGTAGGAATCGCCTTGGGTATGGTTACAGCCAAAGATGCCAAAGGCTGGTTTGAATCTTGTGGATATATAAAATGAAAGTTAAACTGCTCTAATGAGATGAATATGGCTGTCAAACGGTTGCAGTATTGCGTGGATAATATTTGGGAGTATTCTCATGCCTCCAAATATACGGCAGTGATGATTCCCTGCACAGGAGAACAGATTGCCGAGGCCCCCGTTTGTACCGGAGAAGAGGTGGAGTCTCCGTCGCTTTCTGTCGGGACGGAATGCGTTTCTACACCAAGGTCAAGACAGTCACCACAAAATAGGTTTCTCCGGCGGAATCGCAACAGGCCAGAGTAAGTATGTGGGAGGGAACCATCAACAGGGATCTGTAATCCGGACAAATTGAGGGATAATTGCATGCGTGCTGTTTCAGAACGCTTTGTCCAGAACAGGGAAGAACTGGTGAAAGGCCCTTGCGTCGCACTACGTGGTCATGTCTTTGGTGTGGGCAAGCGTCTTTTCCCATAAGGAGCGAACAATGGAATACATTCGTTCACGGGCGCTGAAAGGCGAATTTCTGGCCGGGGCGTGGTGCAACATGGCTTCTCCTATCAGCGTTGAAATCAGCGCTTCTTTGGGATACGATTGGATATTGATAGATCAGGAACACGGACCTGGGGATCACTGGAATTTGTTGCATCAAGTGCATGCTGCCTCCCGCTTCCCAGCTACTGTTGTCGTGCGTTTGCCGTGGGCGGACCGCATCCTTGTCAAACGGGCGTTGGATATCGGCGTAGGCGGCGTCATGATCCCCTATGTGCAGACGGCGGAACAGGCCAAAGAGGTGGTTAGTTTCTGCAAATATCCACCTGTTGGTGAGCGGGGCGTGGCATCCTCTCCGCGTTGTGCCGAGTATAATTCCAACTTCAAAGAATATTTTGCCTGCGCCAATGAAAAACTGCTGACGGTTGCGCAGATCGAGACCGGGAAATCTGTGGAAAATGTTGATGCCATAGCCGCAGTGCCGGGGATTGACGTACTCTTTGTCGGTCCTCTGGACCTGTCCATCAACACGAATCTTCCCGGTATGTATGATGATGCCGTCTTTGTCTCGAAATTGGCATCAGTTGTCAACGCTGCGAAAAAATACGGCAAAGCCGCAGGGATATTGCTCTCGTCCCAAGCTCACATACCGCAGCTGAAGGAACTCGGCTACACGTTCATTGCCTGTGGAACTGACAGTGGCGCGGCTCTGGGCGGTCTGAAGAGCAGTCTGGAGGCTTTGAAAAAATAAGCATGTTTCCTGACGGAACTGACGCATCTTAACTTTCTGAAATCGCCGAACGACATGGTTTCTCGCATGGCTGTTCCGTGGCCGATATGTTGCTCGACCTAAAAAAAGCAATCCTTCAGCAGACCCTGATTTTTAGATGCGTCAGCCCCAGAACCTGAGTTTAGGGGACTTTCCCTTCTGGCGATGATATGATAGACCCCGTTTTCGCTGGGGTTCTCCTCTGGGGCTGCCGATATATGTCTTTTGCGTCATGCAACGACAGCGCGGCCGATGGGCGAGACACTGTGAAAACAAAGAGAACGGGGGCGCAATGTCTGACGCAAGGAGTGGGGTATGTCCGAAACGCTGGATGAAATCATCGTCATGCTGCCGCGAATGTGGCAGGGCAAGATTGAACTGCGTGCAAAGCCTTGCGCGAACGTCGCAACTCGCCGGTATAAGCGGCGCCGTCGTCGCCCCGGCAAACCGCTGAGCCTTTTTTCGCATTGGCGATAGCCACGGCACGGCGGAGATAATCCATGGCAAACGTCACCCCACTCTGGACGCGGGATTTTTGCGGCATTTTTTCCGCGCAATCTCTGGTCGTCGGAGTTCACTTCGGGACAATGATAACAATGCCGATGTTCCTGAACGGGAAATGGGGATTGGAAGGCGCTGTCCTAGGGATGACGATTTCCGTGTATTTGGCCACTGCCATCGTCATCCGCCCCTGCACGGGATTTGTCGTTGACAGGATAGGCCGCAAGGCCGTTTACTTTCCCTCCTATATTCTCTACGCGGCGCTGTTTTTTCTCTATCCCCTGATGGAGACGGTTTTCGCCATAGTTTTGCTGCGTGTCGCCCACGGGGTTCTGTGGGCTTCCGTCATGTGCGGGGCGAGTACCCTGGCCGTTGATCTGATTCCGGCAAACCGGCGGGGAGAAGGGATCGGTATTTACGGCCTTTCGTTTAACATCGGGCAAGCCCTGGGTTCAGGCACCAGCGTGCTCCTCGTGGAATGTTTCGGTTTTGACGGTTTGTATATAGCCAACGGCATCCTGATGGCCCTGGGAAGCATCTTGGTGGGCAGGCTCCACGCCCCGCCGGTGCCTCTTGAATCCAAGCCTTTCACCCTGGTGGGTCTCCTGGAAAAAACGTCGGTTCCGGCCTCGCTGGTTGGAGGTCTGATCGCCGTTCCCTTCGGGGGGGTCATCAATTATTCGGCCTACTACGCTGTGACGACGCTTTCCGCCTCCCCCGGCGTTTTTTTCCTTTGCCTTGCCGGCGGCATGGCATTTTCCCGTCTATTCATAGGCAAGTTTTTTGACCGTTCAGGTCCTGAAAAACCAATGGGACTCGCATTTTTTTTTCTTCTTCTTTCCCTGGCTCTGAAAGGCTTCACACGCCTTGATTTTCCCTTCTATCTGTCGGGGCTGTTCATTGGACT
Organism: Desulfovibrio sp.; assembly: GCA_031272405.1. GTDB lineage: Bacteria > Desulfobacterota > Desulfovibrionia > Desulfovibrionales > Desulfovibrionaceae > Desulfovibrio. Next base: position 21,691 of record JAISTW010000007.1, on the reverse strand, counting down.
TGGTTGCGGCATAACCATCCCGCTCTGTCAGGCCATGGTCAATTCTCTTGTCCCGCCGCAACGGCGAGGAGGCGCCAACGCCACCTTCCTCACGGCTCAGGATATAGGCATTTTTATTGGGGTGCTTGTCATTGGGTGGATGCAGAAGGACCTAGGGTGGGAAGCCTGTCATTGTTTGGAAACATGCCTTGTGCTCCTCGCGGCGTTGATATTTAAAGCGTACACTTTGCCCCATTACCAGAAACTGCCGAAAATGTCAGCGGCTGTTGAACTTCAGGCGCACCATTGACAATGCGCCGGGCGTTTCCCAAAAAGACGGAGGGTGGCGGGACGCGTAAGCGGGAAACAGGAAGAACAAAAATTTTTTGACAAAAGTCTTGACCACCGCCGTAAGATTGTATATAAATTCCTCCGCTCCGTTGAAAGGAACTTTCTGTGGAGTGATCCCTGAACGGCAGGGAGGAGTGGATAAAATCCGCTTTGCTGAACCCGGTGCCGTGAGCGCGACGATGAATGCCCGGATTTTGGGATTTTCGCGATGACGGAATCGGGTTTTGACATGTGCAGGCGTTGCCAAATGCCGGACTATGTCGAGCCGTTCCAGCCCAATCGCGGATCCTGCGTTTTTTTAACGTGCCCAGGGCTGTAAGGTAAGGGGGAAAACCCCATTTGGTGACCCTGCGGAACCATCTGGCCTGCTCCATAAAGCATGGCCTGATACGCTGGATACGCTGGGTGACGTCACACGGATGACGCGGCGGCGCTTCGGCGTTCCCCCTTCATTCGAATTTTCCGGATATCCCGGGTGTGACGGACGCGCCGGGCGCTGACGCCGCCTTTGCGGGTCGCGCTGTTTGGTTTTTTGATTCTGCGCTGCGCGGGATGAGTTGCAACGCGGGAAATGGAGTTGGCATAATGACGACTGTAAGCAGCGATCGCATTCGCATCAAGCTCAGGGCTTACGATTACCGCATACTGGACAAGGCAGTCGCGGAAATTGTTGACACGGCGCGTAATACGGGTGCTGGCGTGGCTGGGCCCATCCCTTTGCCTACCAACATCCATAAGTATACTATTCAGCGCTCCGTGCATGTGGACAAAAAATCGCGGGAGCAGTTTGAAATGCGCATTCACAAGCGCCTTATGGATATTTTGGAACCGACCCAGCAAACTGTTGACGCGCTCGGCAAGCTCTCCCTGCCCGCCGGGGTTGACGTGGAAATCAAGTTATAGCGGAGGCAGTTATGGCTGAAAAGATGGGAATTCTTGGTCGCAAGCTTGGCATGACCCGGATTTTTGCAGATGACGGCGCGGCGGTGACAGTAACTGTCATAGAAGCCGGCATCTGCCCTGTAACTCAGGTCAAGACGGCGGGAAAAGAGGGCTACAACGCTCTGCAGATCGCCTTTGCCCCGGCCCGGGAAAAAAATGTCGCCAAGGCCATGCGTGGTCATTTCGCCAAGGCGGGCACGGGCATGTTCAGGCATCTCAGGGAAATCCGTCTTGAGAGCGCGCCCGAGCAAAAGCCGGGAGACGAACTGTCCGTTGCGATGTTCGCCGCGGGCGACGTGGTCAAGGTTACGGGCAAGAGCTTGGGCAAGGGCTATCAGGGCCGCATGCGCCGCTGGAATTTCGCCGGCTCCAAGGACACGCACGGTTGCGAGAAAGTGCATCGCAACAACGGCTCCATCGGCAACAATACCTTCCCGGGGCATGTCTTCAAGGGACGAAAAATGGCCGGGCACTGGGGCAATGAAACCGTGACGCAGTCCGGCCTTCTGATTGTCGGCGTGCGCGCGGAAGACAATGTCCTTTTGGTTAAGGGCTCGGTGCCCGGACCCAAAAACGGACTCGTGCTTGTCCGCAAGCAGTAGGGGAAACGGAAAATGGCTACCGTTACAGTATATGATCAAAACAGGCAGGAAAGCGGCAGCATAGAGCTGGATGCCGATGTTTTTGAAGTTGATGTGAGGCCGGAAATTCTGCATCTTGTCGTGCGCGCCCAGGCCGCGGCCAGACGTGCCGGCACGCACCAGACAAAAACCCGGGCGTTCGTGTCGGGGGGCGGCGTCAAACCCTGGAAACAAAAGGGCACCGGTCGTGCGCGTTCCGGCTCGAACCGTTCGCCTATCTGGCGTGGCGGCGCCGTCATCTTTGGCCCCCAGCCGCGGGACTACAGTTTCAAGGTCAACAGCAAAGTTCGTGCCCTGGCCCTCAAAATGGCCCTTTCCAGCCGCTTGGCAGCCAATGATCTGATGGTTGTGAAAAACATCAAGCTGCCGGAAGCGAAAACCAGACACTTCGCCAAAGTCGCCGGGGATCTGGGCCTGAAAAAGGCCCTCATCGTGACTTCGGGGGATGCGGCGGATATTCTCCGTGGCGCCCGTAACATCCCCGGGCTGACCCTGACGACGCCCGACAGGCTGAGCGTTACGGAAATTTTGAATCACAAGCAGCTTGTACTGCTGGAAGCGGCAGTGGCGCCTGTGCAGGCGCGTTTCGCCGCGAAGGGGGCCTGAGATGGAACTCGCCGATGTGCTCGTCAAACCCCTGCTGACGGAAAAGACGACCTTTCTCAAGGACGCCGCCAGGCAGGTGGTCTTCTATGTCCATCCCGGGGCCAACAAAATTGAAGTTCGCCGGGCCGTGGAGAAAGTTTTTGACGTCAAGGTGGAGGCGGTCAGAATCGTGCGCCGCGCACCGTTGGCCCGCGAGCGGCAAGGCCGCGTCGTCGGTCGCAAGCCCGGTTGGAAGAAGGCCTATGTGACTCTTGGCCGGGACGATAAAATCGAGTTCTTCGAGGGAGTATGAACATGGCTGTCCGCAAGCTGAAACCGACATCCGCCGGGCGCCGCTTCCAGACTGTTTCCGACTTTGAGGAAATCACGCGGTCGCATCCGGAAAAATCACTGACTGTGGGTTTGCCCCACAAGGCCGGTCGCAACAACCACGGCCGGGTTACCAGCCGCCGTCGCGGCGGCGGGGTCAAGCGTCTGTATCGGATTATAGACTTCAGGCGTGACAAGGTGGGCATTGAGGCCCGCGTGGCCGAAATTGAGTACGATCCCAACCGCACCGCCCGTATTGCCCTGCTGCACTATGTTGACGGGGAAAAGCGGTACATTATCGCTCCGTCCGGTCTCAATCGGGGCGATGCCGTCATCGCCGGCGAAGGGGCCGACATAAAACCCGGCAACGCTTTGCCCATGCAGCGTATTCCTGTGGGCACCGTGTTGCATAACGTGGAAATGCATCCCGGCCGGGGCGGGCAACTGTGCCGGGCGGCCGGCTCCTATGCCCAGCTGATCGCCAAGGAAGGCAAGTACGCGCTGTTACGGCTGCCTTCGGGCGAAGTGCGCAAGGTGCTGGCGGCTTGTGTGGCCACTGTGGGGCAAGTGGGCAATATCCACCACGAAAATATTTCTTTGGGCAAGGCCGGCCGCAATCGCTGGCTCGGCCGCCGGCCCTGTGTGCGCGGCGTGGCCATGAACCCCATTGACCATCCTCTGGGCGGGGGGGAGGGCAGAAGCTCCGGCGGTCGGCATCCCGTTTCCCCTTGGGGTATGCCCGCCAAGGGCTACAAAACCCGTGACCGTAAAAAGGCTTCCAGCAGACTCATAGTCAAACGCCGTGGGCAGAAGTAGAGGTAAGAGCTTATGCCGAGATCATTGAAGAAGGGCCCCTTTGTTGACGCTCATTTGATGAAGAAGGTTGATGTCGCTGTCGCCAACAACGACCGTCGCGTTCTGAAAACATGGTCGCGCCGCTCGACGATACTGCCGGAAATGGTAGGGTTGACCTTCGCTGTGCATAACGGCAAAAAGTTTGTGCCGGTTTTTGTTACGGAAAACATGGTGGGGCACAAGCTTGGAGAGTTTTCTCCAACGCGCGTCTTCCACGGGCACGCCGCCGACAAAAAAGCCAAGGTCGGCAAGAAGTAGGATGCACTTATGGAATCGAAAGCTGTTGCCAAATTTCAGCGGGTCTCGCCGCGCAAAACGCGTCTTGTCGCTCGAAATGTACAGGGACTTGGCGTGGAGGAGGCCATGAACGTGTTGCGTTTTACCGCCAACAAGCCAGCGCGCGTTCTCTACGGCGTGTTCATGAGCGCCTTGGCCAACGCCTCGCAGTTGGGCGGCGTAGACGTTGACGCCATGAAAGTCAAGGAGATTGTGGTCAATGAAGGCCCCAGCTGGAAGCGGTTTCTGCCGCGTGCCCAAGGCCGTGCGGGCAAAATACGCAAACGTACCAGTCATATCACCGTCATACTTGCAGAAGGGCAGGAATAGCTATGGGTCAGAAAGTTCATCCGTTCGGCTTCCGGCTTGGGTACAACAAAAACTGGCAGTCCCGCTGGTTCAGCAAGAAGGAATATCCTGCCTTTGTTTATGAGGACAGCAGAATCCGCGCCTTTGTGAAGAAGCTGCTTTTTAACGCCGGCCTTTCCAAGATCGAGATTGAACGGGCCGGCGGGAAGATCCGCTTGGTGCTTTTTACGGCGCGTCCCGGTATTGTCATAGGCCGCAAGGGCGTTGAGATAGAAAAGCTGCGTTCGGATCTGCGCCAGAAATTCGGTTCTGAATTCGCCCTGGAAGTGAATGAGATTCGTCGTCCCGAAGTGGATGCTCAACTCGTGGCCGAGAATATCGCCCAACAGTTGGAGCGCCGCGTTGCTTTCCGTCGCGCCATGAAGCGCACTGTTTCCATGGCTCGCAAGTTCGGCGGCGAAGGAATCAAGGTGACCTGCGCCGGACGTTTGGCTGGCGCCGAAATCGCCCGGACGGAATGGTATCGCGACGGCCGCGTGCCTCTGCAGACTCTGCGGGCGGACATTGATTACGGTTTTGCGGAATCCCGCACCACCTACGGCATCATCGGCGTCAAGGTGTGGATTTACAAAGGCGAAATCTTGGACAAAGAGGTTGAACAATAATGCTTGCGCCAAAAAAAACCAAATTCCGCAAATGGCAGAAGGGCCGCCTGCGCGGGCTGGCCTGCCGCGGGGCCAATATCGTCTTCGGCGATATCGGGTTGAAGGCTGTGGAGCATGGTCATTTGTCGTCTCAGCAGATTGAGGCGGCGCGTATTGCCATGATGCGGCATATAAGACGCGGGGGTAAGGTATGGATCCGTGTTTTTCCGGACAGACCCGTCACCGCCAAACCTCTGGAAACACGGCAAGGATCCGGCAAGGGCGCGCCTGTGGGTTGGTGCGCTCCCGTCAAACCGGGCAGAGTCCTTTACGAGATAAAGGGCGTCACTCTTGACTTGGCCAAGCAGGCTCTGACCCGCGCCGCCCACAAACTGCCTGTCAAGACTGTTATCGTGGTGAAGGAGGGGGCATAAATGGCCGCCAAAACTAAAGCGGAAAAAAGTTCCCGGCTTCCCGTCGCGGACTTGCGCGCTCTGGACGTGGACGGATTGCGCGGCAAACTGGCCGAAACCCGTCGCGAGCTGATGGATGCCCGCATGAAACATGCTGTGGCCCAGATTGAGAGAACATCCGACATCAAGGCCCTGCGCAGGCAGGTGGCGCGCGTATTGACCATCTTGAACGAAAAGCAGCAGAGGGCCTGAAAATGCAAGCTCTGGAAAATCGGAAGGGCAGAACGCTGACCGGCATCGTTGTGAGCGACAAAAGCGACAAGACTATTGTCGTGCGGGTCGAAACTCTGGTCAAGCATCCTCTGCTCAAAAAGTATGTGAGGCGCCGCAAAAAGTTCACGGCTCATGATCCCATGAATGAATGCGGAATGGGCGACAAAGTGAAGATTGTGGAGTTTCGCCCCATGTCGCGCAACAAACGCTGGCATTTGGTGTCCATTATCGAAAAGGCTGTATAGGGTGGTGCTATGATACAGGTGGAATCAACCCTTCAGGTCGCCGACAACTCCGGCGCCAAAAAAGTCGCCTGCATCAAGGTGCTTGGTGGTTCGCACCGCCGTTACGCATCCTTGGGCGATGTCATCGTGGTTTCCGTCAAGGAAGCTATCCCTCACAGCAAAGTGAAGAAGGGCGACGTGATGAAAGCCGTTATTGTACGCACAGCCAAGGAAGTGCGTCGCAACGACGGTTCGTACATCAAATTCGACGGCAACGCGGCCGTACTGCTCTCTGCTCAGGGCGAGCCCGTCGGCACGCGTATTTTCGGTCCCGTTGCCCGGGAGCTTCGTGCCCAGAATTTTATGAAGATCATATCCCTTGCGCCGGAAGTGCTTTAGGAGTCCCCGTCATGAAGATGTTTCGTATCCGCAAGGACGACAAGGTAATGGTGGTAACCGGCAAAGATGCCGGGAAAATCGGCAAGGTATTGAAAATACTTCGCAAGAAGGATCGGGTGCTCGTTGAAAAGACCAACATGGTCAAACGGCACACCCGCCCCAACCCCTATGCCCGCCAACCGGGCGGCATTGTGGAAAAAGAAATGCCCATTCACGTTTCCAACGTCATGGTGGTATGTACGGCATGCGGCAAGGCCACAAGGATTGGCTACAGGCATATGGAAACCGAGGGCGGTTCAAAAAAGGTCCGCTTCTGCAAAAAATGCAATGAAGTCATGGAATAAGGTGATACGATGACACGCCTTGAAAAGATATATAGAGAGAACGTGGTTCCAGATTTGCAAAAAGAGTTCAATTATACTTCTCCCATGCAATTGCCTGGCATTGAAAAGGTCTCTCTGAACATCGGCCTGGGCGCGGCGACGCAAAACAACAAGTTGATGGAAGAAGCCGTGTCCGAGCTGACCGCCATTGCCGGACAAAAGGCTGTGGTGACGCGAGCCAGAAAGTCCATCGCCTCGTTCAAGCTGCGTGAGGGCATGCCTATCGGCGCACGCGTTACGCTGCGCAAAGACCGCATGTGGGATTTTCTTGACAAGCTGATGAATTTTGCCCTGCCGCGAGTACGAGACTTTCGGGGTATCCCGGACCGCGGTTTTGACGGCCGGGGCAACTTCACCCTCGGCATCAAAGAGCATACTATCTTCCCCGAACTTGAGATCGACAGGGTGGAAAACCCCAAAGGCATGAACATAACCATTGTGACGACGGCCTCCACGGACCGCGAAGGCAAATTCCTTTTGGACAAACTCGGCATGCCCTTCAGAAAATAGGCGCATCCGGCCACAACCACTGTCAGGAGCTTAGTCTATGTCGCGTACATCGCTCGCCGTAAAGGCAAAGCGCAAGGCCCGTTTCAGCGCGCGCGCCTATAACCGTTGCCCGATTTGCGGCCGGCCCAGAGCTTTCATACGCCAATTCGGCGTTTGCCGTATCTGTTTCCGCCATATGGCCCTGCGTGGTGAATTGCCGGGCGTGCGCAAGTCCAGCTGGTAACAGAGATCGTATACTACAACATTGAGGAGCTTTCTATGGTGACAGATCCTATTGCGGACATGCTTACCCGCATCCGCAACGCGCACCTGGCCCTGCACAAGGAAGTGGGTGTGCCGCGCTCGAAGATGAAGGAGGCTTTGGCCGCCATCCTCAAGCAGGAAGGTTACGTCGAGGACGTTGCCGCGGCTGACAAGACCATTACCATTACCTTGAAGTACCAGAAGGGCAAACCGGCCATACTGGGGCTTAGACGCGTGAGCACGCCGGGCAGACGGGTTTACGTCGGATCGAAGGCGATACCGCGCGTTCAGAACGGTTTGGGCATTTGCATTCTCTCTACGTCCAGCGGAGTGCTGGACGGCGTGACCGCACACGAAAAAAAAGTGGGCGGTGAACTTTTGTGCGAAATCTGGTAGGTGGTGGTTTATGTCAAGAATAGGCAAACTGCCCGTTCCCGTTCCGGCCGGCGTTGAAGTGAAAGTCGGGGCGGAGTTTGTAGAAGTGAAAGGACCCAAGGGGACGCTCACTACCCCGGTCTGCCCGTTGCTCAAATACGAGATGAACGACGGCAGGTTGACCCTTACCCGTCTGGAAGAAACCAGGCAGAGCCGCTCCCAGCATGGTTTGCGCCGCACGCTCGCGGCCAACTGCATTGAAGGCGTCACAAAGGGGTTCTCCAAATCTCTTGAAGTGATAGGCGTCGGCTACCGCGTTGCCGTAAAGGGCAACATCATAGAGCTGGCTGTGGGCTATTCCCATCCGGTGCTGGTGGAGTTGCCCGACGAGCTCAAAGCTGTGGTCGAGGGACAGATATTGACCATAAGCGGCGTCAGCAAGGAAATGGTCGGAGAATTTGCCGCACGCATACGACGGGTACGCAAGCCTGAACCTTACAAGGGCAAGGGCATCAAATACGTTACCGAGACGATACGCCGCAAAGTTGGCAAGTCCGGCGGCAAGAAGTAGGGGGCGTCATGAATCTCACCAAGAATGAATCTCGCAAGCGCCGCAAAATACGCATCCGCAAGAAGGTCAATGGTTCTCCCGCCCGTCTGCGTCTTGTCGTGTACAGGTCAAATTTGCATATCTACGCCCAGATAGTGGACGACACGTCGCGCTCGACGGTAGTCAGCGCGTCTACCTTGGTTTTGGCCAAAACTGAAGCAGGAATGAGTTGCAATATGGCCGGCGCGCAGCGCGTGGGCAAGGAAATCGCCCGCCTGGCCAGAGAAAAGAATATTGCCAGAGTGGTGTTTGATCGTAACGGCTACCTTTATCACGGCCGCATCAAGGCTGTGGCCGACAGCGCCCGTGAAGGCGGTTTGGAGTTCTGATATGCGGCAGGAAAATAGCGAAACCCAGCAGAACGAACTGGGTGAAATTGAAAAGATTGTATCCCTGAACCGCGTGGCCAAAGTCGTCAAGGGCGGGCGTCGTTTCAGTTTCAGCGCGCTTGTGGTTGTCGGCGATGGCAAGGGCGGCGTGGGCTTTGGTTTGGGTAAAGCCCAGGAAGTTCCTGAAGCCCTGCGCAAAGCCTCGGAGCGCGCCCGCAAGGGTCGTGTGCGCATCCCTTTGGTGGATGGCACCCTGCCCTATGAAGTGCTTGGCCGCTTCGGAGCGGGGCAGGTTATGCTCAAGCCGGCATCGCAGGGCACGGGCATCATCGCGGGCGGCGCCGTTCGCGCGCTGATGGAGGCTGTAGGCGTGCGCGATGTGCTGGCCAAGGCCATAGGTACAAACAACCCACACAATGTGCTTCGCGCCACAATGCAGGGACTCGTCGCTCTGCGCAGCGCCGAGGACGTGTCTTCCATGCGCGGCAAGAAGCTGGAAGCGCCGAGGAAGTAGCCATGCCGGAAATCAAGGTAAAACTCATCCGTTCGCGCATAGGGTCGACACCGGCCCAGCGCAGACAGCTTGACGCTCTCGGGCTCAAGCGACGTGAAATGGTGAAGACGTTTAAGGATACTCCGGCAATCCGGGGCATCATAGCGAAAGTCTCGCATCTTGTGGCTGTCGTAGATTAGGCCGTACTGGAGATTCCCATGCAATTGCACGATCTTTTTCCCTTTCCCGAGGAGCGCAAGACGCGCCGCCGCGTGGGCCGCGGGTCCGGTTCCGGCTTGGGTTGCACGGCAGGCAAAGGACACAAGGGCCAGAACGCCCGTTCCGGTGGCGGCGTACGTCCCGGTTTTGAAGGCGGACAAATGCCTTTGCAGCGCCGTCTGCCCAAACACGGCTTCAAAAATGCCCGATTCAAGGTCACATACAACGTCATCAATTTGGATGTATTGGTCAATGCTTTTGAGGGCAGGAACAGCATCAGCCTGGACGACATCTACGCCCGGGGGTTGGCTCCATTGGGTACCTCGGTGAAAATCCTTTCCCGGGGAGAGGTGACGGTCCCCCTCAGCGTCGAGGCTCACCGTTTCAGCCGTGCGGCGGTCGAAAAAATTCGTCAGGCCGGAGGCAGTGTGACGGAGCTGGAAGCAACGGTTGAAGGCGGCGATCTGGACATTTCGTAAAAAACCTTTGTGGTCTGTAACAAACCACCTGAATCGAGTTTCTTATGGCGACGACACAGGCAAACACAATGACGTCGGGCCAGCCCGACCTTGTGAAGCGTTTGGGCTGGACCCTTTTTATTCTCTGCTGTTATCGCATAGGCGTTCATGTGCCTATCCCCGGCGTTGACGCTGCGGCTCTGGCCTCCTTTTTCGAGAGTATGTCCGGCACCCTGTTCAGCCTTTTCGACATGTTTTCAGGCGGCGGTCTGCGCAATGTTTCCGTTTTCGCCCTCGGAGTTATGCCTTACATTTCCGCGTCCATCATAATGCAGCTCATGCAGGTGGTGAGTCCGGACATCAAACGCATGGCCAAGGAAGAGGGACAGGCCGGTCGAAGGAAAATCACCCAATATACCCGCTACCTCACGGTGCTCATCACTCTGATTCAGGGCCTCGGCATAGCGGTGGGGCTGGAAAATATGACCAGCCCGGCCGGTACGCCAGTGGTGCTTGAGCCCGGCCTGAATTTTCGCCTTGTGACCATGATGACCTTCACGGGCGGTTCCATGCTGGTTATGTGGCTGGGAGAGCAGATTACCGAGCGCGGCATCGGCAACGGCATATCTCTGATCATTTTCTGCGGCATCGTCGTGGGAATTCCGCGCGGCATCATCCAGTCTACGGCTCTGATTCAGGCGGGCGACCTGAATATATTCATGGCTCTGGTGCTTCTGGCTTTTATGGCGGCCGTGACGGTATGCATCGTGTTTGTCGAGCGCGCGCAGCGACGCATCCCCGTGAGTTACGCCAAGCGGCAGATAGGGCGCAAGATGTTCGGCGGGCAGAACACGCATCTGCCTCTCCGAGTGAACACCGCCGGCGTCATCCCGCCCATTTTCGCCTCGTCATTGTTGCTCTTTCCGGCGACCATAGGTCAGTTCTCCACCAACGAATATGTCAGGAAGGCAGCCGAGCTGTTCTCTCCGCAGGGAATTGCCTATAATATTTTGTATGTGGCTTTAATTTTTTTCTTCTGTTATTTTTACACAGCCATTATTTTCGATCCCAAGGATATGTCCGAGAATTTGAAAAAAGCCGGTGGGTTTGTCCCCGGCATAAGGCCCGGCGAAAAGACGCAGTTGTATATTGACGGCGTGCTCTCGCGTCTGACGCTTTCCGGCGCGGTCTATATTTCCTTGGTGTCATTGATTCCGATGTTTTTGATAAGCAACTTTAATGTTCCCTTTTATTTCGGCGGCACGAGTTTGCTGATACTTGTGGGCGTTGCTATGGATTTTATGAATCAGGTCGAATCGCACATGATCTCCAGCCAGTACCAAGGGCTTATGCACAAGACGCGTAAAAGTGGCAAGCTCTGATTGCTGCGAAGCCGGCCTGTTTTTGGCAATTACCGGGCATGAGAAAATTTCAGGGCGTATTTATCAAAAATGAGCGAGAAATTGCCTGCTTGGCGGAGGCCAACCGCTTGGTGGCGAACATACTGGACGCTATCGGCGATATGATCGCTCCCGGGCTGGAGACCAGACTCATTGACGAATTCACGCAGAACTATTGCGAAAGACACAGGGTAAAACCGGCTTTCAAGGGATATTACGGCTATCCGTACTCCGTGTGCTGCTCGGTGAACGAACAGGTTGTGCATGGTTTTCCTTCAACCCGCAAGCTGGCGGAAGGCGACATAGTTAGTGTGGACGTGGGGGTCGTGTACCAGGGCTTTGTGGGCGACGCCGCACGAACATGGCCGGTGGGACGGGTGAGCCAAGAGGCTAGCAGGCTTATGCGGGTTACCGAGGACAGTCTGTATGTGGGTATAGACAGAGCCCGTCCGGGATGTAACGTCTTTGAAATAGGCGCTGCTGTGCAGGAATTCGTTGAAGCCGCCGGTTTTAACGTGGTGCGGCGTTTTGTGGGCCACGGCGTGGGCGCCAGAATGCACGAAAAGCCGGAAGTACCGAATTTCAAGCCTGCCTTGCGCGGCGTCACGTTGCAGCCGGGCATGGTGATCGCCATTGAGCCGATGGTGACGGCGGGGACGTATGAGGTGGATATTCTGGATGACAAGTGGACAGCCGTGACCAGAGATGGCCGCCTGGCCGCGCATTTTGAACACAGTGTGGCCATAACCCACGGAGCTCCCAGGATTTTGAGTGTCTCGGATCGTGGTCTTGAGCGCCATACAATTAATGCTTGACAAAGCGGATCGAAGCTGGCATAAATATTAATTCTTGCCCTGAGTTGTTCAGGTCTATGCCATGAATGGAGACTTGTATGAAAGTAAGACCTTCCGTCAAAAAAATATGCCCCAAGTGCAAGGTGATACGGCGCAAGGGAGTGCTTAGAGTTATCTGTGAAAACCCCCGGCACAAGCAGCGCCAGGGATAGGGCAGGAGTGTATCTGTGGCGAGAATAGCAGGTGTTGATTTGCCTCGCGGCAAACGGGTGGATATCGCGCTCACCTATATTTACGGAGTTGGTCGTTCTACGGCCATGAAAATTCTGGATACCACCGGCGTCAATTGGGAGAGGAAGATTGACGATCTCTCGGCGGATGAAATCAACGAGATACGCAAGGAACTTGAGCAACACTACAAGGTGGAGGGAGATCTGCGCCGCGAAGTTTCAGGCAATGTCAAGCGGCTTATGGATATCGGTTGCTATCGCGGCTTGCGCCATCGGCGCGGTTTGCCGGCTCGAGGCCAGCGTACGCACACCAACGCCCGCACCCGCAAAGGGCCAAGGCGCGGCGCCGTAGGCAAAAAGAAATAACGGAGAGGCAGCGTCATGGCTAGACCCAGAAAAGTGGTCAAAAAAAAGGAAAAAAAGAACGTGCCTGTGGGCCTTGTGCATATACAGGCTTCGTTTAACAATACCATTATCACCTTTACCGACACGCGCGGCAACGCCGTTTCATGGGCTTCGTCCGGGCAGAGCGGCTTTAAGGGTTCGCGCAAGTCCACGCCCTTTGCGGCGCAGGTCGCTGCGGAGACAGCCGCGCGCAAGGCTCAGGACAACGGCATGCGTACTGTGGGCGTGTACGTCAAGGGTCCCGGCTCCGGGCGAGAAGCCGCGATGCGCGCTGTCGCCCAGGCAGGTTTCCGCGTGGCCTTTATCCGCGACGTGACTCCCATCCCGCACAATGGTTGCCGTCCGCCCAAACGGCGTCGCGTGTAATTTTGCCTTCAATAAAGGATAAATACCCATGGCCAAATATACAGAAGCCAAATGCCGCATTTGCCGTCGTGAAGGGTGTAAGCTCTTTCTGAAGGGAGACCGTTGTTTTACGGACAAATGCGCTTATGATCGCCGCCCCTATGCTCCTGGTCAGCACGGCAGGGCACGCAAAAAGATGAGTGAATATGCGGTTCAGCTGCGTGAGAAACAAAAGACGCGCCGCGGCTACGGCGTGTTGGAACGGCAATTCCGCGGTTACTTTGAAAAAGCGGAAAAACGCAAAGGCGTCACCGGCGCCAATTTGCTTATAATATTGGAGAGGCGGCTGGACAATGTCGTCTACCGTCTTGGCTTCGCGAACTCCCGCAACCAGGCCAGACAGCTTGTGCGCCACGGCATATTTACCCTCAATGGGCACAAGGTCAATATACCTTCCCTGCAGGTGAAGGTAGGGGATGTAGTAGCCGTGCCGGAAAAAAATCGCAAAATCCCTGTTCTCGCCGAAGCTCAGGAAGTGATCGCCCGCCGCGGATGTCCCGCTTGGCTGGAATCTCTCGGCGCAGATTTCAAAGGCGCCGTCAAGGCTCTGCCGCAACGCGACGACATTCAGTTCCCTGTGAATGAACAACTGATCGTTGAACTTTATTCGAAATAGGCGGGGGACGCATGCTTATCAAACAGGGCGAACGCATTATCAATGCGCGCAACTGGTCCGAGCTCGTCAAGCCGGAGCGCATTATACGCGATGAAGAGGTATCTGACAGTTCCCGCGGCAGGTTTGTCTGCGAACCCTTGGAGAGGGGGTACGGCACAACCATAGGCAATGCCCTGCGGCGTGTTCTTCTGGCTTCTCTGCAAGGGGCGGCCTTTGTTTCGGTGAAAATTGTCGGCGTGGAGCACGAGTTCACAACCATTCATGGTGTGCTGGAAGACATCACCGACATTGTACTCAATCTGAAGCAGGTACGTCTGCGCATGGACACCGAGGAGCCGCAGCGTTTTACTCTGCGCGTCCAGGGTAAGGGTGTCGTGACAGCCGGACAGATATCCGCCACGCACAATGTGGAAATTCTCAATCCCGGCCAGCATATCGCCACGCTTACCGAAAACGTCTCGCTGGAGATGGAAATGGAAGCGCGCATGGGCAAGGGTTACGTGTCTGCGGATATGCACGAGGGCCTCACCGACGAAATCGGCATCATCAAACTTGACTCCAGTTTTTCCCCCGTACGCAAGGTCGCATACAGCGTCGAGCAGGCGCGCGTTGGGCAGATGACCAACTATGATCGTCTCATCCTTGATGTGTGGACAGACGGCTCTGTTACGCCGGAAGACGCCATAGCCTACAGCGCAAAAATTATCAAGGATCAGATTTCCGTCTTCATTAATTTTGATGATCAGGTCGCGGGTGAGTGCGGTTCCGGCGGCGTGGACGGCAGCGACTGGAATGACGCCCTGTTCAAGCACATTGACGAGCTAGAGTTGTCTGTGCGAGCCACCAACTGTTTACGTAGCGCGAACATCTCTTATGTGGGTGAGCTTGTGCAGCGCTCCGAGGCGGAAATGCTCAGAACCAAAAATTTTGGGCGCAAATCCCTGGATGAGATCAAGTGCGTGCTTTTAAACCTTGGCTTAGACTTTGAAATGAAACTCGACGGATTTGACAAGAAATATCAGGAATGGAAAAGGAAGCTGCAAAATGAGGCATAGCAATTCCGGCAGAAAATTTTCGCGTACGCCGGCGCACCGCAAGGCGCTTATGCAGAACCTGGCCAAGGCCCTTCTGACGCACGGCAGAATCCGCACTACGGAACTGAAGGCCAAAGACTTGCGCCGCGTGGTTGAACCGTTGATCACCCTTGCCAAACGCAATGACCTTCACTCCCGACGTCTGGCCTATCAGAGGCTGAATGACCACGCTCTGGTGAAGCGTCTCTTTGATGAGATCGGTCCCTTGTTCGTCGGCGTGCCCGGAGGCTACACCCGCATCATGAAATTGGCTATGCCCCGTCGCGGGGACAACGCCCCCATGGCCATCATTGAATTTTCCCGTTCGTCGGACAAGTCCGCCAACAGCAAGGAAACTGAAGAGAAAAACGAATCGTAAGGATTCTATCGCAAAGTCGGCAAAAAGGGGCGATAGGCCCCTTTTTGTGGTACGCTACCGGCCCAGCACTTCTTTCGCTTCCGGCGTCAGCGCCCGGAGGTCGGTAAAGATTTTCTCCCCGCCGAGTTTGTCCGGATCCTGAACAATGACAATCAGGACATGGGCTGGCGAGGAGTTGACCCAGGTTTGAGCTGAGGCCTTGAAACCCTGCGTTCGGGGTTCCCCGGTGAATGTCCAAAAATTTCCGTCTTTTTGTGGAGGACTGCTGTCCTCCTGCATGCCCGCCAGTTTTTCGGCTATTTCCTCCGTGGTGTTGGAAAGCGGGGGAAGTAAAAAGACGCTGACGACACCTCTGATGTTTTCTCCCGCTTCATCATGCCGCTTGAAAACGAGCATGTATTCGCCGCCTCTTTCAGGGGTAAAATTGCTGCTTTCCTCGCCATTCCAGTCAGCCGGTAGATCGACGCTGAAATGGGCGAAGTTTTGGGGGCTGGCAAACAGCGGCTCCGCCATTACGAAAAACAGCAATATCATAAGCGCAATGCGTGCCATGTGACTTACTCGCGTGGAAAGATGAAGTATGGGCGGAGTGTAGCCGAAAGCCTCCATCGGCGCAACGGCAGATTTTCCGCTGGCCCATTCGTTGGGAAGAATCTCGCCTGGACAGAGTTCATAGTATTCAATAATTACAGATTGTTAAGTAATAAAAATCATCATGATGGTGAAGTTCTCCGTTGGGAAAGATATTGACAACGGCGAGCGATAGAGTAAGTTCCCCAGTCTCGGGTGGGAGTAACTCAGCGATAGAGTGCAACCTTGCCAAGGTTGAATCGCTGGTTCAAATTCCGTCTCCCGCAAAACTTCAGTCAAGGAGCAGACATGCCCAAAACACAAATCCTGTTCATCAGCGTCTTTACCCTGTGCACCGTATTTTTTCTCGCTACCACCCCGGCACACTCGGAAAGCTTTTCGGCCGCCATGCATCTGGCAACCGCCGAAGGCGACGGCAAAGCCGTCGGCACGGTTACCTTTACCGACAATGCTCAAGGCATTCTCATTACCACGAATCTTCAGGGTCTCCCTCCCGGAGAGCATGGTTTCCACGTGCACGCCAACGCCTCCTGCGCGCCAACTGCCCAAGACGGCAAAGTCATTCCCGCCGGGGCGGCCGGCGGACACTATGATCCGACCAATTCCGGCAAACATCTTGGGCCTGGCGCCAGCGGACATAAGGGCGATCTGCCTCTGCTCATGGTGGGCCAGGACGGAACGGCCAAGGTGAACCTGAGCCTGAAGGGCGTAAAAGCTGCTGAATTCAAAAACCACGCTCTGATGATACACGCAGGCGGCGACAATTACTCCGACAGCCCCGCGCCCTTGGGCGGCGGCGGCAGCCGTTTGGCCTGCGGCGTCATCAAATAGGGAACGATTGTTGTCAGTGAAAACAGGTGGGGCGGCGTCCGCCTCGCCTGATGTCATCGTTCTTTTTTCCGGCGGGCTAGACAGTCTTTTGTCCGCATTGCTGTTGCGGGAGCAGGGGCTGGTGGTGCGCTGCTGGCATGCCTGCTCCCCATTCTTCGGCAAGTCCGGCGCTGTGGATTTCTGGCGGGAAACGTACGGCCTTGATGTGCATACTGAAGACGTGAGCGAAGACTTCGTCGCTATGCTGCTGCAGGGGCCGGCCCACGGATTCGGCAAGGCGCTCAATCCTTGTGTGGACTGCAAAATTCACCTGCTGCGGCAAGCCCGCGCGTACATGGAAGCTACTGGGGCCAAAGCCTTGGCCAGTGGAGAAGTTCCGGGCCAAAGGCCCATGTCTCAGCGTCGGGATGCCATGCAACTCATCTCGCGGGAGGCGGGTGTCACGGACATTTTGGTGCGTCCTTTGGGAGCGAGGTTGCTGGCGCCTACTAAACCCGAACGCGAAGGCCTTGTGGACAGGTCGCGCCTGGCCTCTATGGCGGGACGTGGCCGAAGCGGACAGTTGGCTCTGGCCGCACGCTTTGGCCTCAAGGTCATTCCTACCCCCGGCGGCGGGTGTCGCCTGACGGAGCGGGAAAACGTCCGCCGCTACTGGCCCCTGTTCACCAATTCCATCTCGCCCTCGGCTGCCGATTTCGCTTTGGCCAATCTGGGTCGCCAGTTTTGGGCGCGATGTGGGCAGGTTTCTTTTTGGTTGTGCGTGGGACGCAACCGCGAGGATAACGAGCGCATCGTCGCGGCGGCCCAGGCCGGGGACGCGCTGCTCCGCCTGAGAGACATGGCCGGCCCGACCGCCCTCGCGCGCGGTGGAACGCATTGGCCGGAGAAAGCGCTGTTGGAGGCGGCGCGGTTGACAGCGGGATTTTCTCCTAAAGCGCTTGCCTGCGGAGAGGAAGCTGCGGTGGATATCCTCGTAGACGGGCGGGAACAAACGATTCAGGCAAGACCGGGACGCGACGGTTTTTTCGTCGGGCCACAGCCATTCACCCTTGTGAAGGAAGAACGCAAGGCATATTTCCCGACGTCAAGGTAAAAAATTTTTTTATGCGCCCCTTGCCTTTAGTCCTGTTTTGTGTCATGACATGCCATGCGGTTTTTAGGAGCGCGGCGAATTCGGATTGACCCCTTCCTCCTGACGTGGTCTTGGAAGGTTGAAGGTTCCGGTCAGGGAGGAAAACGCAAGACATTTTGTTCTTGTGACGATAACGCAAATTTGTCCAAGGAGGACGCACATGGCTGAGATTACCTATAAGGGAAAAAGCTTTGAAGTTGATGAAGACGGTTTTCTGCTGCGATTTGACGACTGGTGCCCTGAATGGATGGAATACGTGAAGGAGTCCGAAGGCATCACGGATATTTCCGCCGACCATCAGAAAATCCTTGATTTTCTGCAGGACTACTACAAGAAAAACGGCATTGCTCCCATGGTGCGTATTCTCTCCAAAAATACCGGATACAAGCTGAAAGAGGTTTACGAACTCTTTCCCTCAGGCCCGGGCAAGGGCGCGTGTAAGATGGCCGGCCTTCCCAAGCCTACCGGCTGCGTATAGTACGGCGCGCTGTACATGGGAAAAGGCGGAAGGCTTGCTTTCCGCTTTTTTTTACGGCGACTGTCATGGCCTCGCGCATCCGCTGGAAAAAAATTCTGTTGGGTTTTTTGCTCCTCGTTTTTGTGGGCGGACTGCTCGGGAGCGGCGCTCTGGCCTTACTTTTTTACTGGGCCTCGCGCGATTTGCCCGACATCAACCGCATTGCCGACTACGCGCCGCCGCTGGCCACAACCGTGTTGGCGCGCGACGGTTCGCGACTGGGCGTTTTGGGCCATGAAAAGCGTTTCCTTGTCAATCTGGACGAAATATCGCGCTATCTGCCCCTAGCTTTTCTGGCTGCCGAGGATGATGCCTTTTACCGCCATCACGGCATTGATCCCACGGCCATCATCAGGGCGGCGTTGAGCAATTTCCGTACCGGAACACACGGCCAGGGCGGTAGCACCATCACCCAGCAGATCATCAAACAACTCCTGCTCAGTTCCGAAAGGACATACACGCGCAAAATCAAGGAAGCCATCCTGGCTTATCAGTTGGAAAAAAATCTCAGCAAGGACGAGATACTCACAGTCTACCTCAACCAGATATATCTGGGCGAACACGCCTACGGCGTAGAGGCCGCGGCGCGGGCTTATTTCGGCAAACACGCGGCGGATATCACCCTGGCCGAAAGCGCGGTACTGGCCGGTCTGCCCAAGGCGCCTTCCCTGAACAATCCCTTTCGCCATCCGGACAAGGCCAAAAGCCGGCAAATGTATGTTCTTGGCCGTCTCAGAGATCTCAAATGGATCAGTCCGGCGGAATATGAGACGGCCGCCTCGGAACCTCTTGTGTACTGGAGCACGCCCGACAACGTCAGCGGTCCGGCCCAATGGTACCTGGAGGAAACTCGCAGATTGCTGCTGGAATTCTTTACGGAGAGAAATCTCGCGGCTCTGGGCATAGATACCGACAAATCCGGTGAAGACTATGTGTATGAATCTGGTCTGACAGTGCGCACCGCTATGGTTCCAGCGCATCAGGAGGCGGCCGGGCAGGCTTTGCGTCAGGGCTTGGAGGAGCTGGACAAAAGGCAGGGCTGGCGTGGGGCGACGAAAAACCTCAATGCGGAAAAGCAGCGTGAATTTTTGACCCGGAGCGCGTTCACGCCTCTGGATCTGGTTGGCGGCGCCTGGGTCAAAGGACTGGTGACCCAGGTCTCGCAACGCGAGGCCCATGTGGCGCTGGGTGGAGGCTACACGGGCAATATTGCCGTGGAGAGGCTTTCCTGGACGCGCAAGCCAAATCCCAAGGTTTCGGCCGCGGCCGCGCCGGCCGTTAGGGACGCGCGGCAAACGCTTTCCCCCGGCGACCTGATCTGGGTCAGCGCGGCGGGGAGTTCCGTTGTCGAGCAGAAGGGTAAACGCAAGGAAACAAGGAATATTCCCTTTGACCCCGCCGATGCGCGCAAGGATGCCCCTATCCCCCTGCTTCTGCAGCAGGAGCCGGCCGTACAGGGCGCCTTGGTCTCCATTGAGCCGGACAGCGGCGACGTGGTGGCTCTCATAGGCGGCTACAACTTCGGCGACAGCCATTTCAACAGGGCCACACAGTCCCGCCGTCAGCCCGGTTCCAGCTTCAAACCGGTTGTCTATTCCACAGCCCTGGATTTCGGCTTCACGCCGTCATCAACAGTGCTTGACGCGCCCTTTGTCTACATCAACCCCTGGACAAACCAGATCTGGCGGCCCTCCAACTACGAACACAATTACAAGGGGGAAATCCCCCTGCACACTGCGCTTGCCCTTTCGCGCAATACCTGCACCGTGCGGGTGGCCCAACAGGTGGGCATAGCCAATGTCATACAGCGAGCCAAAGTCCTGGGACTGGAGCCCCAATTCCCGGAGGAGCTGTCCGTCAGCCTGGGGGCCGTGGCCGTCTCTCCCCTTAACCTTACCCAGGCTTACGCGGCCTTCGCCAATCGGGGCCTCGGCGTGCGGCCGCGCATCGTTACTTCCATACGCGATGCGGCAGGACGTGAGCTCTACCGTCAGGACGTGGAGCATTGGCAGGCGATCACGCCGCAAAACGCGTACGTAATGGATATGCTGCTCAAAAATGTGGTCAACGCTGGAACCGGCGTCAGAGCGCGCATTGAGGGACGCAGCATCGCCGGCAAAACGGGTACCACCAATGAGGAGCATGACGCCTGGTTCATGGGTTTTTCCCCCTATCTGGTCACCGGGGTATATGTCGGCTTTGATCAGTTGCAGCCCTTGGGCCGCATGGAACAGGGCGGGCGCACCGCGGCGCCCATTTTTCGCTATTACCGCGCTCAGGTAGAAGACATGTACCCTCCGCAGGATTTCGTCGCGCCTGAAGGCATCGTCATGCAGGACGGTTTCGCCTATCGCGCCGATATGCCCTTGGAAGGGCGCGCCGCCACGGAAGAAAGCGCCTCTGCCCCACAGGACACATCGGGAGGCGGTGAAGACCTTTTGCGTCAGCTCTTTTGAACAGGTCCGTCATGATCCCGTACGGTTCTCTGATTGTTTATGTCACGCCCAAGGGCAGACGCCATGTGTGCCGTCTGGAGGAGGGGCAGGCCTGGCACAGCAGGGACGGTTGGCTGCCAGCGGAGCGGATAGCGGAACTGGACTTCGGTTCCGTGGCCCTGACCAGCCTTGGAGTGCCAGTTCTTGTTCAGGAAGCGACCCTTGAGGACAGGCTTTTGCACGTCAAACGTCTGACACAGGTCATCTATCCCAAGGATATCGCCTACATATGCCTTCGTCTTGGCGCCGGGCCGGGAAGGACCATTCTGGAGGCGGGCTGTGGTTCCGGCGCGCTTACCCTGGGCCTGTCCTGGTTTTGTGGACCAACCGGCAAGGTGGTCAGCCATGAGGCGCGGGAGGAATTTTTGCGTCTTGCCCGCCGCAATCTTGACTGGGCCGGCTTGGGAGCCAACGTGGAACTTCACCACAGGGATATTGCCGAAGGTTTCGCGCAAAGCGGAGCGGACGCGCTTTTTCTGGACGTGCGCACTCCCTGGGACTATCTCGTGCAGGCTAGCGCAGCTCTGCGCCCCGGCGCGACGTTGGGCTTTCTGCTGCCCACCACGGATCAGGTGGGGGAATTGCTGCTCGGACTGGAACAAGGCCCCTTCAGCATTCCGGAAGTCTGTGAACTGTTCATCCGCCGCTGGAAATCGGTGCCGGGCAGACTGCGCCCCGAAGACAGAATGACGGCGCATACGGGATTTCTCGTTTTTTGCCGTCTGCAGGCGGGCGCGGAAATCTTGGCGGGTTTCCGCTCGTTGGGCACCCGCGAACGCAAGCAGGAGGCCGCGCGCCTGAACAGGAGCTAGAGCAGTTTAACTTTTATTTTATATACCCACAAGATTCAAACCAGCCTTTGGCATCTTTGGCTGTAACCATACCCAAGGCGATTCCTACCGCCGATAAAAGTTCATCGGAGGTTCTCGCCTTCATACCTCGCAACAACTGCTTGAGCTTGCTCCACAGCTTTTCAATAGGG
>JAISTW010000055.1 GCA_031272405.1 Desulfovibrio sp. | reverse complement strand
TCCCCTTTCAACAAGCTCAAAACCAATGTCATACGGCGTTTGGCCGTCCGGCGTTGGATTGCTTCATCATTGCCTGTCGTTTCCATAACCACCTCCTGCCAAATTATGGCTTATGGGTGCAACTTTCAAGGGGGGCAGTATAGTCATACGCTGTCAAAAATTCCCATCCCAGAAAAAGTCTAGATTTTTATTTAACAGTTATCAATATAACACTTCAATATAATTAATAAAAATTTGTTGGCACACCGATTGCATTAAAAGATGCACAGCTTAACCAACCCACCTTAGGAGGTGTCCCATGTCTTTGGTTGTCAATCACAATTTAATGGCTATGAATACAGCCAGAAATTTGAACTTGGCTTACTCGCGGCTGGCGACTTCAACCCAACGCCTGTCATCGGGCCTGCGCGTCAACAGCGCGGCCGACGATGCGGCCGGACTGGCCATCAGGGAATTGCAGCGGGCGGACATAGCCACCCTGCAGCAGGGGGCCCGCAACGCGGCGGACGCCATATCCATGATCCAGACGGCCGACGGCGCCTTGTCCATCATTGACGAAAAGCTCATCCGTCTGAAAGAGCTGGCGGAACAGGCGGCCACCGGCACCTATGACTCCACGCAGCGTCTGATGATCGACTCCGAATATCAGGCGATGCTCTCGGAAATTACCCGTATCGCCAAAGCCACGGACTTCAACGGCATGCATCTGCTGGACGGCACGCTCTCGTCCGACACTCATGACGGCAGCGGCCTTACGGCGACCGGCAAGATGAAGATACACTTCGGCACCGGCAACGACAGCGCCGAAGACTATTACTACATCAAAATCGGCTGTGCCACAGCCTCGGCCCTGTTTGGCGGCGAAAGCCACATCTCGACACAGGAGCTCGCCCAGAAAGCTCTGGCGGCCATCAATAACGCCATCGTCTCCAAAGACAAGATACGTGCCAATCTTGGAGCGATGCAAAACCGGCTGGAAAACACAATCAACAATCTGAATATCCAGGCGGAAAACCTTCAGGCCGCAGAATCCCGGATTTCGGATGTGGACGTCGCCACAGAAATGACAGAATATGTCCGTAACCAGATTTTGGCTCAAAGCGCGGTAGCCATGCTCGCGCAAGCCAATTCGCTGCCAAAGATGGCCCTGCAGCTTATAAGCGGCTAGGTCATCTCGATATAGCTGTGGCAGAACCAAAGACGGGAGGCCCGGGGGCGTGTCGCCCCCGGGCCGGGCCGGGCCGCCTGCCAATAGGGGATAAAGAAAGCATCCCGGCGGGCTTGCACGACGTCCCTCTTCAGACAGTCAGGGCCTCAAGCGCCCTGCGCGCGGCGTCTTGTTCCGCGCGCTTCATGCTTGTGCCGCTGCCGGGAAATTCGCGCCCATCCGGCAAAAACAGCGTAACTTCAAATGTGCGCGCATGATCCGGGCCGTGCGAAGCCTTCCTCTGGTATATCGGTCGTTCTTTAAAAAGCTGTAGGGTTTTTTCCTGCAAACGCGTTTTATTATCTTTGGGTTTGTCCCGGTGAGTGCCGTCATCTTGCAGGCGCGCCAGATGCGGCTCGAAAATGCCTTTCGCGACGGCAAAGGCCGAGGCAAAACCACCGTCCACATACACAGCCGCCAGCACTGCCTCAAAAACATCGCTCAACACAGAATCGCGCTCGCGACCACCCTGCAGCTCTTCTCCACGCCCAAGCAAGACAAGCGCATCCAGTCCGAGATCCCTGGCCTTTGTCGCCAATGCCGCCGCGTTGACCAATTTTGAACGCATCGCGGTAAGTTCCCCTTCCCTTGCTTTGGGGAAAAACCTGAACAGCAGCGTGGAGAGCGCAAGTTCAAGCACAGCGTCGCCGAGAAACTCAAGACGCTCGTTGTGCTCCGTAATCCGGGGACATTCGTTGGCCAGCGAGGAATGCGTCAGAGCCAGCATGATGGCCTCCGGTCGGGAAAAAACATATCCCAGCTTTCTTTCCAGCGCGGCACGGTCATGCTCTGACACGACGGCCGGGGGGGATGGCTGGGACAAAGTTTTGACGCCTGTCCTGTCAGTTCCAGGTGAAGAGGGGGAAAGCACGGGCAAAATCTTCCACACGCTTGCGTATGCCTGCCGCAGCAGCCGCGTCCGCCCGTTTTTCCAGCGCTTCCACGATAAAGGACGCCACGGTGCGCATATCGTCTTCCTTCATGCCGCGCGTGGTCAGGGCGGCTGTGCCTAGACGTATGCCCGAAGTCACAAAGGGAGAGCGCGTTTCAAAGGGCACTGTGTTCTTGTTGACCGTGATACCGGCCTCGTCCAGAGCACGCTCGGCATCCTTGCCGGTAATGTCGGTATTGGTCAAATCCACAAGCATGAGATGATTGTCCGTCCCGCCGGAAACCAGGGCGTACCCGGCATCGGCAAGGCAGGCGGCCAGAGTGGCCGCATTTTTGACGATCTGTTTCTGATACTCCGCGAAAGCCGGGCGTAGGGCCTCTCCTAACGCTACGGCCTTGGCCGCGATGACATGCATGAGGGGGCCACCCTGAATGCCGGGGAATATCTGGCTGTTGAGCGTTTTCGCCATTTCCGTCCCGGATATGATCATGCCGCCCCGCGGGCCGCGCAATGTTTTGTGCGTGGTGGTCGTGGTTATATGGGCGTGGGGAATGGGACTTTCGTGCAGGCCGACGGCCACCAACCCGGCTATATGCGCCATGTCGACGATGAGTTTGGCCCCGACTTCGTCGGCGATGGCCCTGAAACGGGTAAAATCTATACGTCGTGGATAGGCGCTGGCACCCGCCACAATAACGCGCGGCTTGTGTTCCCTGGCCAGAGCCGCCACTTCGTCGTAATCAATGCAGCCTGTCTCCCGCTGCACTCCATAGGACACTATTTTGAAAAGCCGTCCGGAAAAGTTGACAGGACTGCCGTGCGTCAAATGACCACCGTGGGACAAATTCATGCCCAGAACGCATTCACCTGGATTGAGACAGGCAAAATAGGCGCCCATATTGGCCTGGGAACCAGAATGGGGCTGTACGTTGACGTACTCGCAGGCAAAAAGTTTTTGGGCCCTTTCCTGCGCCAGCACTTCAGGAATGTCTACATACTCGCAACCGCCGTAATAGCGCTTTCCAGGATAGCCCTCCGCGTACTTGTGGGTCAGAACGCTGCCCTGGGCCTGACGCACAGCGGGAGAAACAAAATTTTCCGAAGCGATGAGTTCCAGTTTGCTCACCTGTCTGTCGGATTCCAGAGCTATCGCTCGGGCGACCTCCATATCCTGGAGCAGAATTTCGTCCATGATTCATTCCTGGTGTTTTTTCAGAATCAAACTCGCGTTGGTGCCGCCAAAACCGAAAGAGTTGCACATAGCATATTCACAGGCCACATGTTCGGAACCATCGGCCAGATAGTCCAGATCGCATTCGGGATCAGGCTGCTCCAAGTTGATGGTGCCGGGCAGTGTCTCCTCATGCAGAGCCAAGGCCGTAAACACAGTTTCAATGCCGCCCGCTGCTCCCAAAAGATGTCCAGTCATGGATTTTGTGGCGGAAATCTTGAGTTTTTTGGCATGGTCGCCGAACACCAGCTTGATGGCTTTCGTTTCCGTTATATCATTGAGGTGGGTGGATGTGGCATGAGCATTGATGTGCGTTATCGCGGCAGGGGGAAGGCCGGCCTCGCGCAGAGCGTTGAGCATGGCTCTGGCCATGCCTTCTCCATCTTCCCTGGGAGCCGTCATGTGCCAGGCATCGGCCGAGGCTCCGTAACCGACAATCTCTGCATAAATTTTCGCGCCGCGATTTTTTGCCCTGTCCAACTCCTCCAGCAGCACAAAACCCGATCCCTCCCCTATCACAAAACCGTCCCGTCCGCCGTCAAAAGGCCGGGATGCCTTGGCCGGCGCGTCGTTGTAATGGGTGGAAAGGGCTTTCAACGCCGTAAAACCGGCCACACCCAAGGGAGTCACCGTGGCCTCGACGCCGCCGGAGATGACCGCGGTCGCGCGGCCAAGCAGTATCTCGCTCCAGGCTGTGCCCACGGCGTGGATGCCCGAAGCGCAGGCTGAGGTAGTTACGATGTTCGGCCCCTTGGCTCCTGTTACGATGGATACCTGGCCCGGCCCCATATTGGAAATGAGCATGGGTATCATGAAGGGAGAAATCCTGTCCGGACCAGCCTCCAGGAGCTTGGTGTGCCAGGTTTCCAGCGTATGCAGCCCACCCAGGCCAATGCCCAGAATCACCCCTGTGTCGAAAGCGTTCTCCGGCGTGACCACAAAACCGGAATCATCCAAAAGCATTTTCGCCGTGGCCACGGCAAACTGCGAGAAGCGGTCCATGCGCCGCGCCTGTTTGGGAGGCATGAAGGCTTCGGGCGCAAAGTTTTTTACCTCGCCGGCGATGCGGGAGTCGTATGCCGAGGCGTCAAAGAGGGTAATGGGCCCTATACCCGATTCCCCTGCCACAAGACGCTTCCAGGTAGCTTCAATGGTACCGGCAAGAGGCGTGATACCGGCAAGGCCGGTAATGACGACACGCGGACGAAACATGCAAACTCCTGAATACAGTCCAAGCCCTCTTTTGTCCTCCACTGTGAGCCGGAGAACAGAAGATATGCCTATTTTTTCAAATTTTCGATATAAGCGACGGCATCCTTGACTTTAAGAATTTTTTGCGCGTCGTCGTCGGCTATCTCAATATCGAATTCCTCTTCCATGGCCATGATGAGTTCCGTCAGGTCCAGGGAATCAGCGCCGAGGTCTTCCACAAAAGATGCGTCCGGCTTCACTTCATCCTGGCTGACGCCCAGTTGTTCCACAATAATTTTCACGACTTTCCCTTCAATTTCAGACATGTTGTCCTCCTGATTTTACTGACCGCGATGTGTTAATGTTTTGTGGCCATACTCAGCAATACATGCCGCCGTTAACGGCCAGAACCTGTCCCGTGATATAGGCTGCCCTGTCCGAAGCAAGGAAGGCCACCGCTTCGGCCACATCCTGGGCTGTGCCCATGCGCTTCAAGGGGATGGCGGCTTCATAGGAATTCCGCACTTCTTCGCTCAACGCCGCCGTCATGTCGGTTTCTATAAAACCCGGGGCCACGGCATTGACAGTTACCTGCCGTGCGGCCAATTCCTTGGCGGCGGATTTGGTCAACCCCAGCAGGGCCGCTTTGGATGCCGCATAATTGGCTTGACCCGCATTGCCCATCTGTCCCACCACCGAAGAAATGGTGATAATGCGCCCCCCGCGTTTTTTGCTCATTATCTTGGCGGCTTCACGCATACAACAAAAGGCGCCGCGCACGTTGACATTCATGACGCCGTCAAAATCTTCGACCTTCATGCGCACAAGAAAACCATCTTTGGTAATGCCGGCATTATTGACCAACACGGCAAGGTTGAACTTGTCCCTGATCTCCCCGGCAAAAAATTCGGCCACAGCGGCGCAGTCGGCCACGTTCAGGGCAAAGGCCGCGGCGCGGCCGCCGTTTTCGGCAATGCCGTCAGCCGTGATTTTCGCCTCATCGGGACGGGCCACATAAGTAAACAAAATCTGATAGCCGTCCCTGGCCAACGTCGTGGCCACGGCCCTGCCGATGCCGCGCGAAGCTCCGGTGACAAGAGCTGTCGGCGTCGTTTTGTCAAGAACGTGCGTGAAGTAGGGTTCCATCATTATTCCACATGTGAATCAGTTGTTGGAAAGGGATTATTTTATAACAAGTTCCGCCGTCTTTCAAGCCAAAATCAAAAGCGAAGCAGGGCCGCGCCCCAGGTCAGACCTGCCCCGAACGCTGTTGCCAGTACCCTGCAACCAGGTTCCACACGCCCTTCTTCCCGGGCCTGGGCCAACGCCAAGGGGATGGATGCCGAAGATGTGTTGCCGTAACGCTCTACGTTGGTGAACACGCGCCCGCTGTCCGCGCCCAGCCGGTTGCCGACGGCTTCTATTATTCTGATGTTGGCCTGATGAGGCACAAACAAATCCACATCTTTCATGCGAAGGCCGTTACGCTCCAAAATGTGCGCGCACACATCCGTCATGCGCCGGACGGCATGACGATATGTTTCCCGTCCGTTCATGCTCAAAAAAAATTCCGGCCCCACAGCCTGCCCCGGAGCATACGCGCATGAGGTGCCTCCGCCGACGGTAATCAGCCTGTTCAGGGCCCCGTCACTTTGGCAGATGACATCCTCCAGCACGGCATCTCCGGCTCTGGATTCGCCGGAACACACACAGGCGCTTGCGCCGTCACCGAAAAGCACGCAGGTGGAACGATCAGTCCAGTTCAAACGCCGCGTCAGGGCTTCGGCGCAGACAAAAAGAATACGGGCCTGAAGATTTTCAACCAATATGGCTCGCACCAGGGACAGACCATACAGAAATCCGGAGCAGGCGGCATTGAAGTCAAAAGCCATAACAGGCCCTGCGCCAAGACCGCCGGCGAGAATGCAGGCTATGGAGGGAGAAAGTTCGTCCTGTGTGCAGGTCGCGGTGATAATATGGGTCAACTCTTGCGCGTCCAGACCAGCGCCATCAAGAGCGCGTCTGCTCGCCGCCAGCCCCAGATCGGAAGCGTTTTCGTCGGCCGCGAGTTTGCACCGCTCCCTGATGCCGGTGCGCGAGACAATCCAGGCGTCGCTGGTGTCCGTGATCGTCGCCAGGTCGTCATTGGTGATGATGTCCTCCGGCGTGCGAGCATAAATTGGGCTCAAACGACACTGTGCTTTCATTGTGCGTATCCGTAAATCCGGTTGACGCCAAGCAGCGGCCCCGGCATTGTCCGCGCCGTCTCAGATAGCACGGGAAAACCGCGTCAATTCTTCATTGGCCAAAATAATTTCGGCCAAGCGGTCATTGGTGCCCTTGCGCACATAGGCCCCGGCCATCTTGACGGCATTGGCCAGAGCGCAGGCGTTGGAACGCCCGTGGCAGACGATTGCCAGACCTTTGAGCCCCAAAAGCGGCGCGCCCCCATATTCCGTGTAATCTATCGTTTTGGCAAAACAACGGAAGGCCTTGCGCGCCAACAATCCTCCCAGGGCCGGCAGAGGACCGGAGCGAAAGACTCCCTTGACCATGCGCGTCAACGACGCGGCCAACCCCTCGCTCATCTTGACCACGACATTGCCCACAAAACCGTCACAGACGACAACATCAATGTTTCCCGTAAAGATGTCCCGCCCCTCCGCGTTGCCGATAAAATTGATATTTTGGGCTAATTTCAGAAGTTCGTAAGCTTCCTTGACCTGGGAATTGCCCTTGCCTTCCTCTTCTCCAATACTCAAAATGCTCAACCTTGGAGATTCATACCCCAATATATCGCGGGCAAAGGCGTCTCCCATGAGCCCGAACTGAAAAAGATGGTAGGGACGGCAGTCCACGTTTGCCCCCACATCCACCACTACCACCGGTTTTTTTTCCGTGGGCATCATAGCGACCAGGGCAGGACGTTCCACACCGGGCAACCGACCCATAATGAACATGCCGCAGGCGACAGATGCCCCGGAATGCCCGGCGCTGACCACAGCATTGGCCGCCCCGTCTCTGACGAGACGGCAGGCCACCTGGATGGATGCGTTTTTTTTGCGCCGCAGAATGTCCGAAGGCCTTTCGTTCATGTGAACCACATCATCGGCGTGGACAATTTCCCAATACCCACCCGAAAGACTGTGTTTTTGCAGTTCACCCTCTATCTTCGACGTGTCGCCGACGAGCAGAACATGCACGTCGTGCAGCTGTGCCGCCTTGACAGCTCCTTCCACCGTCACGGCGGGAGCAAAGTCCCCCCCCATGGCATCCACAGCTATGACAGGGCGCTCACTCATCTGCCCCGTATCCGTAACAGCGCATCGGAACCAATCTCCACTAATCTTCCTTGACCTTGTCTTCCACTATTTTACGCCCCTTATAAGAACCACAGGCGGGGCAAATGCTGTGAGGAAGCGTGGGCTCCCCGCAGGAGCAAAAAATAACTGCCGGCATCGGGACACGATCGTGAGCGCGACGCATTCCCTTGCGGGATCTGGATTTTTTGTTTTGTTGAACAGCCATGAAAAAACTCCTTCTCGACCCGCAACGCCCAAGCCTGCGGAGACATATGAATTCAAGACAGAAGAGTATAGTTAACCATCTGCATTTTGTCCAGCGGAGAATGCCTACACGGGCGAAAATCGCGCAGCAAGACAGCGGGCCTACCCGACAGTATCCTCCGATGGGCACAGGTACTGACGCATTTTGCCCACAAGTTCGGCAAACTCCAGAGGTTTGCTCACATGGTTGTTCATCCCGGCATCAAGACATTTTTCAATGTCTTCACGGAAAACATGTGCCGTCATGGCGATAATGGGCACGCTCCGAGCGGCGGGGACATCAAGGGCGCGTATGCGCCGCGTGGCTTCCAGGCCGTCCATGCCGGGCATCTGCACATCCATGAGGATCAGGTCATATGTATCGGGGGCGGCGGAAAACAACCTCAAGGCATCTTCGCCGTTTTCGGCGTTGACAATTTCCGCTTGCGTCCGCTCCAGAAGTGCCGCGACTATCTCCCTGTTGATATCAATATCCTCGGCCAGAAGAATGCGGCGACCAACAAAAATGCCATCTGTGTCGCCGACGCCGAGAATGGATGCCCCGGCGTCTTGTTGTTCTTCATCTCCGTCAACGCTTTTCGCTCTGACGGTGAAGCGGAATGTGGAGCCCTCGCCGGGAACAGAGTCCACTTCCATATTGCCGTCCATCATCTCCACGATACGTTTGGAAATGGCAAGACCAAGGCCAGTGCCGCCGTATTTGCGGGAAATGCTGTTGTCCGCCTGTTCAAAGGGAGAAAAAAGTCTCGAACGCTGTTCTTCGGTCATCCCGATACCCGTGTCCGCGACAGCGAAATAAAGTGTGCAGTCATCCCCCTCTTTGGCCTGAAGACGGATTTCGAGCCGCACCGTCCCGCCTTCTGGGGTGAATTTAACCGCGTTGGAAAGCAGGTTGATGACAACTTGGGCCAGTCGCTGATCGTCGGCAAAAAACCTGGACGGCACCGACGGGTCAATTGTCTGCACAAAATGCTGTCCTCTTTCGCTGATACGGAAACGCATCACGGTGACGATTTTTTTCAGCATGTCCTCAAAAGAAAATTCCGTCGGAGAAAGCTCCAGCCTGCCCGCCTCAATTTTCGAAATATCCAGGATATCGTTGATAACGCCGAGCAGGTGCCTGGAAGCCGTTTCGATCTTTTCAAGACAGTAATTTTTGCGGTCAATGTCCTCGCTTGATTTGGCGATGTTGACCATGCCAATGACAACGCCGATAGGAGTGCGGATTTCATGGCTCATGTTGGCCAAAAAACTGCTCTTGGCCTTGCTTGCCTGCTCCGCTTCCTCCTTGGCCCGTACAAGCTGGGTGACGTCGTCCATGACAATGACTATCCCCTTGCTCACGCCCTTGGCTTGGGCAGCGGATATGGCGACTCTGTATATGACTGTATCGCCGCCTTTCAAAACAACGGTGTCTTCCGTAGAATTGTCTTCGCCGCCGTCCAGAATTCCCTGGCAACGCCCGATCATGGAATCCACCCATTCGCTGGGCATAATTCCGGAAAACAGGTCGGCGAAAGGCATCCCCACTATTTCGCGTATATTTTTGTGCCCGAGCAAAGCAACCGTCAGGGAACTTCCGAGCACAAGGCGCAACTCTTTGTCCAGCATGAAAATGACGGAAGAGACGTTTTTGAGCAAAAGACGGTTGTAAAAATGGGCCATATCCACGGCGGCATCCTGCATGTCCCGCAGACGTTCGGTTTGTTCGTGCATGAGGGAAAGCGCGCGATAATCCCGCTCCAGACCGCGCATATGCCCGAGCAATTCGCCCAGATCTTTTTCGGCCGCCGTGCCGCTCCCAGTGGCAAGACTTTCCAGGCGGCACACGATATCCTTGTAATTTGCCATTTCCCTGGCCGGTTTTTTTAGTTCGGTCATGCCCTGCCCGTGATGTAAGGAAGTGACGCCGTATTGCACCGGGAGGCAGTATGGCGGATTTATCCTGAAAAGGCAAGTCTCTTTACGGTACCTTGCCCAACGCCGGGGAATAGGATACTGTATTCGCGTTTTGTTTGGAATGCACTCCAATTCTACGCCTGACAAGGATGCGAGGCCTTTGTGGAAAACAACATGAAATGCCGTATGCTGACCCTCAATTCCGAGCAGGAGTGGCTTAGGGCCGGCCAATGGCTCAAGGGACGCACGGCGCCCGACGCCGATGTGGAAAAAAACGTACGGGAAATGCTTGCGGCCGTCCGGGAAAAGGGCGACGCGGCCCTTTGCGAATACACGCGCCGCTTTGACTGCCCCGACTTTGCTCCGCCCCTGCGCGTGAACGAACGCGACATCGCCTGCGCGGCCGCGCAGACGCCGCCGGAACACAGGGAATACATTCTGTCCGCCGCAGCAAATATACGCGCTTTTCACCAGGCCCAGAAGGAAAGATCATGGTTCACAAGCCGTGAAGACGGCAGTATTCTCGGCCAGCGCGTCACTCCTGTTGACGCCGTGGGACTCTACGTGCCGGGCGGCCAAGGCGGCGCCACGCCCCTGGTTTCATCCTTGCTCATGAACGCCATCCCGGCGCAGGTCGCAGGCGTGCCCCGCATCGCCGTATGCACGCCGCCGTGCGCTGACGGCGGCATTAACCCCGTTATTCTGGCTGCGGCCCACCTGCTGGATATTGACGAAATTTACCGCGTGGGCGGGGCCTGGGCCATAGCCGCCCTGTCCTACGGCACGGAAAGTCTGGCGGCTGTGGATGTTGTCGCCGGTCCCGGCAACATCTGGGTAACGACAGCCAAGCGTCTGTGCCACGGCTCCGTGGGCATAGACATGATCGCCGGGCCGAGCGAGGTGTTGATTCTGGCTGACGCCGGCGCCAACCCGGTTCTGATCGCAGCGGACATGTTGGCCCAGGCTGAACACGACCCCTTGGCTTCTGCCCTTTGCGTCACGGACAGCCCCGCCCTGGCGGAACGCCTGCAGGCGGAATTGCAGAGACAGTGCGTTACTCTGCCTCGCACGCGGACGGCCGCGCGCTCCCTGATGGACTGGGGGGCGATAGTCATTGTTCCGAATATGCGGACAGCCGTCGCCATAGCCAACCAGATCGCTCCGGAACATCTGGAAATATGCGCCGCCGATCCCTGGGCGCTGCTGCCGGGCATCCGCCATGCCGGAGCAGTGTTTCTAGGCCAGTACAGCGCAGAGGCGGTGGGAGACTATATTGCCGGCCCCAACCACGTCCTGCCGACTATGGGCACGGCCCGCTTCGCCTCAGCCCTCTCCGTGCAGACCTTTTGTAAAAAAACCAGCATCCTGGCTCTTTCCCCCGATTTTGTGCGGGAGAACGCGGCCGCTGTCGCCGGTCTGTCCCGTCTGGAAGGTCTGGAAGCCCACGCGCGCTCCGTGGAAGTGCGTCTGCCTTAACCAACAGGAGTATCCATGCAAATTGTTGTAACCACCGACATCAAGGCCTACCCTCTCTTCTCGCGCGGCAAGGTGCGCGACATATATGCTGTGGACGACGACACGCTGTTGATTGTGACGACCGACCGCATGTCCGCCTTTGATGTCGTCATGAGGGAGGCCATCCCCTATAAGGGCGTGATTCTGAACAAAATAACGCTGTTCTGGATGGAAAAATTTAAGGATATCGTCTCCAACCATCTTGTTGAAAGCGATGTCACCCGTTTTCCGGCGCCGCTCGCCCCTTGGGCCGATATGCTGGAAGGACGCGCCGTGCTTGTGCGCAAGGCCAATCCCTTACCGGTGGAATGCATTGCCCGAGGCTATATTGCCGGCTCTGGCTGGAAAGATTATCAGGCGACTGGAAGCCTCTGCGGCCATGCCTTGCCTGCCGGTCTGCGGGAGTCCGACAAACTGGCATCTGCTCTCTTTACTCCGTCTACCAAGGCCGAGCTTGGCCGCCACGACCAAAATATCTCCATCGCCGAAGCGGAACGTATGCTCGGCCCAGAGACCGCCGCCGAGGCGCGACGCCTTTCCCTGGCCATGTATGAGGCTGGTCGGGCTTATGCCGCGGAACGCGGAATCCTGGTGGCGGACACAAAGTTTGAATTCGGTTTCGTTGACGACCGCCTGCTCCTGATTGACGAGGTGCTGACCCCGGATTCATCCAGATTCTGGCCGGCGGCGTCCTACAAACCCGGTCAGGCTCAACCAAGCTTTGACAAACAGTATTTGCGCGACTGGCTGAAACGGCAGCCCTGGGATATGACGCCGCCGCCGCCGCTTCTGCCGGATGCAGTGATTGAGGCCACAGCCGCCCGCTACAGGGAAGCCTATGAAATTCTGACCGGTGAAAAACTCCAGGGTTTGCCGTCCTGACTTCGAGGAACCCCGTCGCAACGAATCGGACGGAGGCGCCGCCGTGTTCGCGAATCGCAAAAACCATCGCCTTAAGGAGAATAATATGCTGTTGAACGGAAAAAGAGCGTTAATCATGGGCCTTGCCAACAACAAGAGCATAGCCTGGGGCATCGCCTCCTGTTTCAAGGAACAGGGAGCGCGGTTGGCCTTCAACTATGTTGGCGAAGCCATTAAAAAACGAGTGAAGCCCCTGAGCGAGGAAATCGGGGCCGAGTTCATCTTTCCCTGCGATGTTTGCGACGACGGGCAGATTGACGCCGCCGCCGATACCGTCAGAGAAAAATGGGGCGGCATTGATGTGCTTGTTCATTCCGTGGCTTTTGCCAATCGCGGAGATCTGTCCGGTCCGTACATGAATGTTTCACGCGACGGATTCAAACTGGCTCTGGAAGTTTCCGCCTATTCCCTCACGGCTGTTTGCCGCGCTTTCTCTCCCCTGCTGCATCAGGACGCCTCCGTCATCACCATGACCTACCACGGTTCCACTCAAATTATCCCCGGCTACAACGTCATGGGCGTGGCCAAGGCCGCCCTAGAGGCCTCCGTGCGCTACCTCGCCCTTGACCTGGGAGAAAAGGGCGTACGCGTCAACGCCATCAGCGCTGGCCCCATCAAAACGCTGGCAGCATCTGCCGTGTCCGGCCTGAAAGACATTTTTCAGCGCGTGGAAGAATCCGCGCCCCTGCGTCGGAACGTTACCGCTGTCGAAGTGGGAGGAGTGGCCACATTCCTGGCATCCGACCTGTCCGCGGCGGTAACCGGCGAAATCATCTACGCCGATTGCGGCTTCAGCAAGCTGGGCATCTGAATGGACTACGGTTTCTGGAACGCCTTGGGAATCACCCTGATGGCCGTCTTCGGCCTGTGGGCTTTTTACGCGGGCGGCAAAAAACCCGGCCGAAAAAAGGGCGGCGACAAGGATCCCGACGCATAGGGGAATATATGTGGACAATCTTGACGGTGTTGTGCGTTCTCGTCTTGGGTGGCCTGATCGCCAAAGGGCTCAAGGGTACTCCCTTCGAAGGATGCGGCCCTTGAATGCCCAATCCGCGCGCCTTCCTGGAGAAGGACACCGAAACAAAATAATATGCTGTAGATATTGCGTATTCTGAAAAGTCCCTTCAATGTCAGGACTTCATCACATGAATGTTCGGTTATATGCTTATCCAACCGGCATCAATCATCTCGAATGTTTCGCGCGCCAGAGCGCTGACGCTTTTTTCCAGAACCCTGTCGCCGTCAAAAAGCGGGCAGAGTTCTCCCCGGCCAGACTCGGCCAGGCGGCGCAACAGGAGGGCATCCATCTTGTCCGGGCCAAGTTTGCCCAGAGCCCAGGCCGCCATGCCGCGGCAAGCGACGTCCCTGTCTTCCAGTCCCCCTGTCAGCCAAGGCCGCGCTCCGGCCGCAAGCGCGGGTCGCGCCTCGGCCAGACGCCCTATGGCCCAATAGCAGGAACGGCGTAGGACATCATTGTCGCAATAGTTGTCGGAACCGGGAAGTTCAATGACATAGGAGACGAGAATCTGGTTGTACCGCCTCGCCAAAGGTTCGCTGGCGACAAGGACTTCGGCGAAAGCCTCAGGTATGCCCCAACCTATATTGCCCGAATCTTCATTCATATGCCACATCATGCGGCGAACAATGTTCTGGGCGGGCTCAATTTCGCGTCCTGCCAGACAGGCCACGGAACTGCCCATACATACGGCCGCGCGGTGCATTGTTCTTGCGTCTAGGGGCAAAAAGGAGAAGAGCGCGTTTATGCCCGCAAGCCCCATGTCGGTTATCGCGTCCACGCTCTCCCGCCAACCTGGCTCTGAAAGCAGTTTCGCGATATGTTTTTTGGCGGCGCGTATTCCCGGCATAAAACCCTCTCTACTGACGCGCGGCCCGCGCCGCGTCGTGCAGGGCCGTGCGCAAAAATTCCAAAATGCCGCCGTAATACCGTATATCGCTTGCCGTGTGGACGTCGGGCAGATGCCAGACAGACAGGCCGCGCTGTCTGATCATGTCAAAGGTGTGCAACGCTCGGCCCAGACCAGCGGCCTTCAAAGCTTTTTCTCCAAAAATCACAAGTCCGCGCGCATCCAGCTTCTTCAGGGCCGACCAGAATACGTCGGGATTGGGCGCGAAGTCCGATTCGCTTTCTTCCGCATGGGCGTTCTGGGAAACATTTGACAGGCAAACCGGGAAGAACGTATGCGTGCCGCCCGGATGGTTGAGATCTTTCAACAGGCGTTGAAAAAATTCACGCCGATGCGCGTCCGGCCGCCGATACAAGTCCTCTCCGAGTTCCCAGTATGTCCAGACGACACGCCCGGCACGCGTCTCGGCAAAACATTTGCGCCAGACGTCAGGCCAGTCTTCCTGGGGCGCGGGGCGCCAAGCGCTCCGGGCGGAACGAGAGGGGGACGGTTCCGGCGGCACCCGCCGGGGCGGCGTCTGTCGCGCTTTCGGGGGCGCGCTCGCCGAAGTGTTTTCGGGGGCGAACCACGGCCGCCGCGGGACGGTCGGAAGCAAAAGCCACTTCAGACCCGGCCAGACGGCGCTGTTGATGTTTATATTTTCAAAAGCCATGAACACAAATCCCAAGCTACATCGGCCTTGTCCCTCTCAGGCCAGATTTCCTCACGCCCCTTGGCGTCCGTCACGGCCATGGCGTTGGTGAGAGAACCAAAACCGCCTTGACCGCCTGTACGGTTGGCGGCCAGAATATCCGCGTTTTTGAGCGCCCGCTTTTCCCTGGCCAAAGCCAATAGGGTCGGCATATCCGGCGCGCTTTCAGCCGCGAAGCCAAGCACCTTCTGTTCCGGCCGACGCTTTGCCGCCAGCGTCGCGAGAATGTCCGGATTGGGTTTGAACGGAATATTCAGGCCTTGCGGAGCCGACGACTTTTTGAATTTTTCTTTCCCGACTTGCACGGGGGAAAAATCGGCTACGGCGGCCACAAAAATCCCGGCATCAGCCGTGGCCCAGACATCCTGCGCAGCCTCAAACATTTCTTCCGCCCGGCACACCTCGCGCACGGCAACACAACGAGGCAGAAACGAGGCGCTCCCCGGGCCGCAGATGGATGTGACCCGCGCCCCGCGCAACCAGGCGCTGACGGCCAGTGCGGCGCCCATGCGGCCGCTGGAAGGATTCGACCAGAACCGAAGGCCGTCCCAAGGTTCTCTGGTAGGTCCCATAGTCACCAGAACATGGAGGTCGGCCATGTCCTGCGGCGAAACGGCGCGCAGGGCAGCCAGAAAGACTTCCTCCAGAGGGGCCAGACGGCCTTCCCCCTGTTCGCCGCAGGCGACGTCTCCACTGTCCGGCCCCACAAAAATTGCGCCCCTGTCGCGCAAGATATTCACGTTGGCCTGGGTTGCCGGGTTGGCCCACATGCGCGGGTTCATGGCCGGGGCCAGCACAAGCGGCCCGTCGAAGGCCAGGACTTGCGCGGACAACATGTCGGATGCGGCGCCGCGGGCCAGACGTGAAAGGGCATCTGCGCTGGTTGGGGCCACAACCATGACTTGAGCTTGAGCGCCTGGTTCCAGATGGGCGAAAATGTCCTGGTCGGCATCAAACATGTCCTCATAAACGGGTATGGCTCCCAAGGCTTCAAAAAGCGGCTTTCTGACAAAATTGCGCGCCGCAGCGGTAAGCGTCACCGAAACATGTAGACCGAGTCTGCGCCAGGCCCTGAGCAAATCCGCCCCCTTGCAGCAGGCTACGGAACCGCAAACGCCGAGGTGCAGGCGTTTGTTGACAAAGCGTGTGCTGTGGGCAAAGACGCCGAAACTCACAGGTTGCGCTCCAGCAAACCGCCTGAGGAAGAACCCGCAGGCGGGGCAGACGAGCCGCCCCATTGCTCGACAGTTCCGGGAACGGGCGTCAGAGCGCTGCCGCCGTCCGGCGTTGGCCGTCCGTCACGGCCCTCGGCAAAATCGGGCATGGCTCCGTCGGGCAAGCGGCCACCGACCCATATCTCCAGGATGGTCATGACAGTCTGTCGACGAAAATTCAACAGGGCCATAGCATTGTCCCTCTCATAAATATGGACGGACCTGTCTCCCTTGCGCAGGGAAAGACGCAGTCGCCAACCCTGGGCGGTGAGGGAAGCATGGATGTTCCGGGCCGCGACAGCTGGGTCAACTCTGCCCCGCAGGGTTTCAAGTCCTTCATGGCCTCCATGCGCGCCGTAAGTTTGATAGCCATGAGAGAGATAGCGTTCCATGCCCGAGGGAAGCGGGATGTCCAGAAGTCGGCTTGTGGCGGCTTCGCTGCCGCCGGTCAGGGGATCCTCCGGAAAGGGATTGTTGATTGTCGGCATAACGCAACCTTGTATGGCGGCGCACATCAATACGAGCATCATAACGACAAATCCGGGCATGACAAAAGCTCCTGCCTGAAAACGGCTAAAGAAATTTGTCGCCGTCGGAGGCGAAGCGCAGAGCAGGCATGCCCAGGTTGCGCCCCCTGGCGTGCGCGTTGAGGGCGTCGGCCTCCCCGCGGGCGTATTCCCTTCCCTCAAGAACATAACTTTTGGCCGCCAGTTTTTCCCCGGCGCATTCAAGACTTGTCGCCTTTCTCGGCAGCGTGACGCGCTCCAGGCATTGTCGGCGCACGCCGAGACTGTGAGTATGGCGCAAAATGGCGTTGCAGACAAAGTCGGCATGCTCCGGACGGCACAACACCCGCAGCAGGGAAAGGGGGCGGTTCTTCTTGCCGATGCCCGTCAGCCAGAGCACATCCAGCGTTTCATCCGTCTCCGCCAGGGCTGTCAACGCGGCGCCAGCCTCTTCGCCTGTCAGATGATCCAGATGTGTTTCCAGTTGAGTCACAAGCTCCAGGCCGCCGCCCATACACTTTGCTGTCTCCGGTTCCATCAGCCAGGCGCGCAGTCCCGTTGACGAAGGTCGTGAGCCGTAGCCCGTGCCCACAGCGCGAACGCGGCCGGTCGGCCCGTCGGCGAAGGCAGTCGCCAAGGCGTGAACGAGGGCAGCGCCTGTGGGCGTCACCAGTTCCTCGCGCTCCGGCACAGGAAAAACCGGCTTGCCGCGCATCAAAAAAGCGGTGGCTGGCGCGGGAAGCGGGACAAGGCCATGCGCGCACTCCACAACACCGGAAAACCAGGGCAGGGGCGAAGCGGTGACGGCTACAGCCCGTAATTCCTCCAGGGCCCAGCACACGCCGGCAATGTCCACAAGAGTATCAATGGCGCCCACTTCATGGAAATGGACTTCCTCCGATGGGATATCGTGAGCATAGGCTTCAGCCGCGGTCAGAGCGTTCAGCACGGACAGGGCGCGCTCGCGCGCGCGCGCGCTCATCCCCAAACGCTGGAAGACGGCGGCTAGATCGGCAGGATGACGGAGGGGTTGCGCTTCGTCCCAACTTACCTCGACGCGCCATCCGGGGCCCGCAGCCCGGTTTTCCTGCCAGCTTTCCAGACGGCAGTCGATTCCGGCATCGGCCAGGATAGCAGCGAAACGGGGTATCTCCACTCCCAGATGCCCGAGGGCCGCCAAGGTCATATCCCCGCTGATGCCACGCGTGCAATCCAGAAAAATATTCACAGCGCCCCCGTCAAGGTCTACAGGTTTGCTTCCGCCGCAATGCGCAGGCACAGTTCGCTCTTGTTGAGCGTGTACAGATGAATGCCCGGCGCGCCCACATCCAGCAGCCGGCGTATTTGACGAACGGCGAAGGCGAGGCCGGCCTCGCGCAGAGCCTCCTCTCCGCCCTGATCACGGGCTTGCTCAAGCTCCAGATAGAGTTTGCCCGGAATATTGGCGCCGCATAAAGACAACACCCGCCGCAGGGAATCGAAGCTCTGGATGGGAAGAATGCCGGGAATAACCGGCGTCTGTATCCCCCTGATGCGCAGACTCGCGACCAGGTCTTCATATTCGCGCACATCAAAGAAAAGTTGGCTGATGGCGAAATCCGCTCCAGCGCGGATTTTTTGCGCCGTGTACTCCCGATCTTCCGCAAAGCTGGCCGATTCCGGATGCG
This sequence comes from Desulfovibrio sp., assembly GCA_031272405.1. Classification (GTDB taxonomy): domain Bacteria; phylum Desulfobacterota; class Desulfovibrionia; order Desulfovibrionales; family Desulfovibrionaceae; genus Desulfovibrio. Next base: position 9,256 of record JAISTW010000055.1, on the reverse strand, counting down.
GCGCCGGGTAGGCGGCAACGCCTATGCCCATGTCCGGCATCCGGTCGCGGATAAAAGCCACAAGATCGCCGGCGTGCCTGAAACGCCCTGTTGTGGGGTATTCCTGTCCAACGGGAGGGTCGCCGCGCAGAGCCAATACATTATCCACGCCTGTCTGGCGCAGTTTCCCCAAAAAATGGGTAATGCCTTCCGGCTCCGCTCCTACGCAGGTCAGGTGGGGCATGCAGGTCAGCCCGCGCCTGGCCAGTTCTCCCGCAACAGCGAGCGTGTCACGCTGCCGTCGGCCGCCGGCACCGTAGGTGACGGAGACGAAAAGCGGAGCCATGCTTTTGAGTTGCTCCACCGTACTGAAAAAAGTCGGCAGTTGGGCATCTTCTGACGGAGGAAAAAATTCCAGAGAAAAAAAAGGCTTAGAAACCTTGTCAATCAGGTCTCTGATACGCATGCAACGTCCTCTCGCGATTTGGCTCTCCCACCTGTGAGACGAAAATTTGTCCAAAACAGTTATGCAGCACTCCAGGCCTTATGTCAATGCGCCGTTGTTCTGGCATGGCTATGGTCCAGGTTGCAAACATGCCCAACAAATGCGCGAGCGGAAACAGGGCGGCAGTGGAATGCGACGACAGAATCGTCCGGTGGCATGCTCTTGCCAAAAGTCCCGCCGTTATCGTAAACTGCTTGGGCATGTGTTTGTTCCACAAAATCCTCCGCTCCTCCATCCGTGTCCGGCATGTTCTGCTTCTTCTGTTCTGTTTTCTGGCATGTCGCTCTGCGGTTCTGGCCGATACGGCTGCAGAAACGGAACATGGCGGATGGTTGCATCTTGAGCCGGGGCTTGCCTTCGGGGAATTCCCCGTTGATGACGGTCAAGGCCATGTCGCCGCCGTGCGCCTGGATCCGGCCTTTTTTGATTTTGTGCTCTGCTCCCGTTCGGAAGACGGCGGCGGGCTGCGTTCCCTTCATGACTGGGGCGAACAGTACGACCTTACCGCAGCCGTCAACGCCAGCATGTACCTGCCGGACGCTTACACCAGCACGGGCTATATGCGTCAGGGCAAACACATCAACAACGGGCGCATCGCGCGCCGTTTCGGCGGCTTTTTCGTGGCCGGACCGGACAGCCCGGACATGCCCCCGGCGGCCATCATCGAGCAGGACAACCCCGGCTGGCGGCGGATCATCGACAGATACAACATGGTGATTCAAAACTACCGTATGATCGCCGCCGACAGGCATATACTCTGGGCGCCGGGAGGACCGCTCTACTCGATTTCCGCTGTGGCCGAAGACGACGCGGGGCGCATTCTTTTTCTCCACCGGCGTGAACCGGTGGAGGCCTATGTCTTTGCCCAGCAATTGCTGCATTTGCCGCTTAATGTACGCACTGTGATGTATGTGGAAGGCGGCGGACAGGCCGGACTTCTGCTGCGCTCCGCCGCGCTCACGCGGGAGATGCGGGGCAAATCCGCCGCCGATTTCCTCATTACCGGCAACAGTGCCGTTACGCTGCCCAATGTGCTCGGGGCGAGAAAAAAACAAACAGCTTTACAAAGCGAAGGGATTTCGGCAAAGTGAAAGCCCTTGTCAGGGTATGATACTAACTGGAAACAGGAGGATGTATGAAAAAATACGCGGATATTTACAAATGTGAACTGTGCTGCAACATTGTTGAAGTGCTCCACTGCGGCAGCGGCGATATCGTCTGTTGCGGTCAGAATATGACCTTCGTCGAGGCGGGCGCTGTTGACGCGGCGCGAGAAAAACATGTGCCGGTCATCGAAAAAACCGCCAACGGCTTCAAGGTCAGTGTTGGCAGCGTGACGCACCCGATGGAGGAAAAACACCATATTGAGTGGATAGAACTGCTGGCCGGCAACAAATGCTACAGGCAGATGCTTGAACCGGGAGAAGCCCCGGAAGCTGTCTTTTGCCTTGAAGCAAGTTCGGTGACCGCCAGGGCCTATTGCAACCTGCACGGTCTTTGGAAAGCAACCCTTTAACGAAGTCCAAGAGGAATTTCCCATGCAAAAATACGTTTGTCCGGTATGTGGCTATGAGTATGATCCCGCGGAAAATAACAATGTGCCTTTTGAAAATCTGCCGGATGACTGGTCCTGCCCTGTGTGCGGCGTGAGCAAGGACCAGTTTCAGTCAGCTTGAGGCGTTCGCGGCTGATCCAGTCGGGCCGCGCGGCTCGACACGTGCCTGCCCCGTTGCCCGTGGACGGGGCAGGCATATTTGACCGGGCCGGCGCACGCCGAAAGACAAAACGGAGAAGATGAATGCAACCACTGGAAATAAAAAAAGATATCTTTTGGGTTGGATGCGTGGATTATGACCACAGGGACTTTCACGGCTACTCCATGTCGCCGGACGGTTCCACCTACAACGCCTATCTCGTCAAAGATGGGAAAAACGTGCTTTTCGACACTGTGGCTCCCAATCACGCGGGCGTTCTGCTCTGTCGGCTGGCCAAAGTTCTTCCGCCCGAAAAGGTGGATTATATTGTCTGCAATCACATGGAGCTGGATCACGCCGGAGTTCTGGCCGAAATTGTAGAGCGAGTGAAGCCGGAAAAAATTTTTCTCTCACAGGCCGGGCTCAAATCGCTGCAAGGATATTATCCGGACAGGAATTGGCCCGTGCAGGTCGTCAAGAGCGGAGAAACAATCAATATCGGCAAACGGAACATCGTTTTTCAGGAAACGCGCATGCTCCACTGGCCGGACAGCATGATTTCCTATATCCCCGAAGACAAACTTTTGATAAGTCAGGACATCTTCGGCCAGAACATCGCTTCCAGCGTCCGTTTTGCCGACGACTTCACTGACAGGGGCGAATTCGTCAAACGCATCAAAGAGTATTATTACAACATCGTTCTCCCCTATTCCCCCATCGTGCTGAAAGCCCTGCCGATTGTGGAAAAACTCGACATCGACATGATCGCTCCGGACCACGGCCTCATCCATCGCGGCGTCAATGGAACGCGCTTCATTATTGACATGTACCGGACGCTTGCAGAGCAGAAACCGCAAAAACGCGCCCTGATCATTTACGACACCATGTGGCGCTCCACAGAGCATATGGCCTATGCCGCGTGCAGCGGATTGGAAGAAAACGGCGTGCCGACGCGCATCATGTTCGTCAAAAACAATCACCACAGCGCCGTGATGACGGAGCTGGCCGACTGCGGCGCGGTGCTGGCCGGATCCCCGACCCACAACAATTCCATCTTGCCCCTCTTGGCCGCGCAACTGACCTATATGAAGGGGTTGCGCCCTCTGAACCGCATCGGAGGCGCTTTCGGCTCCTACGGATGGTCGGGAGAAAGTCCCAAAATCGTTCAAGGACATCTTGCCTCCATGAATATGGAGCTTCCCTGTCAACCGGTGTCCTGCAACTGGAGGCCCGGCCATGAGGCGCTCAAGGCCTGCCACGAACTCGGCGCCAAGGTGGCTGAAGCGCTCAAGAAAAAATGCGGGGGATAGCCGCAAACAAAAACGCGCCCCATTGGGGCGCGTTTGTTTTTCCATACAGCGGTGCGGATCAGATATCATGCTTCGGGCCAGGCCCGCGACCATCGTGACGTTTGTCACGGTGATCCCTGCGATCATGGCGATCATCGCGTCTGTCATGGCGATCCCGGCGGTCATCGCGTCTGTCATAGCGATCCCGGCGGTCATCTTTGCCGCGCCGATCGTTGTCCCAATCCCTGCGGTCGCGGTGTTCCTTGAACTTTTCCTTTTCATGACGGCGGTCGTCCCTGAAGTCGCGTCTGTCCTTGTCTCGGCGGTCATGTCTGTCCCGTCGGTCGCGGTCGTCCGCCAGCAACTGATCACCCGCGATGCAGGGTAAATCCGATCTCATATGGCGGATGCCGTCGTCGTCCAAGCAAGGACCGGCATTGGCCGTTTTCAGGCCGAAGACAGCCGCGCAGATCGCCAGAGAACACAAAAAGCAAAAACGCACGCAAAAATTTTTCATGGCTCCTCCTTGCGGAATGCGGATTTTGTTGCTGTATATACCAAGGTCGGGGAGTTGGCAAGAGCGGTGTGACGGAAAAAAGACGGACAGCAAAAGCCTATTTTGCGCGCAGAATTTCGCGCAACACGCCAGCCCTGCCGGCATTGCCGGCTTCTCTCGCCAGAATTGCCTGAAGCCGCCGCTGTACAATGACGTGCCCCGGCGCCTGATCATAAAGCAGCGCGGCGGCGGCTGCGGACACGGCAAAGTCGGCATCCCCGTTCAGCCCGGCGGCGTTCAGATCGGCGTAATGCAAAGCGGCGGCTACAATATCGTCCAGCAGCCGCAGATCCCCGGAAGCCAGAAAGGCGGCCCAATACATGCGCAGCACGGAAGGTTCGGCATAAATATTCCACCGTTCCAGAGGGGCGGGGCTTGCCTGTATTTGGCGGAGCAAGAAGTCATCCTTTTTCTGGAGCCAGGTTTCCAGCAAGGAACGCTCGTTCGGCAGACATGCCAGATGCGCCGCCCAAGCCAGTGTTTTGCGGGCCTGCTCGCCGAAATTCGTCTGCGGCGCCAGAAGAATCTTTTGCACCGCCGGATCGCGACGCAGGATTTCCGCCAGAAACGCCGCTGTCACAAGCCGTTTTTCTCCGTCCACGAGCACTCCCCTGGCTTCGAAGGCGCGGAGCAGACCGGGCAGCACTTCCGGTTTGCCGTTTTTGTAGTATTCCTCCATATCTCGCGCGTACTGGGCCGTATTTTTGGAGATATCCAGCGCCGATGCCGGGACCGCCAACAGGATCAGCGTGAAAAAAACAAAAACAGAACGCATCTCACTCCTCCACGGGCATCGCGTGAGCGTTCGCCCGACGATGTTTTTTTATCAGTCATTGCCCCAGATAGACAAGTTCTTCAGCCAGGGCGATCAATTCTTCCGCCAAACCGCCGCCCCGCATAGGTTCGCCAAAAAGGGCCGCCCGCCTTTCTTCAAGTCCGCGCCTGTCCACCACCCCGGACAGGGACGGAGCAAGGGGCTGGGCCAGACGGAAAGCCAGCAGCCAGCCTTCCGCTTCGGGAAAAAACAGTTCCTCCGCGCGGCTGAAACGCTCCCGCACGCCGCGCCAGTATTCCCGTGCGGCTTCGCCCGGCTCAAGGGCTGCCGCCGCGCACAGGACGGCGTGCAGACTGTTGATGATGGCGCCCGGCAGCCCGGCACGCCAGCCGGCCAGCCAGGGCGTCCGGGGGAAAAACAGCCTCTGCCGCATCGTGAGCCGCAACAGGGCGTGGGAACGTTGCAGGGCGCGCAGCAATGGCTCGTTTTCCGCATTTTCCGGCCAGGCCGTTCGTATGTTTCTCAAATCCCACTGCGGGATCAGTGCCCTCTCGGGACGCGCTCCGGTCAGACGGCGCAGAATATCCGCGAACCAGGCATTGGCCTGTGGGCTGCCGGGCGTTTCCAGGTGGGAATAGCTCAGCAGATATGTTCCCAGACCGCGTTTGCCGCTGACCACAAGAGGCTGCCCGCGCAAAAAATCCGCTGAAAGATCTATGTCGTACACATCCCGCCAAATGGCGAAAATATGCCCGGGAATACGCCGAAAGGGCATATCCGCAATGCAGAAATCCTTGCCGGGCGCTTCGCAGCGCGCCAGTATGGACACAGAGGCGTCGCTGTTTTGCGCCTCAAAACGTCCCGGCCACCAGACAGGCAAATTCAGGTATGTTTCCGTTTCCCCCGGCCTTGCGACGCAGGCCAGAACATGCCCGGAAACAAGGTGGTGCAGCCGTTCGGGGTAGGCGCCTCGACGCAGGGGGCATATCTGCAGGCCGTTCCCGGCCTGTTTGTGACTCAGGGCCAAACCGGCGCCGCCGCAAAAGCCGAGATAGTTTCCGCCCCGCTCCACAAATGAGCGTACGGCATCCCGTCCCCTCCGGCCCAAAGCCTCGGCCTTGCGTCGTGCGCTGCCGCCGGGGACAAGCAGCAAGGGCGTGGAATCCGACTTGCCTAAAAACATTCCATCGGCTATGTTCTCAGCCTTGATCAGGCGACAGGACACCCCCAGGGAGCTCACGGCCCGCCAGGCCATCAGCCCCCAGATATGGGACGCGTCCCAGAGAATGTATGCTTCCGGACATCTGGACGGAGTGTTTTTTGCGGCGCTCATGTGTTTACTATTGCCGCTTTGAACGGAGAATGCAAGATGGCGGAACCACTTCCCAAAGGATACGAACCCCAAAATGTGGAATCCCGCTGGCGCGGGGTATGGGAAGACAGCGGCGTTTTCACGCCCGACCCGAACGCGCCCGGCGAACCCTTTTCCATCGTCATACCGCCGCCCAACGTCACCGGCGCGCTGCACATGGGCCATGCCCTCAATATCACCCTCATAGATGCGCTTTGCCGACATGCCCGACAAAAGGGGAAAAACACGCTCTGGATACCCGGCACGGATCATGCGGGCATAGCCACGCAGAATGTGGTGGAACGCGCCTTGGCCGGCGAGGGAAAAACGCGCCGGGATCTCGGCCGGGATGCCTTTGTGGAGCGGGTCTGGGCGTGGAAGGAAGAGTACGGCAACCGCATCTTGGACCAGATAAGGGCCCTCGGCGCTTCCGTGGACTGGAGCCGCCTGCGCTTTACCATGGACGATCGCCTTTCCGCCGCCGTGCGCAAGGTTTTCACGCAACTCTACAATGAAGGCCTTATCTACAAGGGCACATATATCATCAATTGGTGCGCCCGTTGCCATACGGCTCTCGCTGATGACGAGGTGGAACACGAACAGCGCAAGGGCATGCTCTGGCGGGTGCGGTATCATCTGGCCGACGGCTCCGGGGCCATTGTCGTAGCCACCACGCGGCCGGAAACCATTCCCGGCGATACGGCCGTCTGTGTGCATCCCGAAGACGAACGTTATCAGTCCCTGATCGGGAAAACGGCCCTTGTACCGGTGCTCGGGCGGCAAATTCCCATTATCGCCGATGCCTATGTGGACAGGGAATTCGGAACGGGCGCCCTGAAAGTGACCCCCTGCCACGACCACAACGATTGGGCGCTGGGTAAAAAACACTGTTTGCAATTCATTCAGGTCATTGATGAAAACGGGCGCATGACGCAGGAATCGGGGCCGTATGCCGGGCTGGACAAAAACGCCTGCCGGGAACGGATCGTCAAGGATATCGAAGCCGCCGGGAACCTGTTGGACGTGAGCGACATGGAACACGCCGTAGGGCATTGCTACCGCTGCCACACGGTGGTGGAGCCGCACGTTTCCGAGCAGTGGTTTGTGGCCGCCACAAAACTGGCCCCTGCCGCCCGCGAAGCCGTGCCGGAACTGACGCGCATCTTTCCCGAATCCTGGATAAAAACCTGGAATCACTGGCTGGACAACATCCGAGACTGGTGCATCAGCCGCCAGATTTGGTGGGGCCACCGCATCCCCGCCTGGACGTGCGCCGCCTGCGGCCGTTTGGCGGTGGCCGAGGAAACGCCCTCCGCCTGCCCCGCCTGCGGAAGCGGCGACCTTGTTCAGGATGAGGACGTGCTGGACACCTGGTTTTCCTCGGCCCTGTGGCCCTTTTCCACTATGGGCTGGCCGGAGAAAACAGCGGATCTGGAGCGCTGGTACCCCACATCCGTGCTGGTGACCGGCTTTGACATCCTCTTTTTCTGGGTGGCCCGCATGATGATGATGGGCTTGCACTTCATGGGGCAGGTTCCCTTCAGGCACGTCTATCTCCATGCTCTCGTGCGCGATGCCGAGGGCCGCAAAATGTCCAAATCCACAGGCAACGTCATAGACCCCCTGGCTATGGCGGACAAATACGGCTGCGACGCCCTGCGTTTCACTCTCGCCTCCTTTGCCGCCATGGGCAGGGACGTGCGTTTGTCAGAGGAACGCATAGAGGGCTACCGCCATTTTGTGAACAAGTTGTGGAACGCCGCGCGCTTTGCCCTCATCCACCTTGAACAGATGCCGCCGGCTGTTGATTTGGGCGCGGCGCGCGGTCTGCACAACCAATGGCTGCTGCACCGCCTGGAAACCGTCAAGACCGGCATGGACGCGGCTTTCACCGAGTACCGCTTTAACGACGCAGCGCAATTGAGCTACAAATTCCTCTGGAATGAGTTTTGCGACTGGTATCTGGAACTCGTCAAGCCGGACTTGCAATCCGATGATGCCGAACGCACGGGCACAGCCAAATTCGTGCTCTGGACAGCCCTGCGCGAACTGTTGGTGTTGCTGCATCCCATCATGCCCTTTGTCACGGCCGAGATATGGCGTTGTCTGCCCACGCCTGCAGGAGAAGTCTCCGATTTGGCGCGGGAACTCTGGCCCGAAGCGCGGCCGGCCTGTGTGCGTGAAACCGAAGCCGACGATATGGACTTTGTGCGGGAAGTCATTGTGGCCGTGCGCACCATCAAGGCGGAACTGAACATAGCGCCTTCCCAGAAGGCGTCGCTGCTTGTCCATCCGCTTGATTCAGGGCAGGCCGCCCTGTTGGAAACAGGCCGTGAAATGATACTGACCTTGGCGCGTCTGGAATCCTTGCGTATGGAGAAACGGCTCAACGCTCCCAAGGCGTCGGCTTCCGCGGTGGTGCGGGGCTGCCAGATCATCATGCCCCTCAGAGGATCTGTGGATTTGGCCGGCGAGCTGGCCAGACTCGGCAAGGAACTCGACAAGGTTGAAAAAGATATTATGGCTTCCAACAAAAAACTCCACAACGAGAGCTTCATCACGCGGGCCCCGGAGCAGGTCGTGGAGCGTGAACGTGGGCACGCCGCGGCCTTGCGTGACGCCAGAGAAAAATTGCTGGCCCTCAAAAACCGTTTTTCCGAGGCCCTGGCCGAAGACGTCAAATGAGGGTTTTCCTTAACAAGGATTATATTCCATGCATTGCAAGCAATAAAATCATCATCAGGGCGAAATTCTCCGTTGAGAAAGATATTGACAAAGACGGCAACGCGATATAATAAGTTGCTCTGTCTTGGGCGGGAGTAACTCAGCGGTAGAGTGCAACCTTGCCAAGGTTGAAGTCGCGGGTTCAAATCCCGTCTCCCGCTCCACCACATAGTCCGCAAGAATCCGCAAAGGCCAGCAAAGCCGCGCGGATTCTTCATTTTCTGGAATTTTCACTCCGTATGCTTCCGCTTAGAGCGTTTTACTTTTGCAATGACAAACTTTTACAATTTTGCTATTCTCTTTTCAGCAGCAAGGAGGATAACGATATGCCCTGTCTCAGATGCGGCTCGGAAGCCATCGTAAAAAATGGATTTATGAAGAAA
>JAISTW010000046.1 GCA_031272405.1 Desulfovibrio sp. | reverse complement strand
TTTCCGCAAACTCAAGGGATTTCGGCGTGTCTTCACGCGATTTGACAAGTTGGCGACCGTATATCGTGGCTTTGTCGTTTTTGCTCTCATCGTGATGGCCCTTAAATAGTGTTAACACTCCCTAACCGGATGAGCCGAAAATAAGCCGTCCGGCAAATTGATGCCTCAAGAGGCGTCGAAGACTGAACTCGCAAACTGCGCATCACCGGACAAGATTTGGGCGCCGGAAGACTGCCGGCCGCGCGGGGCAGCCAGACGTTTGGCGTAGCGATCGGCTTCGCTGTACACGCAACCACACCAAGCCTGCCGATAAAGACCCATAGCCCGGGAACGATCAAAGCCTTCTTGCCAGTCTCGCCGAAAATCGCGGTACACAAAAGACGGGCTGCCCGCCTGCCCCAACCTTGCCCCTTCAGCCGCAATCATCTCATGCGGTTGGTAGCGGGAATACAAAAGAGATGAACTGACGTGAGGAATGCCCATCCCTCGCGCCTTGGCAAAGGCGGCTTGAAGGCGGCTGCCGCAGCAAAAAACGCAACGATCCGGTTTTGTGTCCCGCCCGGTCACAGAGCGCAACCAGGCTGTGATGTCCCATGCCGCATCATCGCACACGAGATCCACACCCAATCCGTCACAGGCCTGCCGCGCCGCCTCGCGTCGGCGCAAATACTCGGCGAGGGGTTGGATATTGGGATTCATGAACCAGGCAATCAGCCTAAACCCCTCGTCGCGCAAGCGCAGTATGGGCATGACGGCGCACGGACCGCAACAGACATGCAGGAGCAAACGCGCATCATCCGGCTCCGGTCGGCGCGGCACACACGGGCTGGCTTTCAGAGACGCACCGCTATCTCGAGACACTTGCCGTATTCCTGCTCCAGTTCCCTCAGGCTGTCCCGCTTGTGGTTGAGCAGATACAGGGCCACATCCTGCCGGGTTTCATAACGGCAGTGACTGTTGTTTTCGGCCCGCAAAAGGCGGCGCATATCCCCCAGAGCCTGAAGCGCCTGCCATTCCAGATTGCGCCGCTGACCGGTACCGCCACAGGAGGGACAGGGTTCCATGGTAATGGCCAGGGCCGAGGATCCCGTGCGCTGGCGCACCATTTCCAGCATTCCAAAAGCGCTCATACGCCCCACGTCGTGCCTTGCGCGGTCGTTTTTCATGGCCTGACGCAGTGTTTTTTCTACTTCCTGCACATGCTTTTTCTCACGCATTTCTATGAAATCAATCACGACCTGGCCGCCCACATCCCTGAGTTTGAGCTGACGGGGCACAGTTTCTGCCGCCTCAAGGTTGGTTTTGTGGGCCATGGCCTCAAAATTCGCCTTGCCGGAAATTTTGCCGGAATTGACATCCACAGCCATCAACGCTTCCGTCTGATCAAAAACCAGCCTGCCGCCCGAAGGCAACGCCACTTCACGCGAGTATATCTGGTCAAGTTGGCGACGCAGGTTGAAACGTTCCCACAGGGGCACACGGCCATCCGTATGCAGGCGGATCAGATTTTTTCTGCGCGGAAAGAGCAGACTTACCGTTTCTCGCACACGCTCGGCTATCTCATCGTTATCAAGCCATATCTCGACGACATCGTCAGTGAGATAATCCCGCACGGCTCGCTCGGAGAGCCCCGGCTCCTGATACACAAGAGTCGGCGCCGTCGCTTCCGTGCCTTTTTTGCGGATGTCGCGCCACACACGTTTGAGATATTGCAGATCGCTCTTGAGTGTCGTTTTGGTGGCCCCAGCGCTCACGGTACGCACGATCACCCCCAAGCCGATGCCGGGGTCGAGATCGTCAACCATCTCCCGCAGGCGGTCGCGTTCTTCACCGTCTTCCACCTTGCGGGAAACGCCGGTCTGCTCCTGTCCTGGCGTGAGCACAAGAAAACGTCCTGCCAGCGACAGCCACGTTGTCAAGAAAGCCCCCTTGTTCCCCGTGGGTTCTTTGACCACCTGCACAAGCACTTCCTGACCGATCTTGAGCGCCTTCTGGATAGGCGGAAATTTCTTGCCCTTGGCCGGCTCGTGGTGTGCTTGCCAATATTCGGGATGCACTTCGTCTATCTGCAAAAAACCGTTCTTGCCGATGCCGAAATTGACGAAAGCGGCCTGCAGATTGGTGTCAATGTTCTGAACAAGCCCCTTGTAAATATTCCCCTTGATTTTGCGCTGGTGGAGCATATCAAGGTAGTATTCCTGCACAATGCCGTCTTCCGCCAGCGCCACTTCCACTTGTTCGCCGGGCAGGACGCTGACGAACATGCGCCGTTTCCCGCTTGGGGCTTCATCCTTCTTTGTGGCCGTCGGCATTTTCGCCGCAGTGTTTTTCCGTTGAGAGGCATTCTTTTTGTCGCCAGCGGTATTCCGGACGGAATCGGCCTTCACGGAATCAGCTTCAGCAGCTTCATCCATCTCCACTGTCTTGGCGTCCTTCGATGCCTCGGTTTTTTTCGCGGCGCCAGCCTTTGTCGAACCCATCCGCCTTCCGCGGCCGGTTGTCTTTCTTTCTTGGCCTTCGACAGATTTTCCCGGGACGTCTGCGGCGGAAGATATCTGTTTTGGCGCATCTTCCGTCACGCGTTCATTCGGGGGGGATGTTTCCGACGGTGGGCGCTTCTGACTTTTTTTGGCGCGACGCCCGGATTCGCGGGGAGGGTTGGTGGTGATTTCGTTGTTTTCCGGCGCAGATGAAGCGCTCTCTTGATTTATGGCCATGAAAATCCTTTGGGCGGCAGCATGCCGCAATAAAATTTTCCCGCCTGGTCGCCCAAAAACAGAGACAACGTGTCCCGCAGGCAAAGGTGTTCACATGATTGTGAAACACGAAGACGCAGCGCACAGCGCCGACGCGTAAACTGCTGCCGGAACGGACGAGAGCGGGCGGTTCAAAATACGACTTTTTCAAAAATACGCAAGAGGCAAAACGCACGCAGCGGCTACACGGATGGAGCCACGGTCAGACCGGTTTCCACGGGCAAACCGCACATCAGATTGGCGTTGGCGATGGCTTGTCCCGCAGCTCCGCGACAAAGGTTGTCAATGACGGACAACACAATCAGCCGTCCCGTTCGCGGGTCGTTCACCACGCTCACATCGCAGAACATCGTGCCGCGCACATAACGGACTTCCGGCAGGGCTCCCCTGGGCAACACCCGTATCCAACGGTTGCCCTCCCACGTTGAGATGAATGCGTCGCGCGCCTCGTCCGCAGTCAGACGCGGGTTCTTGAGCCTGGCGTAAATTGTGGCGAATATGCCCCTGTTCATGGGGACCAGATGCGGAGTGAAGGAAAGCCGCACGTCACGTCCGGCCAGAAGCGAAACCTCTTGCTCTATTTCCGGCGTATGGCGGTGGCGAGGCAAACCATAGGCACGAAAGGTGTCCGCCACCTCACAAAACAGCGTCGGCACGGCGGCCTTGCGCCCCGCTCCGCTGGTTCCGGATTTGGCGTCAATAACGATGCTTTCTTCTTCAATGAGGCCACAGCGCAGAGCGGCATACAGCCCCAGGATGGAGCAGGTGGGATAACATCCGGGATTGGCCACGAGCCGCGCCTTTCCGATCTGTTCCGCGTACAATTCCGGAATGCCGTAAACGGCCTGCGCGAGCAGTTCAGTCGCCGTATGCGCGTGGTTGTACCACTCTTCATAAACCTGCGGATCACGCAGACGAAAATCGGCGGAAAAATCCACCACCTTGACGCCGCCGACAAGCAGGGGAACGGCCATGCCCATAGCTGTTCCGGCGGGCACGGACAGAAAAACGATATCGCAAAGCTGTGCTGCTTTTTCCGGATCAAAAACGCTGATTGCAATATCCGAACCGGGCAGATGCTCCAAAAAGGGATAAAATTCGCCCAGGCGTTTTCCCGCCTCGGCCCTGGAGCAGGCCATAGCCAGCTTCAGGGCCGGATGTCCGGCCAAAAGTCTCGCTACCTCCATGCCCGCGTAGCCGGTTATGCCCACCAAACCCACACGGTACGTTTTCATGACTTTTCCGAAAGTATAACGTACTTCATGCGCAGTTCGTACAAAAGTCCTTCCAGCAGTCGGTTTTCCTGTTCATCCAGATTGGACTGGGTTTTCAGACGCAACATCTCCAGAACATCAATGCTGTGCTTGGCCAGAGAGAGATTTTTTTCCGTGCGGCCGCTTTCCGGCAAGGGAACTTCTCCAAGATGAGCCAGCGCCGAGGAGGCGAGGGAAAGAATGAAAGTGGAAAAACAGACCTCCGGCAACGGCGGCGTTGCATCCGTGTTCTGGTTCTGCGTCATGACGTTGACCTCGGCAAAATATCCTCGACAGATTAATGGCGCACACTTTCTGTCTACCCTATTTCCGACCACTGTTCAAGTGCGGTTGCGGCCTTCTGTTTGACATCGCGCGCGGATGAGTTATCATGCTCACATGACGCTTTCCGCGCGCATCAAGGGCAAACTTCTCCCCCACGTTTCCAGCTTTGTCTCCTTCAATGTCATACAGGCCACGCAGCTCTTCCTGCCCATGCTGGTTTTGCCCTGGCTGGCCCGTTCCCTGGGGCCGGAGGCCTATGGCCTGTGCCTGTACCTGGGCGTTATTACCGGCATCGTCGGCATTGTCATGGACTGGGGCTTTCCCCTCGGAGCCACCAGAGATGTGGCCGTCAACCGAGGTCGCGAAAAAGAGTTGTGTGATATCTTCAGCGGCGTGCTCTCGGCCAAAGTGTTGCTGGCGTGTTGCTGCGCCTTGAGTTGTCTGTTCCTTTCTCCTCTCGTGCCACACGCTCTGGACTACCCCGGCGCCTACGCCCTGGCCGTATTGGCCGGCATCGCCCGTGGCGTCAGTCCGATCTGGTTTTTTCAGGGGTTGGGGCAAGGGATCCAGCGCGTGGCCTGCTGGGATGCTGCCTCCAGCGTTCTGGCGCTGGCGCTCACGATAGCCTGTGTGCGTGAGCCGTCCGACTGGCCTCTGTATCTGTTGCTGTTGGGCCTCGCCAAAGGCGGCGCCTATCTTGCGCTCACGTTGCAGCAATTGCGGCTGCACTCGCCGGCGTCATTCAATCCGCGCCGGGGTTGGCTGACGCTGGTCCGGCACAAAACGTTTTTCGTCGGCAATTTGGCGACATTGATCTATCTGCGGGGAACACAACTTATTCTTGGTTTTTTCCTGCCACCGGCCCAAATGGGAATGCTGGTCACAGCGGATAAAATTGTCCGCGCGACCGTCAGCCTGAACTATCCCTTGCTGCAGACCATGTTTCCGGAGATATGCATCATGCGAAAAGCCGATGGCAACCGGGCAACGCGCCTGTTGCGTCTCTTTTTTTTCGGCGCGGCGGCGCTGATGATTCTTGGGGCCGGCCTGCTGTGGTTGCTCGCACCGTGGCTGATTGATGTTGTGCTGGGCGCCGCCTACAGTGAAATTATCCCCGTGCTGCGCATCATGTGCTTTTTTATCCCTCTCCAGACATGCAACGATGTCCTGGCCGGACAAGTGCTGACCCCTCTCGGCGGGGAACGCTTTCAAACACTCGTCAAAGCGGCTGTCGCCCTTGTGAGTCTGCCCGCTGCGGCCGCTCTTGGAGCATGGCACGGCATCAACGGCGGGGCGTGCCTGCCGATTCTCCTGCAAGGCGGCATGCTGCTGGGACTGGTCTTGTCCACAGCACGGATTTGTCCGGAACTCTTTGTTCCCGGCGGAGAAAAATAACGACACTTCGGGGCATCACGCAAGTGCCGCCGGGAAATACGGGGTTACGTTCATCAAACGCAACATGCCCCCAAGGGTTGGAGAGGTGAGCAATTGTCGTTCCGCCGCTCGAGCCCGCGATGTGTAGAAACCGCGATAACCCGGCCTGATGGCGGCATCCGCGTGTACTTTCGCGTCCGGCGCGATTCCGCCGGGATGAGTCATGATTTCCACCAGGGCCTCGCCGCCTCCCCGGTTGGCGTTTGCCTGGGAAACAGCCTGAAGCGAAACCCGCAGTTTGTCGAGGGTCAACGCGCCGCTGGCGAAAGCGCCGACAAAAAAATTGCTGGTCGCAATGCCCTCATCCGCCAGAAGCCGTCGCAACGGAGAAGCCCAACAGGCCAGCAGGGCGCGGCGTGCTTGCCCTGCGGCCTGTTCGGCCGCGCACACGCGCGGCAGATGAAACAGTTCCGCCGGGACACGCAGATACGAGGGCCGATATTCCTGAATGAGCCTTCGCAACATGGGCCGCAGGGGTGGCAGGGCGTGGATGTGCAAATGGCTGTCAAGCCTGAGGGGAAGGCCGGACGTGAGACTCGAAAAACGCTCTATCTGCGCCCGGAATTCCGTTTCCACGGCTCTGAGCAGGGCTTTCTTTCCACGACCGGGCCAATAAAGGCCGGCAGTGAGACTTGCCAGAGAGTGGCAAAAACGGCCGTCCTTGCCCACAAGTTCCGGAATTCGCCGCGGGGGCGCAACGGCAAAACCTTCCAGCAGATTCAGGTGCGCCGTCAGGGCGATATCGCCGCGCGCGGCGAGAAGGGCGACTGCCCGCGCGTCATGAGGCGCGCCCATAATAACTCCTACTCCCGCCAAAGGCCCTTTGCCCAGACAGGAGACAATGCCCTCCGTCACGTCAGCGTGTAAGCCCGCGTCGTCAGCCTGAAAAAAACAGCGCAGCGTCCCGTCGCTCAATATTGTCCTCTCAAAAATATGAATAACGACACTAAAAACGATATACCAAACTTGGGCGCGCGCGGCAAGGCAAAGAAGTCGGAGCAGGTAAACTTCTCGGGCCAACAGATGAGGCGGCGAGGGCCCGGCGGCCAGCAGCGATGTCAGCCATGAATCTTGGCGGATCGGCATGAATGCCGCGTTATTGGACTTGCTTTTCTCTTGCGATGGGGGTAATTTGCCCGATTGGCAACACATAGCCTCCGTCAGAAACAATCCGGAGGAAAAACGGCCACGCCATTTTATAACCCGCACGCAAGGAGACTTCCGATGGTTACCATGATGACGGCTCATACGAATGAAATTGATGAACCTGAAGACGCGATCGCCGAAATCCTGGAGCAGATTGATCTGAAGGCGCTGAAAAAAAATTCCATCGGCCTTGTCTTCTGTTATTATGAGTTCATTGAATCCGGCATCGTCCGTCAACTGCGCGAAAAGCTGCCATTCGAAATCGTCGGCATGACAACGCTGGCTGGCGCCGTTGAAGGTGACGCCGGCATGTATTCTTTGCACCTTGCCGTACTGACCAGCGACGAAATCAAGTTCCAACCCGCCCATACTCCACCGCTTTCCGCCGACACGTTTGACAGCACCATCAAGCAGACCTGCCAGGAGGCGCTGGCAAAACTCGACGGCCCCCCGCAACTGGTCATTGCCTTTTTCCCCTTCTCTTCCAGCCTGAGCGGCACCGACATGCTGCAGGTCATTGACGAAACCTGCGGCGGCGCGCCTGTCTGGGGCGGCGTCAGCTCGGATGTAAGCGCGAATTACGCCAACAGCCGCGTCATCTGCAACGACGCCAGCGACAAGAATATGCTGACATTGGTGCTGCTGCGCGGCGATGTGCAGGTAGACTTTGTCGTCACCTCCATACCCGACAGAAACATATACGAACGCCAGGCTATTATTACCGAATCAGAACATTGTACAGTCAAAAAAGTGAATGACATGACGTTTTACGATTTCCTCAAAAGCACAAACATCATCGCGGAAAACGAAAACCTCGCCAGCACGCCTATTGTGGTCTACCGTAAGGATGAGGAAGGCGCCTACGCCACGGCAATATATAATATGTATGATGACGGCAGCGCCCTCTGCGGCAGCCCGATGCCAGAAGGCGACGCCTTTTCCATAGCCGAAATAGACGCTGTGGGCATTATGGAATCAGCGCAAATTTCCCTGGAGAAGACGTTGGAGAAAAATCCGTCGCTTGTGCTGATGTTGCCCTGCATAACCCGCTACTTCATGCTCGCGCCCTCTCAGGAAGATGAAATGCGTCTTGTCAGCGAAACGATCGGGCAACGATTCCCCTTTGTGCATGCCTATGCCGGAGGAGAAATATGCCCCATATCCAAAAAAGACGGTGCGTTGCGCAACAAATTTCACGGTTTTACATTTTCGGCCTGTCTTTTGAAATGACCCGGCGGAGGCTTCACGTTGTTCGACCATGTCGGGAAGAACACAGCGGCGGGAGAAAAATGGGGACGGAAAGATGGACGAGACTGATCTGACTGCCGAGGGAGTCGTTTTGGAAGGAACGAATGTGGGCAACTCCGGCGCCGAGCTGCAGGGCGAGACTCTGGTTGAGGAGTTGCGTGCCCAGATCGCAACCTTGCAAAAAAACGACAAAAAAAACAAGCGAGAAATCACGCGTCTGCAACAAGCTCTGACGCAGGAGAAATACATCGCCGTCACCAAGGCCAATCAGCTCACGGCTCGTCTGCTGGCCCAGCGCAATCGCGACAGGTACATGAAACTGCTCCTCGGCAACAGCCCCGACGCTATTTTGTTGCTGGATCAGGACAGCCGCCTTGCCTATTGTTCCGACAGTTTTCAGGGGATGGTCGGCATCAAGGACGTCTCAAGCATTATAGGCCGTACCCTGGAGGAAATATTCAGTCTTTTCCCTGATTGTGATCAGGCGACCTCCTGTTTCGACAGTTTACAGAAACGATCCAACGACAAACAGATTTTCGAGATGGGCTGGGACATAGGCGATGAGGAGAATGAACGGCGTTTCGTTGTCAACTTCACGCCGATGCGCGACCAGGACAACGAACACGAAGGGGCCGTTATTCTTTTCCATGACATAACGGCGCTGGTCAGATCCCGCATGGAGGCGGAGCGCGCCAATCAGGCAAAATCCGTTTTCCTGTCCAGCATGAGCCACGAGATGCGCACCCCCATGAATGCCATAATCGGCATGACGACCATAGCCAAGGGCAATACCGATCCGGAAAGAAAGGATTACTGTCTGCAGAAGATTGAGGACGCGTCCGTGCATCTTCTGGGCATTATCAACGATATTCTGGATATTTCCAAAATTGAGGCGAACAAGCTGGAACTTGCCCATGATTTGTTCCAGTTTGAAAAAATGATGCAAAAGGTGGTCAACGTCATCAATTACCGTGTGGAGGAAAAGAAACAAAATTTCATCATACATGCCGACGAAAAAATTCCGGCGAGTTTGATCGGAGACGATCAGCGTCTTGCCCAGGTGATCGTCAACCTTTTGTCAAACGCTGTGAAATTTACGCCGGAAGAGGGGAAAATACGTCTCACCGCCGAGTTGCTGCAGGAGGAGAACGAAGTCTGCACGCTCAAAATCTCCGTCAGCGACACCGGCATCGGTCTGAGCGAAGAACAGCAGGCCAAACTTTTTGTTCCCTTTCAGCAGGCGGACGGCAGCACATCGCGCAAATTCGGCGGCACGGGTCTCGGTCTTGCCATTTCAAAGCGCATCGTGGAAATGATGGGCGGCAGCATGTGGATTGAATCAACCTTGGGAGAAGGCGCCACCTTCACTTTCGTCATTCAGGTCACGCGCGGGTCGGAAGAAAATCACGCCGCGTTGCCGGCCCATGTCAATTGGCGCAACGCGCGCGTGCTCACAGTGGACGACGATCTCGAAACACTCAGCTATTTCAAGGAAATCGCCCTGCGGCTCGGCATTTCCTGCGATGTCGCCTCAGAGAGCAAAGATGCCCTGGAGACCATCAAGGAAAATCGCGACTACGACATTTATTTCATTGACTGGCACATGCCGGATATGGACGGCATAGAACTTTCGCGACACATACGGGAACTTAGACGCAGTGATTCCATAATCGTCATGATGTCCTCCATAGAATGGGGAACTATTGAAAAACAGGCTAAGGCTGCCGGAGTGGACAAATTTTTGTCCAAACCCATCTTTCCCTCGTCCATAGCCGACTGCCTGAGCGATTGCCTGCGCGACAGTTCCCTGCACACTGCCAAAGACACGCAAAGTGAGACGCTGGACAGCTTTGGCGGACACTGCATACTGATGGCCGAGGATGTGGACATCAACAGGGAAATTGTCTGCACACTGCTTGAACCGACGGAACTGTCCATCGACTGCGCGGAAAATGGGGCAGAAGCCGTGCGTATGTTTGAAGCGGCGCAGGACAAGTATGAACTCATTCTGATGGACATGCAGATGCCCGAGGTGGATGGTTTGGAGGCAACCCGCCGCATACGCGCTCTGGGAACTCCGCAGGCCGAAGGGGTGCCCATAATCGCCATGACGGCCAATGTTTTTCGGGAAGACAAAGAACAGTGCTATATTGCGGGCATGAACGACCATATCGGTAAACCCCTTGATTTCAACGAGTTGATAGACAAGTTGCGCACGTATCTTCAGCCTGTTGATGGTTGAGCTTCGGCTTGCCCCCATGTGGCAAAGCGCTTTTGATCGCTTTCGACAAAAAATTCTGTGAACGGCATCAATACACGCAACGCCCCTGTCATGCCAAAAATTCTTCTGCTCGCGAGCGACGAGCGGCACGCTCTTCTGGAGAAACGCGCCCTGCGCGACATGGGCGTCTCCAGTCTTGATTTCATGGATTCAGGCATGGCAGCCGCCCGTCTTCTCGCGGATGAGCCATCCGACGAACTGCCGGATGTCATTATTTGCTCCCAGCAACTCCACGATATCAGTGGAGATTGTTTTTGCAATCTGTTGCGTCTGCATCCCCGCCTCAACGCCGTGCCGACCCTGCTCATTCTCTCCAACGACACGGAGGTGGAACACTGCAAAACACTGGGCTTCAAAGCAAGCGCAGTTTTGGGCAGACCCTATTCCACGGAAAAACTCAAAGATCTCGTTTTTTCGCTGGCGGCTGCCCGCCCCAAACTGGCGACGCCCTCTCGAACAGAATCCGGGGCGAATGAAACCACGTCCGTCGCGGCTTTTGAAAAAGCTCTGGCCGCATCGCCAGCCAAACAGGAACGACGGCCTGAAGACTACTACCGTGTGGGACGGCAATCCCTGCTGGAAGGTCGCTGGAACGACGCCATAGGAGCGTTCCACATGACCCTTGACAATGCCCCCGACACCCGCGAGAGTCCGGGCGGGCAGAGTCTCAACGGCGAGGCGGAACTTGGTCTGGCCGCCGCCTGGAAAAAAAAAGGTGATATCGCGCAATCCAATCGCCACCTCGCCAACGCCGCAGAAAATTTTGTCCGCACCGGTCAATGGAAACGGGCCAGAACAGTTTATTCACGGCTTCTGCGAGAGCGTCCTTCGGCCAAAAATCCCTTTCTCGCCCAGGCCCAGCAGGCGCTGCGTCAAAAAAGACACGCCGACGCGGCCAGGTATCTGGCCGAAGGGTTTGAACTGACGCCGGACCGCCTGGCGTATGACAAAATCGCCCAAATATGCCTAAGCGACGCGATGCCCGATGACATGTTGCGCGATATGGAATCAGCTTTAATCGACGTAATGGGAGAGCGCGGCACGCGCTTGGCCGAGGCCATACGCAAAAGATACCAAACGCTGCACGAAAAACGCGAAACATGGCGGCGGGAGGCGGAAGCAGAACGTCGGCGCAAAGTGGCGCTTTTGCTGGGCGACAGGGAAGAGACGCTCCAAGAAAGCCCGGCAGGGACTCCCTCCGACGACGGAACAGCTCCCGACAACGCGCGGGCCGGTATGCGGACAGGCAAAAACGGCCCGGCGGGCGGGCGAAACGCCGGCGCTCCGAACTGGCGCGAGCTTACCGCGCCGCTGACAGCCGACGTCCAGGACGATGAAAACACGCCAGACTCCGGCGGCGACCTGCTTTCTATTATAAAATATACCTGGAAACTGGCCAAAAAATGCAAGGCTCTATAAAAACAGCCCCTGTTCGGGCATGTTCAGACCGCGCAGGCGGGAAGCGCGCGTCACAATTTCCTCAATTGCTGACCGGCCGGCCAGTCCTAGGCGGAGGCTGAAATCGGTTACAAAAGTTCTGATATGATCCTGCCGGACGTGCTCGTCCATTTCCTGGGCATGAGCGCGTATGAATTCCTGTGAGGCCCCGGGATGAGCGCGGGCATAAGTCAGACTCCGCGCGATGGCATCCTGCGCAGCCAACGCCGTTTGTCGGGGCAGGCTGCGGCGCGCTACAATGGCCCCCAGGGGCAGGGGCATGTGAAAAACTCCTTCCCACCATTCTCCCATATCCAAAATTTTGACCAGCCCTTGTTGCTGGTAGGTGAAACGCCCTTCATGAATAATCAAGCCCATATCCGCCTCGCCGCGTAACACGGACGGCATGACTTCATTGAAGAGCATCTGCCTGCGCGCACCTTGAAAGCCGCCGTGCAGATCAAGCAAAAGGTTGGCTGTAGTCATTACGCCCGGCACGGCAATGCGCGCCTCGCGCCAGACGGCGGGCGGCAGAGACTCGCGGGCGACAAGCAAGGGGCCGACGCCCCACCCCAAGGCGGCTCCGGAGTCGAGCAGCGCATAGTCGTTCATTATGTACGGCACGACGCCCAGCGAAATCTTGGTCACGTCAATGGAGGCCTTGCGGGCCAAAGAATTGAGTTCCTCCACATCGGCCATATGCGGTTTGATTTTGAAGGGAAACTCCACCAGTCCGTGCAACAGGGCGTGAAAAATACAGGTGTCGTTGGGACAGGGGGAAAGTCCCAGGGTCAGCGCCTTGGCGTGAGATTCAGCCATTGTTTCCCCGCAAACCTGACAGCATGGTTGATGTAGTCCAATGTTTCATTGTATCCAACGCGCGGGAAGCAAAAAATTCAATATTGTCAAAAAATCAGGGCACCATCGGTTTCGGATTTGAAGACTCCTGGATTTCTCTTTAATTTATCACGCCAACAGGAGAAAAGCAATTTCAAGCGAAGCCCT
This sequence comes from Desulfovibrio sp., assembly GCA_031272405.1. Lineage (GTDB taxonomy): Bacteria > Desulfobacterota > Desulfovibrionia > Desulfovibrionales > Desulfovibrionaceae > Desulfovibrio. The sequence continues at coordinate 44,344 of JAISTW010000046.1, read as the reverse complement.
GTTTTTTGTCTGGAAAGCGGGGCCATTTTGCTGTAGACTGCTCCTTTGTGCATTTTCACGCCAGGAACCCAACTCATATCGGCAACAGAGGAGACTCCATGTCTGAAGTACGGCAGAATATTATCGATGATCTTTCATCATTGACCACGGAGTCCTGGAGGACATTCCGGATTATGGCCGAGATGGTGGAGGGTTTTGACACGCTGAACAGGCTCAAGGTCAGTTGCGTTTCCATTTTCGGTTCAGCCAGAGCCACACCTGAGGAAAAAAATTACAAGGACGCGGAGCAGATCGCGGCGGGACTGGCCAGGGCCGGTTTCGGCGTCATCACCGGCGGCGGCCCGGGCATTATGGAAGCGGCCAATAAGGGCGCCGCTGAAGCCGGGGGCGTGTCCATAGGGCTGCACATCCACCTTCCGCACGAGCAGGAATGCAACCAGTATGTGAAAACCCGCTGCAATTTCAGATATTTTTTCATCCGCAAGCTCATGTTCGTCAAATACGCCATGGCCTATGTGGTCATGCCCGGCGGCATGGGCACCATTGACGAGCTTTCGGAAGCTTTTGTGCTGGCCCAGACAGGACGTATACGACCCTTCCCCATCATTTTGTACGATTCCGGCTATTGGAACGGATTTATGAAATGGCTGCACGCCAGTATGGTTGAGGGCGGTTTTATCCGGGAAGAGGAGATTGACCGTCTGATTATCCTGTGCGACACCCCGGAGGAAGCGGTCAACCATCTTTCCCGGATTATTATTGTCTGATCTGAAACGGAGATTACGAGGCTGCGCCATGAGTGCGGATTCAGATGCGGAGCGCTGGCCGTTGCCCCGCGCATTCAGTCCGGTGGGGCCGTTGCCGCAGGCTCCGGTCGGACATACTTGGGAAAGCCTGATGGACGCCGCTCTGGAAGCCGCCCGACAGGGGGCGCGGCTGGGGGAGATACCAGTCGGGGCGCTGGTGGCGGAGCAGGGAGGCCGCATTCTGGCCTGCTCCCATAACGCCTCGGTCAGTCTCCACGACCCCACAGCTCATGCGGAAATTCTGGCCTTGCGGGCGGCGGGCAAGACTCTGGACAATTATCGTCTTGCGGGCTGCGTCCTTGTCGTCACCTTGGAACCTTGCCCCATGTGCGCCGCGGCCCTTGTGCATGCGCGTCTGGACGGTCTTGTCTTCGGCGCGGCGGATGCCAGGGCCGGGGCCGTCATCTCCCGCGCGGAATACCTGGACACGCCGACCGGCCACAGATTATGGCATCTGGGCGGTGTGCGCGCCGAGATTTGCGCTGCCGTGCTGCGCGATTTTTTCGCCGGCAGACGAGCCGGGAAATACTAAACATCCGCCCTCGCGCACGTCGAAGGCCTCACCGTCATCCACAGTTTGTCGCCCGCCGAAACCGGCTCGCTCCAGACCAGACCGCGTTCCACCAGTTCCGGCAAAAGCCAGGGCGGCACGTGACTGAAGGCCATCCGCAATTCAACAAAGGGTGTTTTGTCAAAAAAAGGCCGCAAGACTTTTTTGGTGGACAAATCCGGATGTTCCCGCAAAACCTCGGTGAGGTCACACTGATAGACGCCAGGCGCTATTTCAGCGGGATAGGGGGGCGAGGGGGCCTTGACCGGGGCGACGACTCTTTCCACGAGGGCGTCAAGGACATCAGCTTCTTCCGGAGAAAAACTGTCCATCTCGCACAGCCTGAATCCGCGCTGATCCAGCACAGAATAGGCGACACCGCAGATTGAAGCCGCCAACAGGATACGTGTCTGGCCCAGACTGTCTATCAACGCTCTCAATTTGTCCCGCATTCCGGCCAGGTCCAGGCCGGGATCAAGAAAAAAAGGCATACGTTCGGTACAAACCCAGGTTTTCCCCTGTCTGTGGTATACATTGACCAGGATGTCGTCGGAAAAACGCGTGAGTTGGCCCTGTCTGTCCACCACGACGGCTATTGATTCGTATTCCATTTCACCCTCTCGGCTGCAAAAAGAAATTTTTCATCTATACGCATTGCGCCGCCGCCTCGCGCACAGCCTTGTCAATATTTTCGTAAGTGGAAAATACGGCGATGCCCTTCCGTTTCAGTTGTCTGGACGGCGAGTCTCCGATGCGCATGGCAACCACGGCCCGGCAGTCTGCCACAATTTCCAGCGCCCGCGCGATCTTGCCGAAAGAATTTTCCTCACCGCCGGGATATGCCTGTTTCTTGCCTCCTCCTCCACATCGGCCGCAACCAACCGTATCGCCCGGCGCGCGGCGTGTTTCCACAAGGCGCGTGAAAAGGCCGTCGCTTTCATAAATGTAAAACTGTTCGGCATAGCCGAAGTGCTGGTCCACCACCACGCCGCTGCGTGAGGCGACGGCCACGCGCACCGGAGCGGACATGGGCCGGTCGGCAGGACTTTCGACAATCTGCGTCCGCGAAGAGGCGATTTCCCGCAGCCGGAAAGACATGTCCTCGTCCAGCAACCCCACAGCGTCGGCCCGACACTGCCGGCAATGATACATTTGCGGGATGACGGCTTCACAACGTTTGCGCAGGGTCAAATGCTCCTTGTTGCTTATCAGGGGCATGTCCTCGAAGACACTGCCCTTCACGGGTATCATCTGCATAATGTTGGCGATGGAAGCTCCGAGAGAACGGGCTGCGCGGGCCACATCCTCCACATGAGCGTCGTTGACGCCTTTGATGAGAACAGTGTTCACTTTGCAGACGACGCCCGCTTCCGTCAGCATTTTGAGGCCGGCGAGCTGATTGGACATCAATATGGCCGCCGCGGCTTCCCCTTCGTATTTTACGCCCATATAGTTGACGTGTTTGTAAATGCGGGCTCCGATACGCGGGTCAACGGCATTGATGGTGACAGTGACGTGGCTTACGCCGAGATTCATGAGTTGCGCAGCGTAGATGGGCAGCAGGAGCCCATTGGTGGACAGACAGAACACGATATCCGGATCGGCCTCACGCACAAGACGCAACGTTTCGGATGTTTCCGGAAAATTGGCCAGGGAATCGCCGGGGCCGGCTATGCCCACCACCGCAAGATTGGGCAAAGACGCCTTGATGTTGATAAAACGGGTCAAAGCTTCCTCTGGGGACAAAACTTTCGTGGTCACGCCGGGACGGCTTTCGTTGGGACAGTCAAAAACGCGCACACAGTAATTGCAACTTATGTTGCACGCTGGAGCCACCGGCAAGTGCAGACGGGCGGCGCTATGCCGGGCCGAGGACGAAAAACAGGGATGACGCGCCGTCTTTTCAGCCATGCGTCGGTTCGCCTGGCCTGACTGCGCGCAAGCCGGCTTCACCGCGTTGGTCGGGATGTTTTTGCAGTAGCGCTCAAAGGCGTCGGCGCGAAAAACGGCGTCTCTGCCGCTGATGAGGGCGTTGGCCAAGGTATTCAACAGACCAGATGCCCCGGAATAGCCGAGAATGCGCACACGCTGCCCCCCCACATGGTCGTGTATCGGGAAAGCGCAGCGTATCAGCGGAATATTGTGTTTACGCGCCAGACGCCGCCCATCGGAGTTGCCGATGAGAATATTGACGCCGTTGCCGGTTACGGCGGCGTCGATATCGTCGAAATCGGCGAAGTTCAGCACAGTTGTTTTTTCCGCCAGCACATTATCCGCCACAGGACGAATTTCTTCCTCCAACCTGGCTTTCAGAGCCGGACAATTGCCGCCTGTGGCAGCGACTACAGGCACCAAGCCGTTTTCACAGCACAGACGCGCAATCCCGTAAACAAAATCCGGTTCGCCGAAAACGGCACCCCGACCCAGGGCATTATATTTGTGCGCGTCAATCATGGCGTCCAAACAGCGAGCGCGTTCCCGGCGCACCTCGCCGGAGATGACGCCGCCAAGGTCCTCCAGGGCCTTGAGCAGGGCATCAGTGTCGCGCAGACCGATGGGCATGTTCAGACGCAACAGGGGCACGCCGTGTTTCTCCTCCAGCCAGCGCCCCGGAGAATACGCTTCCGGCAAAAAGGCGGACAGTTCCAAGGTAGCCCGCGCGCCGGCCATACGGCTGATTTGGGCCAGAGACGTGCCGCCGGAAGGCAGACGGTCATAGGCCGGATTGTGACCGCCATCCAAATTTTCGGAGATATCCGGCAGGAGAATAAAGGACAAGCCGAGGGAACCAAGGCAGTTTTTCAGGGCGCGCGTGTCGGCAGGGCTGACGGGACCGGTAATGATGTTCAGGCCGTCGTGCCGTGTCTCATCCATGTCCGTCTGGAGCAACAGCGCATGCAGGGCACGGAACCATCCTTCATACTGTGTGCCCGAATAACCGGCAGAGGCGACGCTGATGATTTTCACTCCGCATTCTGGCCGACTCTCCCGATAGCGACGGATGACGGCGGGCACATCCTCGCCAATGGTTTCCGCCAGACAGGTGGTGGAAACACCGATCACTTCCGGATGGTAAAGGCTGATAAGGTTGTCCAGCCCCTTGACAAGGTTTTTCTCTCCTCCGAACACCGTGCCCTCCTCGGTCAGGGAAGACGAGGCAATGTCCACAGGCTCGTTGTAGTGCGTGGCCATATGGCGACGTATATAGGTGCTGCATCCCTGCGAGCCGTGCAGAATGCTCATGCAACGGGCTATCCCGTAAAAGGCGCTCACCGCGCCCATGGGCATGCACATCTTGCAGGGATTTGTATTGAGATTCACAATTCCGGAACTCATTGGGCTATCCTCGCGCGTAGCGCCAGACAGGGCTGTTGATGGAGAGGTTGACTTCGCGGGTAAAGTTTTCCACGCCCACGTAGCCGGCAAGAGCGTGCTTGCGCTCATGGTTGTGATCGCAGAAGGCAATGCCGAGTTTGTAGGCCAAGGGGCGCTCCTTGACGCCGCCCACCAGAATGTCGGCTCCTTTCTCACGCAGAAATTTTTCCAACTCCGATGGATTGGCGTCGTCCAGGATGACCGTGTCCGGGCTGACCAGGTTTTCCAACACCTCGTATTCGTCGGCCTTGCCGGTCTGGGTGCCCACCATCACGGTTTCCATGCCCATCTCCCTGAACTGGCGCACCAAGGAAATGGCCTTGAAACCGCCGCCCACAAATATTGCCGCTTTTTTCCCTCTGAGCCGGCTGTGATACGGAGCCGTCAGACGCGCCGCCCGCTCCGACTCGCGCTCGGTAAAGACACGCGCCTTGCGACGCGTTTCTTCCGATCCTATAAGATCCGCCACTTGTCGTATGGCGGTGCTGGTATCCTCAATGCCGAAAAAGCTGGCCTTGACCCAGGGGATGCCGAACTCCTGTTCCATACGCTGAGCCAGATAGAGCATTGAGCCCGCGCACTGCACCACATTCAGGCCGGCCGATGGCGCCGCGAGAAGGCGTTCGTACGATGCGTCACCCGTGAAGGTGGAAATGACCGGCACGCCGATTTCGCGCATATAGGTTTTGATGATCCACGTCTCGCCGGCGAGGTTGTAATCGCCTAGAATGTTCACTCCGTTCTTGCGGATATGGTCATCGCGGGGCGGCAAAAGCCGCATCAGGGCGTCACAGGCCATGCGGTAGCCGGTGGACTTGTTGCCGGAAAACCCCGGGGCTTTGACCGCTATGACGCGCGCGCCGTATTTGCGTTCCGCCTCTCTGCAGACCGCCTCCACATCGTCGCCAATAACGCCGACGATACATGTGGCGTAAACGAAGATCAGCCGGGGAGCATAGGTTCGCATGACTTCGTCTATGGCCGCTTCCAGCTTCCGGACTCCACCGAAGACCACGTCTTTTTCCTGCAGGTCGGTGGAAAAACTGTTGCGGTAAAGTTCCGGGCCACTGCTCAGACTCCCTCTGATATCCCAGGTATAGCTTGCACAGCCAATGGGGCCGTGCACAATGTGAAAAGCGTCAGTAATGGGATTGAGCACAACCCGGGCTCCACAGTACACACAGGCCCGCTGGCTTACCGCGCCGGAAATGCTGGCGGCCTCGCAGTGAATGGGGGCGGAATTTTTTTCCGCGTATCTGATGGAGTTTTTACGTTCCTCCAATATGCGCGCGTACATAGAATGTCTCTTCGCCGCTGTTTTCACGCGGCTGATACAGGTTGCATCACTACATCACGACATCCATGTCTTCGTCGGCGCAGTCGCGGTCTTGCCTGTCCATGAGGGCATTGGCGACAAGTTCCGCCAAACGCATGGCGCCCTGATAGCCGACGATGGGCATGTAGCTGTGCCCGTAGCGATCCAGAACAGGAAATCCGGCCCGCACCATCGGGATGTCTTCCGCCTTGGCGATCTGTTTGCCGTAAGAGGTGCCGAGCAGTAGATCCACTGGTTCATTTTTGATCCACTGATGCAGTTCGAACAGGTCCGCCGCCGCTTTGACTTTGGCGTCCACAATGCCGAACCGGTCAAGAACGGCCCGCGCCTGCCGGACAAAAGCGTCCCCCGGCGTGCCGGTTATGACGTATTTGGGCTTCATGCCCAGCTCCAGCGTGAAAGCGGTGAGCCCGAGCACTGTGTCCGGATCTCCGAAAACGGCCAGCGTCTTGTTGTAAAAATAGGGATTGGCATCCAGCATGAGGTCAAGAAGCCTGCCGCGTTCGTCGTCCAACTCTCCGGGCACGGAACCATCCGGGCCGGCGGCGGCCATGACGAATTCATCCGTGGCCGCAACGCCTATGGGCAAGGGCAGGCTGACGTAGGGAACCCCGCACTTTTTTTCCAGAGCGTCGGCCGGCGCCTCGCAGGAAAAACGTCCAAGGGACAGAACACGCGCGCAACCGCCCAGGGCGCGGATTTCGTCAATTGTTGTGCCGCCTTCCGGATACATTTGATACGTATTGGTCATCGGCGCGTCCATCACGCCGCTCTGATCCGGAAACACAATGAAGGACAGCCCCAGCAACTCAAGCATGCGCTTGATTTCCCGGATGTCGCCGGGATTGACGAACCCGGGAAAAACAGCCGTCTTGCCGTTTCCGGCGGCGTGAGCGTCGGCCAGATAACGGATGAAGCCGCTGAGCATGTTGGCGTAGCCGGTGATGTGGGAGCCCACATAGCTGGGCGTGTTGCTGTGCACCACGGTTTTGTCGTCCGGCAGGCTCATTTCCAGAATATAGGAATTGAGATCGTCGCCTATGGTTTCCGAAAGGCAGGTCGTGTGCACGGCGATGATGTCAGGGTTGTAGATGTCAAAAATATTTTTGACCGCTGTGCGCAAGTTAGGGCCTCCACCGAAAACCGAAGCCCCTTCGGTGAAGGAACTGGAGGCGGCGATAGCCGGTTCCTTGAAATGTCTGGTCAAAAAGGTACGGTGGTAGGACACGCAACCTTGACTGCCGTGACTGTGCGGCATGCACTTGTGTACTCCGAGGGCGGCGTAAAGCGCGCCCACGGGCTGGCAGGTCTTGCAGGGGTTCACGCGCAACGCGCCGCGCTCCGTTACTGTTTTTGGCGTCAGATCAAGCATGGGAAGAACCTTCCTTTTCAGAATCCTTTTCAGGCCTTTCCTTTTTCCACGGGGGCGTCACCATGTTCCAGGCCGGGGCGTACAGACCCATAACCAGGTCCCGGCCAAAGACAACCGCTCCCTTGAATCCCGCATAGGGGCCGCTGTAATCATAGCTGTGCAGTTGACGGGAGAGGGTTCCGCCTTTTTGCAGCACATATTTGTCCTTGATGCCGGAGAAAAAGATATCCGGTCTGAGCAATTTGGAGAATTGTTCCGTTTCAAAATGGTTCAGATCGTCAACAACGTAGGAGCCATCAGGCATGTCGCGGATCATCCCCCGGTAATTTTCAAGTCCGATGCTTGCCTTAAGTTCCTCATAGCGTTCGGGGCTCAGGAAAGCCCGGTAACGCTTGGGGTCTCTCTCCACCTCAAGCTGTTCGATGTTCTTGCTGTCCGCATCTTCCTTGATTTCCGGGATAATATCTCTGCCCTCGTAGTCGTCGCGGTGGGCGAATTCATACCCGGCCAGCACTGTACTCACGCCCAGATTTTTGAGCAGGGCCTGATAGTGGTGAGAACGGCTGCCACCCACAAAGAGAGCGGCCGTTCTGCCTTCCAGTTTATTTTTGAAAAAGGCCATGTCCTCGGCGATTCCCGCCATTTCCTCGGCGACGACCTCCTCCGTGCGCCGCTTCAGGTCTTCGTCGCCGAAAAATTCGGCGATATTGCGGAGAGAATCGCATACAGCGTCAAGGCCGATGAAATTTACCTTGAGCCAGTCAACGCCGTATACGGTTTTCATCATCTCGGCCACATAGTTGATGGAACGGTGACATTGCACCAGGTTCAGATTGACCATGTGCGAGCGGGAAATCCGCTCAACGCTGCCGTCGCCGGTAAACACCGAAACCACATCGTAACCGATGCGCCTGAGAATGCGCTCCACTTCCCATCCGTCGCCGCCGATATTGTATTCTCCCAGCAGGTTGACGGAATATTTTGTTTCCGGCGGCGTATCATTGCTGCCGATAAGACGCTTCATAAGTCCGTTGTTGGCGATGTGGTGCCCGCCGCTCTGGCTCACGCCCTTGTATCCTTCGCAGGAGAAGGCCGTGCAGGTGATGCCGTAGAGCTTCTCGGCCTCGGCGGCCACGGCGTGTATGTCGTCGCCGATGAGCCCCACCGGGCATGTGGAGCAAATGAAGACGGTTTGGGGGTGAAATATCTCCACCGCTTCCTTGATGGCCTGGCGTAATTTTTTGTCGCCGCCGAAGACGATGTCCGACTCCTGCATGTCTGTGGAAAAACAGTACTGGATAAAGTTTTTCCCGTCTTCACCGGCGCGCGCCTTGTTGCGACGGGTGCCCCAGGTGTAGAAACCACAACCTATCGGCCCGTGCGTGATGGTGACGGCGTCGCGTATGGGGCCCACCACCACGCCCTTGCAACCGGCATAACAACATCCCCTGTTGGTCATGATGCCGGGCATGGCCCGCGTGTTCGCGGCTATTTCAGGCACGCCGCCTTCTGTCCCCGTCACGCGCAAAATGTGATCTTTGCGGTTTTTGAAGACCTTGGCGTTGTAGCGGCCCAATATTTCAGATTTGACGTCCATTGCGCTTACCTCCTCCATCGCGATGATACGCGCTTATACAACGTCCGCCTTGTCGCCGAGACGCACGCTGTAGGATTCGACAACCGGCAGGATAAATATCTTGCCGTCGCCGGGATTTTTGGTCTGATTGACGGCGATGATGACATCCACAGCGTCCCTGACGCGTTCGTCGGGAACAATCAGGGAGAATACCCGTTTCGGGATGAGACGGGTGGACTCGGTCATTGTTTCCCCGGCTGCGGAGAGGGGCAGATTGCCGCTGTCCATGATGAGCCTGAGCAGGCCGGGGTCAACCAGCTTCTTGCCGCGCCCCAGGCAGGCGGCGCAGGAAAATCCCAGAAAACCGGCCGCCGTGAGGGCGGTTTTGGTGTGGTTGACCTTGGTGCTGCGCAGCACGGCCATAACTTCTTTCATGTCGTTTCCCTCACAGACCGGCTTTGCCGGTGCTGACCGTCCAGGCTTCTTCCACAGGCGAGACGAAAACACGACCATCGCCCAAGTGCCCTTCCCCTGTTTTGGCCGTGCGCAGGATAATACTGACGACGTCGTCCTTGTCCTCATCGTTGACAGCCATGAGGAGCATCTGTTTGGGCAGCTCGTCGTAGCGGACTTCTCCTACTGTAATACCTTTCTGTTTGCCGCGTCCGTATACATCCAGCCTGGTCACGGCAGGAAATCCCGCGTTGAGCAGTTCCGTGAGCAGTTCATTGGTTTTTTCCGGACGGACAATGGCGCGAATCATTAACATATTTTCACTCCTGGCTTCCGCATATCGTGATGCGTCTGTGTTCAAAACTAGGCGTCCAGAATGCCGTGTTCCATAAGCAGGGCCTCCAGTCTTTCCTGGGTCAGGGGTTTGGGAATAACGAACATGTCGTTTCCGTCTATTTTTTGGGCCAGGGCGCGATACTCCCCGGCCTGAGAGCAGTCGGGGTCATACTCGATAACGGTTTTTTTGTTGATTTCTGCCCGCTGCACCATATTGTCGCGCGGCACGAAATGGATCATCTGTGTGCCCAGTTCTTTGGCCACGGCGGAAACCAGATCGGCTTCCCCGTCCACATTGCGGCTGTTGCAGATAAGACCGCCCAGACGCACGCCGCCGGTATTGGCGTATTTGCGTATGCCTTTGGAGATGTTGTTGGCCGCATAAAGGGCCATCATCTCACCGCTGCACACGATATATATTTCCCGCGCCTTGCCTTCGCGGATGGGCATGGCGAAGCCTCCGCAGACGACATCGCCGAGAACGTCGTAAAAGACGTAATCCAGATCGTCGGTATAGGCGCCCAAACGCTCCAGCAAACTGATGGAAGTGATGATGCCGCGCCCGGCGCACCCCACGCCCGGTTCCGGTCCGCCGGATTCCACGCAGCGTATGCCCCCGTAGCCCATTTTGAGCACAAGGTCCAGGTCGATGTCCTCCCCTTCCTCGCGCAGGGTATCCAGCACGCTCGTCTGGGCCAGCCCTCCCAAAATAAGCCGGGTAGAGTCCGCCTTGGGGTCGCAGCCGACGATCATGATGTTCTTGCCCATGGCGGCAAGCCCGGCATTAAGATTTTGCGTTGTTGTGGATTTCCCTATGCCGCCCTTGCCGTAAATAGCCACTTGTCTCATGTCTTTTTCTCCTCGCGATTATTCCGACGCGTAAGTAATTTGCATTGACATGAGCAAGCGCCGTGCCAAAATAGAATAAATTGACATTATTGTTATATTGCGCTGGCAATATTGGGGAAAATCCTGCGATTGGGAAGTCTCGATTATTGAGTATCCTACGTAAATGTAGTAAAAATAGAATATGTATTTTTTATAGCATATACTTAATATACTGGTATTCCTCGCATTATTAAAGAGTACAAAAATGGACATTGCGTGGCGGTAATTTTACAAAAATGACATTTTGGTCATAAAAGGCGGCAGACGGCTGCTGTACAGAAATGCTGGTCAACCTGAACATCGTGGTCTATCTTAAGCGCGGTGCCGTCGGCAATGCCAGACATGTCGGACGGACGTAAAAGCCCTCAAGCGCGCCTTCAGGGCAGGAACAAGGGGTACGCCGTGACTTTCAAAACCTTTGAAGAACTTATCGGACAATTGCGCGCCGGCAAAGACGGCGTCATAAACAGGCGCATTGTTGCCGTTGTGGCGGCGGACGACGCGCATACGCTTGAGGCTGTGGCCCACGCCGCGCATGAGGGTATAATTTCCCCCATTCTCATCGGGGATCCGGCGCGCATTGAGTATGAGCTGTCCCTGTTGCCGCGTCCGCTCCACAAGTATGCCGTCCGCCCGACGGCTACTGGAAGCGAGGCCGCCCTTGAGGCCGCAAGGCTGGCGCGCTCTGGTGAAGCGCACATCATCATGAAAGGAAAACTACAGACCCCTGAACTGATGAAAGCCCTGCTGAGCAGCGAAGCCCAGTTCCGCACCGGCAGCTTGATCTCCCATCTGAGCATAGTGGAGATACCCAACTACCACAAACTTGTCGGCATCACCGACGTGGCCTTGACCATAGCTCCCACTCTGGAGCAGAAAGCGGGAATAATTGAAAATGCCGTCAAGGTCTTTACCCGGATGGGCTTTGATGCCCTCAAGGTGGCCGTGCTGGCCGCCTCGGAAAATGTGAACCCCAAGATGCCGGAAACAGTGGATGCCGCCGAGCTGAAAACCATGAACAAGGACGGCCGCATTTCAGGTTGCCTCGTGGAAGGGCCTCTGTCCTACGATCTGGCCGTTTCCAGGGAAGCGGCCGAAATCAAGGGCATGGACAACCCAGTCTGCGGCGATGCCGACATTTTGCTGGTTCCATCCATTGCGGCCGGGAATATACTGGTCAAGGCCCTGCGCTGCTCAGCCGGGTTCAGTACAGCCGCCATCGTCACAGGCGGCCGTGTTCCCCTGGCACTTCCCTCCAGAGCTTCGGACGCGGACAACAAGTTTCTCCCCATAGCTGTCGCCGCGGCGGTCAGCTGAGAAACAGGAAAAACCGCCATGAGCGACGCAACCTATACCATACTGGCCGTCAATCCCGGTTCCACTTCTACAAAAATCGCGGTCTATGAAGACGCCAAGGAGTTGTTTCGCGGCAGCGTTGACCACGATGCCGAAATACTGAACAGCTTCTCACGCGCCATAGAGCAGATCCCCTTGCGTGAACAGGGCATCATGGACTGCCTGAAACAGCACAATTTCGATCTTTCCCGCCTGTCCGCCGTTGCGGGACGCGGCGGCCCGCTCCCACCGGTCAAACAGGGAGCCTATATCATCAACGACGTTATGCTGGATTACCTCGCCAACAAGGCTCAGAGCGAACATCCCTCCAAACTCGGAGCGATCATTTCTCATAGAATCGCCAGCCGCTATGACATACCGGCCTACATTTACGACTCCATCCGCGTGGACGAGGTCGGTGAAGTGGCCAAGCTCTCGGGTCTGCCGGTTCTTCCGAGAAAACCGGGCACTCACATGCTGAACATGCGGGCGGTTTCCATAAAAACAGCGAAGCAAATGGGCAAAAAGGCATCTGAGTGTACTTTTATCGTGGCCCACCTCGGCGGCGGCATAACCTTGAGCGTTTTGAGCCAGGGGCAGATGCTCGATTACGTGGGAGACGACGAAGGCCCGTTCTCTCCCGACCGGGCGGGACGCCTGCCCTACCGCAGGCTTATCGATCTTTGTTATTCCGGCAAATACAGCCATGTGGAAATGATGAAGGCGGTACGGGGCAAGGGGGGGCTTGTGGGCTATCTTGGCACCAATCAGGCCTTGGAAGTGGAAAAGATGATTGATGCCGGCGATAAAACAGCCGAAGGCGTGTATTACGGCATGGCCTGTCAAATCGCCAAATCCATCGGCGAATTGGCGACTGTGGTCAAGGGGCGGGTGGACGCGATCATCCTGACCGGGGGCATAGCCCATTCCAGGCGCGTCACAAGCTGGGTAGAGGAACGGGTCAGCTTTATCGCCCCCGTGAAAATCGTCCCGGGTGAAAACGAACTGGAAGCTCTGGCCCTGGGTGTGCTGCGCGTGCTCAAAGGCGAAGAGGACTTTCACCATTTTGTCGCGGCATTATAGCGCCTGGATCAATCACGCGCAAATATTCAGATATTTCTCCATCTTTTCCAGGACAACGCCTATGTCCAGAGGTTTGCCCACGTGGTCATCCATGCCGCTGGCAAGGCACTGTTCGATGCCTTCCTGAAAGGCGTTGGCGGACATGGCCACAATGGGAATGATTTTCGCTCTGGGAGAATCCATGGCGCGGATGCGCGCTGTCGCTTCCAGACCGTCAATTTCCGGCATCTGAATGTCCATGAAAATCATGTCATAGGCGTCCGGATTGGCTGAAAACATCTCGCAGGCGCGGCGTCCGTTTTCCGCGACATCAATCTCAATGCCGGTGCCGTCAAGCAGCGAGATCAGTATTTCGCGGTTGATCTCCACATCTTCGGCCAGCAGCAGACGTTTTCCGCGAAAGTCACGCTGCTCCTGAGCGTCGTCGTCGCCTGTCTTGGCGGCGCCTGCAGGAGCCTTGACTGTAAACACAAAACGCGCTCCCTTGCCCGGTTGCGATTCCACTTGGATTTCGCCGTGCATCATCTCCACTATGTGTCGGGCAATAGTCAAGCCAAGGCCTATGCCACCGTATTTTCTGTTCAGCTCTCCGTCGGCCTGCTCGAAGGAGTGAAAGATTTTTTTCTGCATTTCCGGCGCAATGCCTATGCCGTCGTCTTCCACCGTAAAACGCAGGGCGCACATGCCCTGATCGTCCGGCAGCCGTTCGACGCGCAAGGCGATATGGCCGCCGTCAGGAGCGAATTTGCAGGCGTTGCCCAAAATATTGGTGATAACCTGGGCGAGACGCCCCCGATCAGCGTACAGGGCATTGGGTATATGTTCATCCACATCCATCTGAAAATTTTGGCCTTTTTCTTCCATGCGCCAGGTCACAGGCGCGATGGCCCGACGGAGCATGTCCGCGAAGAGAAAATCAGATTCGACCAGTTTCAGTCTGTGCGCCTCCAGGTCGGACATGTCAAGCACATCGTTAAGTATGTCAAGGAGCGTCTGTGAGGCTCCGCTTATTCTGTCGAGGCAATACTCGCGTTTTTCCGGGTTGGCCGTATTTTTGCAAAGCCTGGTCATGCCGATGATGGCGTTCATGGGCGTGCGCATTTCGTGGCTCATTGTGGCCAGAAATTTGCTTTTGGCCCTGGAGGCGATTTCCGCCTTGCGTCGGAGTTCTTCATGTTGGGCGTTTTTAGCTGTAATCACTTTCAACAGAAGAAAGTGGGCCGCTATGCTGGCGCAGATGATCACGGCCGCCATAGCGCCCTGCTGGAGTATCCGCCTGCGGGAAGTCGCGTGCAATTCCTGAAGTTCAAAATCACAACCGATGATGCCGACCACCTTGCCCGCCGAATTGAAGATGGGCATGTAGCATGAGGTCATCGCCCCCCAGTGCGTCGCGGTGTCTATGGTGTCGAACTGCGGCTTTTTTTCCTCATAGGTTCTGAGGTAGGCCTTGTTGTATTCGGAAATGTCCTCCTCGTCGCCCAGGGCGGAGAAACCTTCGTCCCCGGGATCGCCTCCGTCAATGATGAATCTGTGGATATTCCCCTTCCAGGGAGCCATGGTGTACAGATAGAGGCACTGTGTCTCTTTTTTGAGTTCCGCGAGCTTTTTGCGGGTTTGCTCATAAAAGGGATCCTCGGGATCCAGGCTTTCGGCCAGACGCTCGAATTTGTCGCCGTCAATGAAAGCCAGAGCGCGTTTCAAAATAGGGTAGCCAAAACGGTTGGAAATCATCTGCGCCGCGTCTTCGCTCTGCAGCCAGGTTGTGGATGCGACGAGCAACATCAGGGCGAGAGCGAAGCCGGCCAGGAACAGATGAATGACGATTTTCAGCGTGCGGTCAGCGATCATTCAAAGGAAATCAGGGTTTGGTTCAAGCGGTCTCCGCCGTTGCTTTCCGTTGGGCCACTGAGCGCATGGTTTCGTAAATGGTGGGCGGATCCACGGGTTTCGTCAGGTGCCCGTTCATGCCTATCTCCATGCAATGCCGCCGTTCTTCGTCAAAGGCGTGGGCGGTCAGGGCGTAGACGGGCAGGTGTGGGCAAATGGGGTGTTTGCGGATGCGCTTGGTCGCCTCGTGACCATCCATAACAGGCATTTGCAGATCCATGAACACAAGGTCGAAGGGCGGATTATGGCCTTCCGCCAAAGCCTGGTCAATGCGATCCAGAGCCTCCTGGCCGTTGTTCGCCGCGATGACCTGCGCCCCGACGGCGTTCAGCACTTCCACAACAATCAACATGTTGATCTCATTGTCTTCCACGACGAGAACACGCAGACCGTCCAAAGGCATTTCGGGGATTGGTTCTCCGCCCTGCGGTGTTTCCTCAATCTGCGGCGCGACGATCTCAAAGGATACGGCAACGGTGAAGACGCTTCCTTTACCCTCCTCGCTGGAGATGTCCAGACTGCCGCCCATCAATGAGACAAGCCTGGACGTCACTGTCAGGCCCAGCCCGACGACGCCGTATTTCCTTGTGGCGGATCCGTCCGCCTGGGAAAAAACCGTGAGCACATCGTCCAGCTGGCTCTGGTTCATACCTATGCCCGTGTCGGCGACGGAAAAAACCAGATCCGCCGTATTGGCCCGCTTTTGGACAAGTTTGGCCCCAACCGTCACACTGCCTTTTTCCGTGAACTTGAAGGCGTTGTCCACAAGATTGATAAGTATTTGCCGCAAGCGCGCGATGTCGCCCAAAAGAGACATCGGCAAATCCGCGTCCTGCTCGATGCGCAGGGCAATGCCTGTGCGCACGCTTTGTTCTTGGAAGAAAACGCGAAGATCTTCCAGCAACGAAACAGGATTAAAGGGGGATTTTTTCAACTGCATTTTCCCGGATTCGATACTGGTGAAATCAAGAATGCCGTTGATAAGGCCCAACAAGGCCACCGCCGCCCTGCGAATATTTTCGGCGTATGAAAGTTGTCGTTCATCCAGGGGAGACCTGAGCAGCATCCGTGTGAGGCCGACGATGGCGTTCATTGGCGTCCGTATCTCATGGCTGGTGTTGGCCAAAAAGGCCGTCTTCGCCTTGCTCGCCGCCAGAGCCGCCTCGACGCGTTCCTGGAGCGTTTTGATGACCGTGGTCAGGGCTTCAGCCAGAACTTTTGTTTCCCCCCAGGTTTTGGTGTGCAGCTTTTGGTACAGGCGTTCCCTGACTTCGGGAGATGTTTCGTATTCCTTGTCGGATATCATTTTTGAGGCGGCCACCAACTCCTCTATAGGTTTGACGATGGCTCCGCCCAGGCGCATAACCGCCAGGAAACTCAACAGGGAAGCGACAGCCACGCAGGCCAGGGTCATGAGCAGCAGAGTGTAGGAAGGCCGCAGGATTTCCTGTTCGTCAAAAAAGATCGCTATTTTCCAGCGGGTGACGTCTATGGTTTTGGTTACACAGTAGAGATCGCGGCCGCTTTCGCCTCTGCCGAAAAACACGCCGTCAGGCTCTCTGATGGCCTGCTGCCGCAGAAGGGGCAGTTGTTCTATCTTCCTGCCGACGTACTCGGGGTGGAATCCGTCCACCATGGTCTCCCCGGCCGCATTGTAAAGCACCACATAGCCCGTGCTCAAAATTTTGCGGTTCACCAGATCAGATGTAAGACTTTCCAGGCTGTAGTCTATGCCCACCATCCCCAGCGGTTCTCCGCGCGTCGTGTAAGTTTTTTTCATGATGCTGCACACCATTCCCCCGCCGGTGGTCAGGTAGGGCGTGCTTACGACTTCATCGGACCCGCTCGCCATGAGTTCCTTGTACCAGGAACGTTCTCTGGGGTCATAACCGGCAAGCTTGATGCCTCCCTCGGGAGCCTGAAGATATTGTCCGTCCTTGTTGGCCATAAACACGAGGCCGAAATTGGAGTTGCCCTTGTGGATGTCCAGCATTCTCCGGTAGATGCCCTGCTCGAAAGGCGTTTGATCGGCAAAGCGCAGGGTAGTGGTTTGCGTGGTATGGAGAAAGCTGCTCAGCTTTCCGAAGGAATCGCGGATTTCCTCCTGCCGCGCCAAAAAGCGAACCCCCATAAATCCCGGGGCCAAGAATGTATCGATGTGATCTTCTATGTGTTGGAGCTCTCGCTGCGACAACGCTTCGAAGGCGTTGAACGCCTGATGCTTCATAGACAGGAACACTATGCAGCAAATAACGGCGCAACAGCTGAAAAGGCTGCAAAAAAAGGCCAACAGCAGACGCTTGCGGATAGTCATGTCACTGTCCTGTGGATACGTTCAAGGCGGATAGCGCCATTCTCTCTCCCCGGTCCCCAATTCCCGCCCTGTTCTTTCGCGTGCGCGTCAGTCGCGGGAGTTGGTTCTCACCCACATCTTTAAGTCGGGTGCAAGACTAACCGGAAACAGCGTTCAGAGCAATACTTCGTCTCTGTAAAATTTTTGCCGTTTCGGCCGGCGCTTTCGCCCTTTGCTTGCCATCTTCTTCTATCCCTGATAGGTATTCGGCAAAGACAAGTTTCGACGAAACATTTCAGAAACGCCGCCCGGCGGCGAACTCTTTTTGTCCAAGGAGATTGCGCGTATGAAAAGATTTTTTGTCCTCGTCCTGATTACGGTTGCAATACTGACGGCCTTGCCCGCCATGGCGCAAAAGACATACGTCAACGGCATTGACCCCAACTACCCGCCTTTTGCCTATGTGGATGAAAAAACAGGTCAACCGACCGGTTTTGACGTGGACTCCATGAACTGGATAGCCAAAACAATGGGTTTTACCGTTGAACACAAGCCCCTGGCCTGGGACGGCATTATCCCGGCTCTGCTGGCCAGGCAGATTGACATGGTGTGCTCCGGCATGAGCATAACCCCCCAACGCGCTCGTCAGGTGGCCTTTTCCGAGCCGTACTGGCAGGTTTCCCGCGTTTTTTTGGTCAAGGCCACATCCGGGCTTTCGCCGCAGAGTATCTTGAAAGGAAGCGACATCCAGCTCGGCGTGCAGCGCGGCACATCCGAGGCGGCCGCCATCGCCCAGGAGAAGCGGGAGAACCAGTACGGTTTTACCTTGCGTTTCTATGATTCCGCCCCTCTGGCTGTGGAAGACGTCCTCAACGGCAGAATCGACGCCGCGTTCATGGACGATTTGCCTGCCCGCGACGCTATCGTCAAAGGGCGTCAGGTAAAAATAGCGGGCGCACACGGCGAGCCGGACAACTTCGGCGTGGCCATGCGCAAGGAAGACACGGATCTGCGCAAGACTGTCAATGAAGGGTACCGCAGACTGACAGCGGATCCCTATTGGAAGGAATTGCAGATAAAATATCTGAGCAAGTAGGCATCGTCCCCAGGTATTCTGAACCGGACGCTCTGGTTGGACTCCCTGATTGTAGTCATCAACGCGTTGCCGGCTATAGCGGCTGGCGGCGTTGTCACTGTCGGAACAGTAGCCGTCTCCCTCGCCCTTGGGTTCGTTCTCGGGACGCCTTTGGCCGTGTGCCAGGTCTACGGCTGTGCGGCTGCGCGGCGTCTGGCCGAGATATATGTATGGTTTTTTCGCGGCGTGCCCATACTGGTGTTGCTTTTTCTTTTTTACGGCCTTTTCATTGCCCTGAATCTGCCCGCGGCGCCCTTTCTCATCTGCAGCGTCACCCTGGGCATGACCAGCACGGCCTACCAGTCGCAGATTTACCGGGGCGCCATACAAAGTCTGCCCAAGGGGCAGCTCAACGCGGCCCGAGCCCTCGGCATGGGAGACAAAACAGCCGTAGCCTGCATTATTCTGCCCCAGGCCCTGCGGCTTTCCATACCCGGCTTCGCCAACGAGTTTTCCATACTGCTCAAGGATTCCGCCATCTGTTTCGTGCTGGGCGCTCAGGACATTATGGCCCGCGCCGGTTTCGTCGCGGCGCGCACACATGAGCATCTGGCGCTCTATGCCGCGGCGGGCTTGCTCTATTTCGCGTTGACCCATATTGTGGTCAAGTTGCTGCTCCGGCTGGAACGGCATTTTCGCATCCCCGACTACGCCGTCGAAGGAGGCGGCAGGTCATGATGGCGGACCTGTTGCGCGTTGAAGGCATCGGCAAAACCCTGGGCGGCAGGCGTATTCTCAACGACTGCGCGCTGTCTGTAAACAGGGGGGATCTCAAGGTGCTTATAGGTCCGTCCGGCGCGGGCAAGAGCACGCTTCTGCAGTGCATCAACTGCCTTATCCCTCCTGATGAAGGAGAGATATGGCTTGACGGCGAGCGGCTTGACAGGACAAATAGCGCCGAGTTGTGCGCCTTTCGCGCTCATGTGGGCATGATTTTTCAGGATTTCAATCTGTTTGACCATCTTCCGGCCGGGGAAAACGTCGCCATCGCCCTGCGCAGAGTGCGCGGCTTTTCCCGAGCCCAGGCCAGAGAACGCGCCCTGACGGAACTTGCCCGTGTTGGACTTGTCGACAGGGCTCATCTGTATCCGGCCCAGCTCTCCGGCGGGCAGAGACAGCGTGTGGCCATAGCCCGCGCCCTGGCCATGGACCCCCGCGTCATTTTGCTGGATGAACCCACTTCGGCCCTGGACCCGGAACTGGTGGGGGAGGTCTTGTCTGTGATTCAGGAACTGGCGCGCGGCGGCATGACCATGATCATGGCCACGCATCAGGTGGAATTTGCCCGCGTTCTGGCTACCGAGATATTGTTTATGGAACACGGCGTCATCATTGAACGGGGCGCGCCCGAAGCCCTGCTTGCCGAGGGCCGCGCCTCGCGGACGCGCGATTTTTGCGCCCGGCTTGCTGAATTCAGGATCAACGACTGAACGCCGCTGCAGGTGGTTATGCCGGACATCGCATTTTTTACGCAAACCCTTCTTCCCGCCCTCAATCGTGGCCTGCTTGTTTCCCTCTCTCTCATTATCCCGGCGGGCGTTCTGGGATTTTTGGGAGGCGTCGCCCTGGGCTGTTTACGCGCGTTTGGCCCGCCGCCGCTGCAACGGCTTGGGGACGCCTACACCGCCCTGTTGCGCGGGGTGCCGCTGGTTGTGCAACTGCTGATGATATACTACGCCCTGCCCGGACTGGGCATTTATTTTGAACCTTATGGCGCCGCGTTGACGGGGTTTGTTCTTTGCACGGCGGCTTACCAGTCCGAATATGTGCGCGGGGCCATACAATCCATACGCAAAGGGCAGATGCAAGCCGCCCTGGCTCTGGGCTTCAGCAAACGCGGCGCCGTCATCTGGATCATTGTTCCCCAGGCGGCCCGCCGCGCTCTGCCCGGTTGCGGCAACGAAATCATCTACCTCATCAAGTACAGCTCATTAGCCTATCTCGTCACCTGCATGGAACTGATGGGGGAGGGCAAGGTGGTGGCCTCGGACACATTCCGTTTTACGGAGGTTTTTTTGACTGTGGGGGCCTATTACCTCGTCATGGTCACGCTGGCCGGCTGGATGCTCCGATGTCTGGAAAGACGTTTTTACGTTCCAGGCTTCGGGGCGGCCTGACTTTTGTGCCCGCCCCAGCCCACGCCGGGGCCATTGCCGATTATCCCGCGGACGAACCGAAGGTGAAACAGTTTCGCTGAAAGACCAGAGATGAATTCCCTCTACTGCACCGACATACGTCCGCTCCACGCTGACGCCGCGCTTTTTGAAGCATGCCTGCCTGCGGGCCGCGCCCGCGAAATGCGCCGTTTCCGCCGCCGGGAAGATCAACTCCACTGTCTGTCCGGTTGGCTGCTTATGGCGCGTTTTCTGGGGCGGGACGGCCGCCTGGATGAAAACACTATTGGGCGCGGCGCGCATGGCAAACCATACCTGCCCGGAGGGCCGCATTTCAATCTGTCCCATTCCGGAAATTTTACCTTGCTGGCTGTCTGCGAGGCGCCCATAGGCGTCGATATCGAGGCCCATGTGCCCAGTGATCGCCATATCCTTGCCGCGTGCTTCCATCCCGCAGAGCGGGAATATCTGGCACACGCGCCGACGGATGAACAATTTTTTGACCTCTGGGCGCTCAAGGAAAGCTACCTGAAGATGACAGGCATTGGTCTTTTTCTGGATCCCGCCTCTTTTTGTCTGCGCAAACAAGGATGGACGGCATATATGGAAGAATATTCCGATCTGTGTTTCCGGACGTACGACGCCATCCCCGGATACAGCGTGGCGGTCTGCGCCGAAACAGACCGCCTGCCGGAGAAAATCGTCCAAGTTGTTTTCTGAACGGTGAGATTTTGGAATTTGACTTTTGCCTGAAGAATTTGTTATTAGAAATATCCCCGCACATTATTCCGGACGGAGAAACAAAGCAGGTACCGCGAACAGGATTACACGAAGATGATACGAAAAATCGTCAGCATCAGTGAAGAGCAGTGTATAGGCTGCGGGCTGTGCGTCAACGCCTGTCACGAGGGCGCCATCGGGATTGTGGACGGCAAGGCCAGGCTGCTGAAAGAAAGTTATTGCGACGGCCTGGGCAATTGTCTGCCCGCCTGTCCCACTGCGGCTATTGCTTTTGAGGAGCGAGAGGCGGAACCTTTTGACGAAGATGCCGTCAGAGCCAAAAGGGAACAGGCGGCCCAAAGCCAAAAACCGGTTCATCCGCAACCGGCGCAACCCCCGACGCCGAAGCATCCTTCATTCAGTGAGCAAGGCTACGCAGGCTATTTGCGTCATTGGCCCGTGCAGATCAAACTCGTTCCCGTCAACGCGCCGTTTTTCGCCAACTCCAACCTGCTTGTCTCCGCCGACTGCGCGGCCTATGCCTGCGGCAATTTCCACAACACCTTCATGTGGAACAGGATACCCCTTATCGGCTGTCCCAAGCTGGACGATGTGGACTACACGGACAAACTGACGGACATTTTCGCCAACAACACCATCAGCTCCGTTACAGTGGTGCGTATGGACGTTCCCTGCTGTGGCGGGCTGGAACAGGCCGTGAGAAACGCCCTCAAAAAAACCTGTAAAATGCTGCCCAGGCAGATAGTCATTCTGAGCACAAAAGGCCATGTCGTGGGAGGTCTGTAGCCGTGAAGGGACAGTCTCTGGTCCTGGCCACGGCCAATGCCGGCAAGGTGGCGGAACTCTCCGCCCCGCTGGCCGGGGCCGTCCTTGGAAAACTCCGTCTGAAAGTGCTCGACCTGAACGCATTCCCGGATATTGGGGACATAGAAGAAAACGGTTCCACCTTTGAGGAAAATGCCCTTGTCAAGGCGCGTTACGTGGCCGCAAAAACAGGTCTTGTGAGTTTGGCTGACGATTCCGGCCTGAAAGTTGATGCCCTGAACGGCGCGCCAGGCGTGTATTCCGCCCGCTACGCCGATGATGTTCCGCCTTTGCCGGAGGAAAGTCGGGACGCGCGCAACATACGAAAATTGTTGAAAGCTATGCGCGCTGTGCCGGAAAGTCGGCGGGCGTGCCGTTTTGTCTGCTGCATGGCGGCTGTTCGACCGGACGGGCGGGAAATGCTGACGCGCGGCGAATGGCAGGGCAAATTGCTGGAAGCGCCCAGCGGAGCCAACGGCTTTGGCTACGATCCTGTTTTTTTTGATCCGGCTCTCGGCAGAAGCGCTGCCCAACTCAGCCGCGAGGAAAAAAATGCTGTCAGCCACAGAGGCGCCGCTCTGAGGGCCTTTTTGGAAAAATTTGAGGATTTCCTCGTTGCGGATTGATCCACGACGGGGTTCACCATGCATACGACTCTGCCGCACGCGGGGGCAAATGCCATGACAAGTCAGATCAAAACCGTGTTTCTGCTGGCCCTGCTTTCGAGCATCATCATTCTTTTGGGCGGTATGCTGGGCGGACGTTCCGGCATCATCATCGCCTTCGGCCTTGCTTTGCTCATGAATGTCGGCAGCTACTGGTATTCGGACAAAATTGTGCTCTCCATGTACCGGGCCAGAGAAGTGGCCCCCGAAGAAGCTCCCTATCTACACCGGATAGTGGAAGAGCTTGCCGCCAATGCCGGCATCCCCAAACCGCGCGTTTGCGTTGTGCCAGAAGAGGCTCCCAACGCTTTCGCCACGGGACGTGATCCCCAGCACGCCGTGGTTGCCGCCACAGACGGCATCCTGCGTTTGCTGACGCCGGAGCAGTTGCGCGGCGTGCTCGCCCACGAAATCGGGCACATCGTCAACCGCGATATTCTCATTCAGACCATAGCCGGCGTCATGGCTTCAGCCATTGTAACCCTGGCCAACATCTTTCAGTTCACCGCCATCTTCGGCGGCAGGGATGACGAAGGCAGAAGCAGTCCCTTGGCGGGTCTGGTTCTGGCGTTGCTGGCCCCCGTCGCGGCCGGACTTATCCAGATGGCCATCTCCCGCTCGCGGGAATACCTGGCGGACGATACCGGGGCGAGATTGTGCGGTCGCCCGCAGGATCTGGCCGGAGCGCTCCGAAGGCTGGGCGAATATTCCAGTCGTATCCCCATGCGGTCCGGCAATCCCAGCACAGAACAGATGTTCATTGTCACGCCCGTCTTTCTGTCAGGCGGCATGGCATCCCTGTTCAGCACGCATCCGCCCCTGGAAGAGCGCATCGCGCGTCTCATGGACATGGCAAGGTAGGGAGAATGCATGCGCCTGACGCGTTTGTTTCTGATCGTCGCCCTACTGGCTTCCTGCGCGGGCAAGGCTCCCTTGCCCGCGCAGGAGACGCCTCATTGCCAGGATGTCTATGTTTTTGCGCCGGGCAACTATATCGTGGATATCGCAAGCGGGGCGGAAGTGGTGCTGGACCCGGGCGTTCAGGAATTTCCCCTTTTCTGCAGTCCGCGAGAGGCGCGCAAATATGTGGACAGGGAAATGGCTGCCGGCCGGGTGCCTGAAGGAGATTGGCGCGTATACCGTCTGGACGGAACATTTGACGATCTGGCCCAGATGGGCGACAATGGCAGCTACAGTCTGAGCCGCCTGGCTTTGGCCGTGGACTGGGTGAGCGATCAGTGACGGAGAGTCGCCCCGCATGCCCAGCGAAGATGTCCTGATTGTTTCTTTTGCCGATCCGGTCTATAGAGTGGACGTATGATCGCATATATTGAAGGCCGTCTGGCTGAGGTGTGGGAAAATGTCTGCTTGGTCGTGACCCGCTCCGGCGTCGGTTACGAGATCGCCCTGCCCGTTCACGTTTTATCCTGTCTGCCGTCCAAGGGCGAGGAAGTGGTCCTGTATGTCAGTCTTGCCGTGAGGGAAGACGCGCTGGAGCTTTTCGGCTTCGCCACCTTTGAGGAAAAACGCGTATTTGAGACACTGCTGACTATTTCCAAGGTGGGCGCGCGCACGGCCCTGGCCATACTTTCCACCTTCAGGCCGGACGATTTGCGCAGGATCGTGATTGAGGAAGATCCCACATCCCTGACCAGGGTCTCCGGCATCGGCAAAAAGAACGCCCAGCACATTTTTCTGGAACTGAAATACAAACTCAGGGCAAACGATGTCGATGCCGCAGCGTCGGTTTTTTCGTCCAACGGCGGGCTTGTGCTCAGAGACGCTGTGGCCGCGCTGGTCAATTTGGGATACGGCGAGGAGGAATGCGCGCCCGTGATCAGGAACATCCTCCGGGAAGAGCCTGATATGGATGTGGCCGGGGCCATACGGCTTGCCCTTAAGGAACTCGGCAAGGGAGCTGGGCGGTGAAGGGCGGCGAACGGAGCAAGGACGTCAGGGCCGGAGCGGGGGCGGCGGATTTTCCCGTTGCCGACGAAAGCATACGCCCGCGGAGTCTGGACGATTTTATCGGGCAGGATGATTTGCGCGCCAACCTGCGCGTGTACTTGGATGCGGCCCGGGAACGCGGCAAAGCCCTTGACCACACGCTGTTCTATGGCAACCCCGGCCTCGGCAAAACGACCCTTGCCCAGATTATGGCGGCGGAGCTCGGCGTCAACATTGTCTGCACATCCGGCCCCGTGCTGGAACGCAGCGGGGATCTCGCAGCCATCCTGACGAATCTTGGCCGACACGACATCCTTTTTGTGGACGAGATACACCGCATGCCCATTGTTGTGGAGGAAGTGCTGTATCCGGCTATGGAGGACTTCAAGCTTGACCTGGTGATCGGGCAGGGGCCGGCGGCCCGCACCGTGAAGATTGACCTGGAGCCGTTTACCCTGGTCGGGGCGACAACGCGCATGGGGCTTTTGTCTTCGCCGCTCAGAGACCGTTTTGGCATTGTGGCGCGACTGGAATACTACAATCCTTCAGAATTGGCCCGTGTTGTACGCAGATCGGCCGCCATCCTGGATGTGGACATCACTGAAGACGGCGCCGTGGAAATAGGACGCCGCTCACGTGGGACGCCGCGCATAGCCAACCGGCTTTTGCGCCGCGTCAGGGATTTCGCCCTGGTGCACAGTGATGGTCGCATCAACGCCGGACAGGCCGAAAAGGCCTTGGCGCGCATGGATGTGGATGAGAGAGGCCTTGACCAGATGGACAGAAAATTGCTGGCTGTGCTGATAGACCATTACGACGGCGGGCCAGTGGGCTTGAAAACTCTAGCGGCCGCCTGCTCAGAAGACGTGCGCACCTTGGAGGACATTTATGAGCCCTATCTGCTCCAGTGCGGTTTTCTTCAGCGCACGCCGCGCGGCCGCATGGCCACGCCAAAGGCTTACGCCCATCTTGAGAGACGGATTGCGGGGTCGCGTCAATTGCCCTTGGAGTGAACCAGCTTCCCGCAGCGCTCAGGCGCTTTGGGCGGAAACAGCGTTGACGGCTCTGGCCAGACGCGAGAGTTTGCGGGCCGCTTTTCTGCGGTGGATGGCCTTTTTCCCGGCGGCTTTGGCGAGCACGGAGGCGGCTGCGGACAGCAGGTTTTCCGCGCCGGTCTTATCCTTGTTCTGTACGGCGGAGCGCACGGCCTTGACTGCGTTTTTTACCTTGGTGCGGGCGGATTTGTTGCGCGCGGCGCGGTTGAGACTCTGTTTGTGACGCTTGACGGCTGATTTGTGATTTGCCACTGTATTCTCCATAATAACGGGTTGTCACTCAGCAAAGACAAAAATGTAATTTATTCCGGCGGCAAAACTTTGTCAAGCCGGAATGCCGATTCGCCCGAGGACGTCCCGCCGCCGTTCCCCGTATCCGCAAAATACGCTTTCGAGAGCGCGCAGCGCGGCGGGAATTCACCCTTGAGATCAAGTTTCGGCATGCGCATAAGCGTGTCGGCAATCCCGGGCATAAATTCCTCGTTCCAAGGCAAAATATCGTATATTTCTCCTGCCGCCGCCACCGGCAAAGTTTCTATATCGCCGTTGTCGGCGAGAAAAAACAGCGCCATGCCGCCGCCGTCCGCCTGATGACGGCGTGAGCTGCCCCCGAGAACCCAGCCGTTTTGCACACGCAGAATTCCACGCAAAAAATGGGTGTCAGTCACTTTGATGCGCCATTTTTCACGCAGATTTTCATGTCTGTCTGGCTGTAAACAATAAAACTCGCCTTGGGCCGAAGAGCAACAATACACGTCGTCTTGCCATTGACAGAGCGAATGCGGGCAGTTCAGGCCGGTCGCCACAATACGCGAGGCTGTGCGCCCTTTATGGCGACGCAGATAATAGATGACGCCCCATCCCTCGTTTTTCCAGTCCGGGCCGTCGTTTTTCCATCCGGCGAAAGGCTGGTAGTTGAAGGCCGAAACCAGCAGCCCTTCCCGCCAGGATATCATGTCGTTGAGGTGTATAGCGTCAAGGGGAATGTCTTTCCCCCATCCTTCCAGCGGCGAAAGACTGAAAAAATCCGTCCCGGATGTACGCAACAAAATGCGCGAGTTGCCGGTGTCCGCGAGGCCAAGCAGGTTCTCTCCCAAAATTTTCACGCTGTGGACGAAATTATCATGAGGTCCGGGCAAAGTCAGCGATTGGGCATCATCCCCGGTCAGACGCACCAAGGCGTTGTCCGACGCGACCCAGAGCCCGTTGCCTTCCGCGCAAATGCCGCAGGCCCGCAGCACATTGCCGGGACAATACCAAAACGGCTGTCGCAGAGCAAAATCATAACCTACAAGGGATACCGCGCTGTTCACGCAACTTAGCAGCAATTTGTCCATGCGGGGTTCATACCTGCAAGGCCGCGAAATCGGCGATGCGTGCGAAGCGGGATGCCAGATCGGAGAGCATGGCCAGACGGTTGTCGCGCAGGGCCGCGTCCTCGCACATCACCATCACCGAATCGAAAAACGCATCCACGGCAGGTCGCAGTTCCGTCAAACAGTCCAAAGCCGCCCCGTGTTCCGCCGCTGCCCAATGCGCGTCAAGGCGGGGCAGCACATCGCGCAGGACGGCGGCCAGGTTTTTTTCCGCCTCCTCCGTCAGCAGCGCTTTGTCCCATACGGCCGACGGGACAAGCGTTTCCTGCTTGCGAACAATGTTGGCCACGCGCTTGAGGGTACGCACAGCCTCAATAAAGCCCGCTTTACGACTGAAAGTTGTCAGCGCCGCGAGGCGGGCCATGCAGTCGCCGATGCGGTTCACGCCCGCGTTGAGCGCCGCGTCCGCCAGAAGGGTTGCTTCCCCCTGAGCCAGCATGTGTCCGCGCAGCCTGCCGCCCATAAATTCCATCAGTTTGTCCAGCGTTGCCTCGCGGGGCAGATTTTTGCCCTGATCAGCGTATAGGTCGAGAGCCTCTCCGAACACGGCCCTGATGTCCAGATCGAGGTCAAAAGCCAGAACAATGCGGATAATGCCCAGGGCGCAACGCCTGAGACCATTGGGATCCGCCGCGCCGGTAGGCGTTATGTCCAGGCCGAAACATCCGGCCAGGGTGTCCACCTTGTCCGCGACGGACAACAATGCCCCGATGAGGCTTTGAGGCAGCGGGGAATCCGGCCCGGCAGGCAAATACTGTTCTTTCAGGGCTTGGGCGACAGTCGCGTTTTCTCCCTTGTGTTCTGCGTAAATGCCCCCCATGACGCCCTGCAGGTCGTCAAATTCTCCCACAAGGCCAGTCACAAGGTCGGCCTTGGAAAGCCGTCCGGCGCGCGCAGCGTCCTCAACGTCGCGGGGTGTGCAGCGTTGGGCCAAGCTGGCGCACAATGTTTCCAGACGGCGGGTTTTGTCGCCCATGCTTCCGAGCTTGCCGATAAAGATGACCCGGTCCAGTTTTTCCAGCCAAAGGTTGAAATTTTCCCGCAAATCGGCGCGCCAGAAAAAACGCGCGTCTTCAAGGCGGGCGCGAAGCACGCGCTCCCAACCACTTTTGACAAGAGCCACATCCAGAGGATCAAGATTGAGTACAGTGAGAAAACAGGGCAACAACCTGCCGTTCGGCCCGGCGACGCCGAAACTTTTCTGATGGCTTTCCATGCTTGTCAAAAGCACTTCGGCCGGCACTTCCAGATAGCCGGGGTCAAAGTTTCCCAGCAGGGGAACCGGGTGTTCGCTCAAGCCCTGCACTTCATCCAGCAGACTTTCCTTCCACAGCACCATGCCGCCTGCTGCCCGGGCCAGTTCATCGCCGCCATCCAGTATGTGGCGGCGGCGGACGCGGCTGTCCGGGATGACGGCTCCCCGTTCGGTGATAATTGTCCGCCAGGCCTTGGCTTCAGGCACTTCAAAGGGGCCGGGGCCATGAACCCTGTGCCCTCGCGTCAGGCGTCCCGAAACGATGTGTCCGAAGGAAAAGGGAACAATATCCGCATCCAGCAGGGCGACAATCCAGTGCAATGGACGCGCCCAGGCCAGACTGTGCGCCCCCCAGCGCATGCGTTTGGCGAAGGACAGGCCGCCCAGGACAGCCGGACACAGTTCGGCCAGAATTTCGGCGGCAGGTCTGCCGCCGTTGCGTTTGCGCACAGCCATATATTCGCCTTTCTCCGTCTGCGCGCGGAAGGCTGCCTCCGCCGTCAGGCCGTGAGAACGCGTGAAGCCTTCCAGCGCTTTCGTGGGTTGACCGGCGGCGTTGAAAGCGGCGCGGGCGGACGGCCCCAGAACGATGTCCTCTCTCTCGGCCTGCACAGGCAGCACATCTTCAATATATACAGCGGCCCTGCGCGGTGTGGTCATCACACCGACAGCCCCGTGTCCCAGACCGATTTCATCCAGGGCGGCCGTAAATCTTTCTCGAAGTTCGGCCTCCTCCGGGCCGAGAAAACGGGACGGCAATTCTTCGCTGCCGATTTCAAGCAGAAATGTCGCCATGCTGACCTTCCGTATTTTTTTTGAGCAGCGGATGCCCCATTTCCTCCCGTTGCGCCGCATACAGGCGGGCGACACCGGCGGCCAGGGCGCGCACGCGTCCGATATAGGCCGTGCGTTCAGTGATGGAAATGGCCCCGCGCGCGTCCAGCAAATTGAACGTGTGGGAACATTTGAGGCAATGGTCATAGGCCGGCCAGGGCAGGTTCAGCGCGAGCAGCGCCTTGCACTGATTCTCGTGATCCGAGAAATGCCGCAGCAGCATGCCAGGGTCACTGGCCTCGAAATTGTAGCGGGACTGCTCCACTTCGTTCTGATGGTAGATGTCGCCGTAAGTCACCCGGCTGTTCCATTTGAGGTCATAAACGGATTCCACGCCCTGCAGATACATGGCCAGTCGTTCCAGACCGTAAGTCAACTCCACGCTGACCGGGGCGAGGTCAATGCCGCCTACTTGCTGGAAATAGGTGAACTGGCTTACTTCCATTCCGTTGAGCCAGACTTCCCAACCCAGTCCCCATGCGCCAAGGGTTGGGGACTCCCAGTCGTCCTCAACAAAGCGTATGTCGTGGCTGAAAGGGGATATTCCGAGGGCTTCCAGACTTTGGAGATACAAATCCTGCACATTGTCCGGAGAGGGTTTGAGAATGACCTGAAACTGGAAATAGCGTTGCAGACGATTGGGGTTTTCGCCATAGCGGCCATCTGTGGGGCGGCGTGAGGGTTCAACGTAGGCCGCTTGCCAGGGTTCCGGACCGATGACGCGTAAGAAGGTGCTGGGATTGAATGTGCCTGCGCCGCATTCCACGCCGGAGGGCTGCTCCAGTACGCAGCCCCTGCCGCCCCAGTACGCTTGAAGTGTTGCTGTGATGTCCTGAAAGTGCATATCGTCTCCCGGGATTGAATAACTCATGTCCGGCGAAAGCGTCCATTTTCAAAAGCAAGCCCCAGATGATACTGAACGAAACCGTCAATCGCCGCGGCGCAGGCCCTGCGCTCCGTCGGCAGCATGTCCCCCATCGGCCAGGCAGACGGCGGAGCGCTCTGAACCAGCCTCAACAGGTCAAGGGCGGCGCCTGGAAGTTCCGTTGCCCTGGCGGCGCGTGCCGGGCGGCAGCGCGCGCAACGCATCTGCCCTTCATCGGCCAGAAAAAGCGCGTTTTCCCCAAGCGGGCCGCCGCAACGGCCGCAGCATTGCAGACGTGGGGCAAAACCTGAAGCCCCGGCCATGCGCAGACGAAAAAAAAGAGGGAACAGGGCCGGCAAACGCTCTGCGTTTTCCAGCGTATCGCGCATGTCCTCCACAAGGGCGAAAACCTCGCGCGCGCTTTCCGGAGGCACGCCCAGCGCCTCTACAAAACGTAAACAGTTGGCTGCCTGTCCCATGCGCTGCCAGTCACGCCGCAGATGCCGCGGACCGGCCAGCAAAACAGCCTCCTGAAGATTGTGGAAAGCGCCGTTTTTGACCGTGCTGATGCGGCAGTGCAGCGTATTGAGCACATCCAGACAACCGCAGAAGCGTCTGCGGCTGCGGCTTGCCCCAAAGGCGAAAAGTGTGGTGATTCCCTTGGATTTGCAGAGCGTTTTCAACCAGATGTCCGTCTCGCGAAAACGCCCGGCACGAAGCACAAGTCCGCTGTCGGCCCATTCTCCCAGCATTTTCCCCCCATGCCGCAGTCATTCCGGCTGCGGCGGAAACACCAGTGTCCGAACTTGACCGGATTGTCCGGCTGCCGGCATGTCTTGGCCGTTGTAGCGGATGCGGACCCCGCCGGCGTTGCCCAATTTGAGATCCAGCCGCTTTTGAAAAGCGAGGGCAAAGGTGTCCCCCTTGCGCAGGGAAAACTGTCGCGTGTCCGTGCCGTCCGCCCGTGAGTGTATCCAGCATTCCTCTGTGGCGGTGATGATGACGTTGTGCGTGGAAGGCCTTGGTCCGTCGTTTACGCCCTGTCGTGCATCGGTTGCGGCTCCCGGAGCCGTATCCTGGAGAGGTGGAGATGTTTTTTGCGCGGATGCGCCGGGCAGTTCGGTTCCAGCGACGTCGTCGCTGGGTGCTTGCGCCGGATGTTTTCGCGTCTCCGTCCCCGATGGATGCGGGGTGGAGGGGAGGGACAAGGCTGCTTCCCGTGCGGAATCCGCTGGCGCCGCCGGTACGGCAAGGCGTTGCGGCGTTCTGTGAAACATTGTGGAAAGCGGCTGCCAGGCCGCAATAAGCGCGCCGGCCAAGACAATCAACAGAACAAACGGGACAATGAGCGGGATGCCGGACTTTTTGCGCACTGGCCGGGGAGGTTCCGGAACGGAGATGTTGGACGGCGTTGTGGTCATATCCGAGGCCGCGCCGGGGATGACGGCAGCATTGACTTCTTCCGCCGCAAAACCGAGAAAGGCGGCGTAAGAACGGACGAAACCCCGGACGTATGTGGGGTGCGGCAAGGCTGCGACATCCCCCTCCTCCAGGGCGCGCAGAAGACGGGCATTGATTTTCAGAATTTCGCTGACGTCGTCAACGCTCAGGGATCGTCGTTCGCGTTCCACGCGCAATGTCGCGCCCAATTCCTCCAGTGTCATATGATGCCCGCCCGCTTTGTCTGATTCCGCTGTGGTCGTCCTGTCGCCTAAATCCGCTTGTCTATGATCGCCTTGCTTTTGAGCCCGGTGGTGTATTCTTCAAAGCGCTCCATAGCCTTGGGTTCACGCAGGATGGCGTCAATCCGCGGAGTGGCCTCCTCCAGGGTGAGCAATTTTTCCTCCCCTCCGCCGGGCCTGTACAGACGCACTTGCGCCGTGAAAGTCATTCCGTTGTTTTTTATTTCAAAACCGTTGGAAATCTCGCCCGGTTTCAGGGACACGAGCTGGCTTTCCAGATCCGGATTCAGATTTCCCCAAGGTACCGGGCCCATATCCCCACCCGCGTCCTTGTTTGGGCCGACGGAGTATTTGCGCGCGGCGTCCCCAAAAGGAAGAGAGCCGTTTTTGACCTTGGATGCCAGCAATTTTCCATCGGATTTGGGAGGATACACCACAAAGCCCCAATGCAGACCTTCCCGGTTGTATAGTTTGTCCTTGTGCGTCTCATAGTAGGCCTTGATTTCTTCCGGCCGCACGACCACCCTGCGGCCCACGGCCATGCCCATGATTTTTTGCCGCAACAGGGATTTTTCCATGCCGGCGCGGACCTCTGAGAGGGGGACGTTTTGCGCGGCCAGCTGGGCCTCAAACTGTTCCCTGGTGATTTTGCGGGTCTGCATCATTCTGGCGAGCTCGTTGTCAACATCCTGTGGAGAAATGGCTACCTTGAGACGTTTGGCTTCCTGGCCGATGAGGATATCCATTATCATCACGTCCAGCACCTTGTTTAATATCTCTTTCGCGGCTGGCGCCTGGGCCGGGTTTTCCGGGTTTATCCGGGCACGCGCCAGTTCCGGCAGAGCGGCTTTTTGCAGATCCATCATGGTGATGACCTGCCCGTTGACGACTGCCGCCACCTTGTTGATCTGCGCCGCCTGCGCGGCAATGACCGTACACAGAAACACTGCGGAAAAAAGCGGAAAAAATTTTTTCACGGGCGTCATCATGCCTTGCTCCAGGGCTTCACATCAAAACAAAACTGTATGTTAGCCCAAACAGGGCTATTTTGCAACGGGGGCCGACGCGTCACTCCGGTCGGCGTTTTCCGGCAACGCGACCTCGCCGCGTGCGGCAAGCAAGTCGTCTTTGATGTGGGGCGACACACGGATATCCGCGCCGGCGAGGCATGTTTCAAGCCAGCGTTCAAAAACGGCCTGCCTTCTCGACTCCAGCAACTGCCGCTCTATGAAAGCGTAGACTCCGGCTATGCCCGCTATTCCGGCCGGCAGACGGCGTTTCAGGCAAAGCATTTCCCAGGAGCTGCCGCGGGCCGTCGCGCCCGAGCAGGCACCGGCGGCAAGTTCAGGCAGCGTCTTGCGCCATTCGGGCGGGATATCCTTAAGTGCGACGCTCAGGCACTGTCCGGCCACGCCGGAGGGAAAAGCCGCCGTCTCGGCAAAGGCTCTGCCGTAGACTTCCAGATATTCCTTCTTGTCGGATGAGGCCAGACAGACGTCGTAGATTTCCGGCAGGCGGAAACTGTCCTCATGTTCCCGGTAATAGGCTCGAACGTCGTCTGCCCCCACCCTGATTCCGGGCAGAAGAATATTTTTTTCAAAACGCCGCACGGAAAGGTGGTCGCGCAGCAGATTCAGCCATTCTGTTTCGTTAAGCGACTTTTCGGCCAGAACAAGGTTGAAGTCCTCCTGTCCGCCATAATCCGAGCGTACTTTGTCCAGGGCTTCGGCCACATCCCCGTCGGTGACGGCCATATCGCGGCGGGCCAGTTCCTGCCGGACAAGAGCGTTGACGATCAGCGTCCCCAGGGCCTCTCCGTAACGGCTCTTCATGATTTTCAGCGACCTGGTCTCCCACGTCCCCCCGGCTGAAGCGTGCCCGTCCAGCAGCGCCTGCACCGTGCGCAGGTAAATGGGTTCTCCGTTGACGACGGCCAGTACGCCTTCGGGCAGACGCGTCTGAAGGCAGGCGCACAGAACAGAGCAGAAAAGCAGCGTAGCTACGCGCAAGCGTGGTATTGTGAACTCAAGCATCAAGGCCTTTATACAATACAGACGGATTTCTTACAACCAAGTATAGAGACCTGAGACAATCCAGAAACCGAGGGGCATTGCTTCACCTTCCCCATAATATTCGGCCGGTTTGCCCAGCATCCGTTCATGGGCCGGTTGCGTCAGGCGGGTGTATCGGCGGGCCATTCATTCGATTGGAATGAGACTATTTCCCAAGCAGATTCAGGCCTTCTTCAACTTCGCAAATATGTGCATACATAGTCTGAGCGGCAGCTTCCGGATCACGTCTCTCAATGGCGTCAAGTATTCTCTGATGGCCTTCAATAACCTTGGCGGAAAAATCCTTTCCGGGCTTGAGCTTGTGCTTGACATCGGCTAACATGTTGTTCACA
The DNA here is from genome assembly GCA_031272405.1 of Desulfovibrio sp. GTDB lineage: Bacteria > Desulfobacterota > Desulfovibrionia > Desulfovibrionales > Desulfovibrionaceae > Desulfovibrio. Next base: position 10,174 of record JAISTW010000046.1, on the reverse strand, counting down.
AAGTCCAGCACGACCCACAAAAGAGGGTTTGCCGCGTACTTGCCCAGAAGAACGTGGAATTTCACCTCAGTTTCGTTGCGAATCACATCTTTGTTGGAATGGAAGGCATTGACGCAATCTTCATGCACCGTATGCAGTTCTGCAAAATTTTCCGGAGTAAGATGTTCGGCTGCCTTGCGTGCGATATACGGCTCCACCAGCTTGCGGATCTCAGAGATATCCGCAAGCGTGAATTTTTGGAAATATAAAAAACTGGAAAAGTAATCCCTCGCCGTGGCCCAGTCTATTTCGCTTACAACGGGGCCGCCGCCGGCGCCGCGTTTAATTTCAATAAGACCAAGCGCTTCCAAGGAGCGTAGGGCCTCCCGCAATGTGTGTTTGCTGACGCCGAATTCGGTCACCAGTTCTTTTTCTTGCGGCAGCGCCTGGCCCGGTTTGAGTTTGCCCTGCATGATGGCATTCTTGATTTGCCGCATGATTTGCGTTGATATCTTGTCTTTTTTGGCCGGCGTAAACATTTTGTCTCCGGTGCTCTGGGAAGTGAGTTTTGTTTAATGACATTATCGCCAAAAATTTGCAATAAAAAATATTTTTATATATCCTATTGAAAAACAATAAAAAAATAAATAGCTATATATTCAAAAAATTGGCTTTACTTTTTTTGAGACAAGGCTTACCGTAAGTACATGAATTCCAAACATCGTGGCAGTAGTGATCCATTGTATCCCAAAGGGATAATACCGTGCCAACTGTACAGATAATTCAATAATATTAAGGGGATGAATATGGCTGTCAAACGGTTGCAGTTCTGCGTGGATAATATTTGGGAGTATTCCCGCGCCTCCAAATATGCGGCAGTGATGAATCCCAGCACAGGAGAACAGATTGCCGAGGCCCCCGTTTGTACTGGAGAAGAGGTGGAGTCAGCCGTCGCCTCCTGCCGGGCCGCTTTCCCGGCATGGTCGTCAAAACCTGTGGCGGTGCGCACCCAGGTTCTTTTCAAGTTCCGGGAGTTGGTGAACGCTCACTTTGAGGAACTGTCCGTGCTGCTGGCCACGGAAATGGGCAAAAATCTTGAGGAATCACGGGGAGATGTTTTTAAGGTGATAGAGGCCTGCGAACTCTCCGTCGCCGCGCCCATGGAACTGCAGGGTTATTCCCTGATGGAAGCTACCAGAAGCCATGACATTACCCTTTACCGTGAGCCGGTCGGGGTTTTTCTGGGCATCGCGCCGTACAATTTCCCCGCTATGATTCCCTTTGGCTGGTTTATCCCTCCCTGCATCGTGTCAGGCAACTGCATGGTCATTAAAGCCGCAACTATGGTTCCCCAGACAGGCATGCGCTTGCTGGAACTCCTTATTGAAGCCGGTCTGCCGAAAGGTGTCGTCAATCTGGTGACATGCAGTCGTGAAGAATTGACAGCCCTGCTGGCCCATAAGGACATTGACGGAATCACTTTTGTGGGTTCGGAATCCGTAGGCAAAAAAATTTACGCGGCCGCTGCAGGCGCGGGGAAACGGGTACAGTGTCTCGTGGAGGCCAAAAATCATGCCTTGATACTGGAAGACGCACCCTTGGAATGGACGGCGCGCAGGGTCATCAATTCCGCCTTCGGTTGCGCTGGTCAGCGTTGTATGGCTCTCCCGGCGGTGGTTGTTCAGGAGTCCGTGGCGGACGAGTTTGTGAAGATCATGAAAAAGCTGGGACAGGAGCTTGTTGTGGGCGCGGCCTATGACCCCGCCACCCAACTTGGCCCTGTCATCAGCGCCTCTCAAAAGGCCTCCGTGGAAGCGTGGATAACAAAGGGGTTGGATCAGGGAGCGGCCCTGGTTCTTGACGGGAGAGGTTGTAAGCCATCCGGTTTTGAAAACGGGTTCTTTGTGGGACCGACTATTCTTGACCATGTGAGGCCCGGCATGAGCGTCGGCGATGAGGAAATATTCGGCCCCGTGCTTTGCGTCAAACGTTGCAAGGACTTTGAGGAAGGCATTTCCCTGATGAACGCCAATCCTTTTGCCAACGGATCCTCGGTATTCACTTCAAGCGGTCACTATGCCCGTGAATTTGCCCGCAGGACAGACGGCGGCATGGTTGGCGTCAACGTGGGCATACCTGTACCCTTGGGCTTTTTCCCCTTCTCCGGTCACAAGCGTTCCTTTTATGGCGACTTGCATGTGCTGGGCCGGGACGGAATGCGTTTCTATACCAAGGTCAAGACAGTCACCACAAAATGGGTTTCTCCGGCCGAGTCGCAACAGGCTAAGGTGAGTACTTGGGAAGGCACCATCAACCGGGATCTGTAATTTCGCGGTCAACGTGAGGGGCGGCGGTTTAAGTCACAATCCGTCTGAGTAAAATAACGGAGCATGATTCGTTTTAAAAAGGAGAACTGACACACTGAAATCCCGCGTTTGTTCTCAAACGCGTCCAGCGGGAACAATTAGAAATGTAAAACACCCCATCACTCAATAGGAGGAAATATGGAGGAGCAGACTGTTTCCTTTCAACCTGGTGTCGGAGGCAGCCCACAACGCTGGCATGTTCTCAGCATGACCTTTCTCGCCTATCTCTATGACAGTCTTGATTTACAAATTCTCGCCATCTGCATGCCGGCCATCATAGCCGGGCTCGGCATCAGCCTTACCGAAGGCGGGCTTCTCGCGTCATCCACCATGCTTGGCACTGCCGTGGGCGGCATCATTTTCGGCTGGTACGCTGAAAACTATGGCCGCAAGAACGCGGCGGTGGTATCGCTTTTTGAACTCGGCTTCTTCACTCTGCTTGTCTTCTGGGCGGATTCCTGGGGCCAGCTGATGATTCTGCGTTTCCTTCAGGGGTTGGGCATAGGCGGCCTGTGGGGGCCGATAGTGGCGCTCATCGCTGAACACTGGGACGTCAAATACAGGGCCAGGGCAGCGGGCTGCATGTTGAGTACATTCGCCATTGGCGGCATTCTTGCCGGCGTGCTGGGGCGCTACCTCATCAACACCCTTGGCTGGCGATGGGTTTTCGTATTGACGGGAACAGCCTGCCTCGCGGCCATTCTTTTCTGGTTCCTTGTTCCGGCCGACAAAGTCGTCAAACCTGAAAAATCAGAGAAAAAAGACGACGTCAGTCTGAAGGAACTTTTCGCGCCCGGGGTGACAAAACTTACCATAGGGGCCACCATTGCGGCGGCATGCCAGATGGGCGGCTTCTGGGGGGTATCCTCCTGGGTTCCCACATACCTGGTTCAGGTGCGCGGTCTGAGTCTGGAATACATGAGTCTGTTCAGCATCGTCATTTTCTCCGGCGCCTTTGTGGGCTATTTCTTTTACGCCTATCTTGCCGACCGTCTGGGGCGCAGAAAAGCGCTTATCATCGCTTTTCTGATGGATTCCATCATGGTGCCGCTGTATATCCTCATTCCCAACGCCACGCTGCTCTTCTGGATCGGCCCGCTGATGGGTCTGAGCTTTGGCGGGGTGTTCGGCTTGTTCGGCGCATATTTTGCGGAACTTTTCCCCTCGCGCATCCGCGCTTTCGGCAGCGGTTTTGCCTTCAACATCGGCCGCGGCGTGGGCGCCATGCTTACCCCATACACGGTAGGCGTGCTTGCCAAGAGCAATGGCCTGGGCTTCGGTATCAGCGCTTGCGCCGTCATCTTTTTCCTTGGTGTTGTGACGCTCTTCTTCATGCCCGAAACTCTGGCAAAGCGTGCTGATTGACGTGCCTTTTCCGTACCAAGGAGTTGCATTATGCGAAAGCTGCGGATAGTTGGTCAGCGTGAATTGCGGACGGACGCCATTGCCAAGGCCACCGGGCGCGTACGGTTTACCGCTGACATGAGAAGGAAGGATATGCTGACGGGCAAAGCGCTGTTCGCCGCGTATCCTCATGCCCTGATAAAAAATATTGATGTTTCCGAAGCCCTCAGGGTTCCGGGCGTCGTCACGGTCATGACGGCGAAAGACCTGCCCGGCAGAAACGGCTATGGGGTCATGATACAGGACAAGCCTGTCATTGTGGAAAGCAAAACCCATTATGAGGGCGATGCCGTGGCGCTGGTGGCGGCCGTGTCTGACGAGGCCGCCCGCGAGGCCCTACGGCGCATCAAGGTGGACTATGAACTTCTGCCCGCTTACGACGACCCGCGGGAAGCCATGAAAGAAGGCGCGGTTCGGATACACGAAAATCATCCTGTGGCTGAGGACGGCAATATCCTCGTTACGCTGAAACTGGACCGCGGGGATGTTGAAGAAGCCTTCGCCCAGGCGGATATAATTATTGAAAACGACTACGAAACCCCCATTGTGGAACATTGTTACATGGAGCCGGATGTCTGCATTGCCGAACCCGACCCCTTGACCGGCGGCCTGACGGTAATCAGCCCAGCCCAGGCGGTATATGCGAACAGGCGTTCCCTGGCGGGAGTTTTCGGCATCCCTCACAACAAATTACGCGTGGTCAGCCCACTAGTGGGAGGCGGTTTCGGCGGCAAGGAAGACTCTTGCCTGGACGTCTCGGCTATGGCCGGCGTGCTCGCTGTAAAATGTGACAGGCCGGTTTACATGGAATTGACCCGTGAAGAAGTGTTCCGCACCACGGGGAAACGTCACGCCACATATATCAGTCATCGTCTTGCCGCCACAAAGGAAGGGAAAGTCCTCGCCGTTGACGTCCGGACAATACTCAACAAAGGCGCCTACGTCTCCATGGGTGGGATGAAGGAACCCCTGCACGCCGTGACCATGCGTACCCTAGTTTACGCGGCGGGGGCCTATCATGTGCCCAACGCTAGGGCGAGATCCCATTCCGTGTTTACAAACACTCCCTATGCCTGCGCGTTCCGCGGATTCGGCGTTCCCCAGGCCACCTTTGCCATGGAATGCCAGATGGACGAGCTGGCCCGGCGCCTTGGCATGGATCCGGTGAAAATACGTCAGATCAACATGCTTCGTCACAATGACAGAACCATCACAGGCCAGGTGATGCTGGAAAGCCGCGGTCTGGGCCTGGGAGAATGCATTGAGAAGGTCGCGGAGCGTTTCGGCTGGGATAAAGCCCTGCCCGCAGCCGCCGGCCCTGTCAAAAAGGGCAAAGGGTTTGCCGTCTACATGTACGGTACCGGCATCCCCCTGCTTTTCGAGGGAAGCAACTGCTACGCGCATCTGCAGCTTGACGGCACGCTTTCCCTTGCCGTCAGCAGCACCGAAATAGGGCAGGGTCTGAACACGGTTCTGGCGCAAATAGCGGCGGAAACACTGGGCATTCGCGTCGCCGATGTGGTCGTGGAACTTTCGGACACCGCCAAAACCCCCGATTCCGGCCCCACTGTGGGTTCCCGCTCGGCGGTTCTGGTGGGCAACGCCGTCCTTGACGCCTGCGCCAAACTGCGGGAACGGATGCTGACGGTGGCCGCCCGGTACATGTTCGCCAAAACGGATCCCAGAGATATCACCATTGAAGACGGCGTGGTTTCGGTGATCGGCAAACCTGAACTCAAACAGCCTCTGTCCGCCGTTGCCGCAAAGGCGTATGCCTCTCAGGTTCCGCTGGCCGTCGTCGGTTCCTGGTACCCGCCGCAGGCGAGTTTCAGCGCCGAAGACGGACAGGGCAACCCCTGTCACGCCTATGCCTTCGGCGCCCAGGCTGTAGAAGTCACCGTGGATGTCGAAACAGGGGTCATTACCGTGCAACGCGCGGTGATGGCATGTGATGTGGGCAAGGCAATCAATCCCGTCAACGTGGAAGGCCAGATGGAGGGCGGTTCGGCCCAAGGACTGGGCTGGGCGCTCATGGAAGAAAGCATTATGGAAAAAGGCGTTATGCGCAACCCGACATTTCACAGTTATATGATCCCCACCATCGAGGATCTGCCCAGGCTGGAGCCGATCATTGTGGAACATCCCAACGAGCTGGGGCCATACGGCGCCAAGGGCGTGGGCGAACCCGCCACCATCGGCATGGCGCCCGCCATCCGTAACGCGGTGTGGGACGCGCTCGGCATAAAAATCAACGTCATTCCCTTAACGGCGCGGCAAATAATCAAATCTGTCAAAGAACACGAACAAGGGAGATAGGATTATGACCGCCCAAACGTTTTACAACCCGGCAAGTATTGCTGAACTTCTCGACGTCCTTGACAAATTCAAGGAAAAAGTTGTTATCGTCAACGGGGGAACCGATGTGGTGGAACGTCTGCAAACGGGCCGTGTCGCTCCACCGCCGGACGCCATTATGTATATCCGCAACGTGGCGGAGCTCGACTATATCCGTGAAGAAAACGGGCATGTCGCTGTGGGCGGCATAACCAGCTACGCCGAAATGCTCAGCTCTCCCCTTTGCCGGCAATTTGGCGGACTTATGCAGGCGCTGGCGGAAATCGGCTCTCCCCCTATCAGGACAATAGCGACTCCGGCCGGCAACATAGGCACCGCCGCACCCGCCGCCGATTGCAACGCCGCGCTCATGGCCCTGGGCGCGTCAGTGGTTCTCGCCTCAAAAACAGGAGAACGCGCCCTTTCCTTCGAAGAATTGTTTTCAGGCCCCCAGAAAACCTGTCTGCGGCGGGATGAGCTCATTCGGGAAATCCGCATCCCCGTCAATAAAACCGCGACAAGCGCTTTCATTAAACTGGCCAAGCGCAAGGCCCAGGACATCGCCCAGGTTTCCGCCTGCGTCTGTCTTGAAGCCGAGGGCGACGTCTGCAAAAACGTCGTGGTGTCCCTTGGCGCTGTGGCTCCCGTGACGGTGAGGGCCAGAAGCATGGAAGCGCTGATCGTCAACAAAACAGTTGATGATGCCGTAGCGGCGGTGAGAGGCTTTGTTCCTTCCGAGGCGTCATTGCGCAGCCCCAGAAACAAAGCATACAAGGAAGCCGTCATCGGCGTTATCGTCGGCAGGGCGATCAAAAAGGCCCATGCTGAAACCGCTGGGAGAAAATGACATGTCCGTGGAAGTAACCTGCACCATCAATGGCGAGCAACACGTTCTTCCCGTTGAACCTGCGGAAACCCTGGTCGAGAGCCTCCGCCTCCGCCTTGGCCTTACCGGGGTCAAAAAAGCCTGCGGCACGGGAGACTGTGGCGCCTGCACGGTTCTCGTGGACGGCGAGGCCTTGCGCTCCTGCATACTGCTTACAGCCTCCATGCAGGGGAAATCCATTACAACTATTGAAGGCCTTGGCACGCCGGACAATCTTCATCCCGTCCAGGAGGCGTTTGTCGAGGCCGGTGGCATCCAGTGCGGTTTTTGCACGCCGGGCATGATACTGACCGCCAAGGCCATGCTCGACAAAAATCCCAGGCCAAGCGACGCCGAGATAATGGAAGGACTGTCCGGTAATCTCTGTCGTTGTACAGGCTATGTGAAAATTGTCGATTCCGTCCACAGGGCGGCGGAAAAGATGGCGCCGTAAGTCTTGCGGAGTTACCGGGCAAGCAGGTCCGCGTAGTCCTGCGGCGTGTCAACGTCAAGAAGGACGCCCCGATCGTCAACCGGCAGGCGCAGGAGGTTTTCTCCCAGATGGGTCAACAGCCCGCGCGCCCCTGTGTCCCCGCTCAGAGTAAGAAGGGACGGAAGGAGGATGCGCGAAAGTATAACCGGATTGCCGCGTTTCCCCCGATAGGTGGGAACAGTCGCAGCGTGCCCGGTGTTGTCGGCGCGGGCTTCGTTGTGAGCCATGCAAAGTAGGCGTATTGTATCCTCTTTGACAAGAGTCTGATCGCCAAGCAGAACAAGGACGCTCTCCAAGGCGTCCGCTTCCGGCGAGTTCAGCAGCGCCTGTATGCCGCACAGAAGTGATGTGCTCTGGCCTTCCCGCCAGCGGGCGTTATACGCGATACGCAGGAAAGGAAGAATATCCGGCGCAATGACGTCCTTCAGCGCATGTCGCAGAGCCGCAGCCTGATGTCCCAGTACAAGGACGACCGACGCCAGCCCCGGCGCGGCCAGGGATTTTTCCAGGGCGTGAACAACAAGGGGTCTGCCTTTCCAGGGCAGCAGCAGCTTGCCACCCCCAAGCCGTGTGCCGCCCCCGGCGGCAAGCGTCAGACAGGCTAGTCCGGGATGAATTTGCGGCATTTCAGTCGCTCCACTTGGGCCGCCCCCAGGTAGGCGGCATGCAGAAAAGAACTGTCGCGGGAAAAAACGGCTTCGACAACTGCCTTGCCCGCTTCAGCAACGCCGGGAAGATCGCCATGGTTGCAGAAAAGCATGCGCACGGCCGTGTCGGGACTGTTTTTGAACAGGCCTTTGGGATGCAACACAAGCCCCGCCACAACCTCGGGAGTGATGATCTCCCCCTCAGCAAGCCCGGTGACGGCGGCGAAACGCTCCGCGCGGAACACCAGATCGGGGGTGAACGGGCGCAACAGGCAGCTCATCCCTATAACGCCGACCACAATTGCCGTCCTCGCGGGGACAACAGGCTCATGCGCCGCCGGCGCCTTGACGGGTCTGCCAGCGGCGCCATCTGCCTCAACAAATATCCAGGCGGCGAATCCCCGCTCATACAGGGCATTCACTTCATCCGCGCCATATCCGCAGACCTTGTTTCGTTCAGCCCCGGACGGACAGTCGCGGGCGGCAAACACCGCCCGCCCGCGCGGGGGAGTCAGTGCGGACGGATCATCCCTGATCTCCATGTGAAAGCCCGACGCGGGCCGGGGACGAAACATCCTGGTTGTGGTTGTGCACAGCACGCTGTATCCTGCTTTCGCCATGTCCAAACCCAGGGCGTAGAGCAGGGTTGTTTTTCCGCCGCCGCCGGAAAGACAAACGAGGCCGGGGCCGACTGCCACAAGTTCCTCAAGGAGAGAGACGCTTTCATGCCGCATGGCGGGAGCCTGGAAAAACATCGGGAAACGAGTGATGACTGACAGGAAAACAGGGCTGGAAACCTGCCGCGTGGTGATCAAGGGCGGCGGCGAAATGGCCTCCGGCGTGGCCGTACGCCTGCATCAGGCCGGGATACGGAACATTTTGCTCCTGGAAATTGCCGCTCCCCTGGCCGTGCGCCGCACAGTGAGCTTCAGTGAAGCCGTCTATGACGGTGAACAGGAAATAGAGGGGATTCATGCCTGTCTGGCGCGTCATGTGGACGACATCCTTGCCTTGTGGCGGCGGGAAATGGTCGCCGTTGCCGTGGACCCCGAGTGGCGGCTCCTTGATCTCTTGCAGCCTCGCGTATGTATAGACGCGATCCTGGCAAAACGCAACACGGGCACAAGAATGGACGAGGCGCCTCTTGTTCTCGCGCTGGGGCCGGGATTTACGGCCGGGCTTGACGCTCACGCCGTTATTGAGACCCAGCGGGGGCACAATCTCGGACGGATATACAGAAAAGGCGCGGCGGAGGAGAATACCGGCCTTCCCGGCGCCATAAACGGCTATACTCTGGAGCGTCTGTTGCGTTCCCCCGAAGCGGGGAAGGTGGATTCAGTCAGAAAAATAGGCGAGTTGGCACGCGCGGGGGAAATAGTGCTCAATGTGAACGGCGTTCCGGTGGCTGCCGGAATAGACGGCGTGATCAGGGGGCTTATCCGGCCCGGCATTACCGTCCCCAGCCTGATCAAGCTGGGCGATATTGATCCCAGAGGCTGTCCGGAATATTGCCTGACCGTATCCGAAAAGGCGCGCGCTCTGGGCGGCGCCGCGCTGGAAGCCGTCTGCGCCTACCTTGCGGGAAATTTCCGGGGATAATTTCCGGGCGCGGAAAGGTCTGACGTCAACCGCACAGGGGTTGCGCCGGAGCGCAAGTCGGTTTATATTGGCGTAATGCAGGACGTTTCCCAAACGATTTCCCCCGGCCGGCCCAACCGTGTGGAACTGCTTAAACCGGACGGAGACAGATTGCGCGTCTGCGTCGGCGGGCAATGGCGCATGGGAGACGTTTCGCCGGGCCAGAACGGCGAACTTGACCCTGTGCTGCGGGCCATTGACGGCGGCGGCATACGGCGGCTCACGCTGTCCGCTGCGGCCTTGGGCAGTGGGATTCGACGCTTCTGGTTTTTCTGGTCAATCTTGTCGCGGCTGCGCGGGAACGCGGCCTCAAAATAAATTACATAATATTAGAGCAATTTAACTTTCATTTTATATAGAAAAAATCTATACTCAGCCGCATGAAAACCGCATCTCCTGAAATACGGACTCTTGTTGTAAAGGCATATGCATCGGGAACTGCCACGAG
>JAISTW010000049.1 GCA_031272405.1 Desulfovibrio sp. | reverse complement strand
AATCTGCTGGACGCGCTGCAGCCCTTCGGGCCGGGCAGCACTGTCCTGGATTTGGAAGACTTTTTGATCAGCAACAACATACTGCCCCTGGGCGGCCTGGTTTTTTTGCTCTTTTGCTGTACGCGCCGCGGCTGGGGCTGGCGAAATTTCACAGCCGAGGCCAACGCCGGCTCCGGCCTTCCCATGCCCGAATGTCTGCGCGGCTACCTGACCGTGGTTTTGCCCTGCCTTATTTTGCTGCTCTTCCTCGCGGGCTACGCCGAAAAATTTTCTCTGTTCTGATGCGCTTGAAAAATCATTGCGCGTTGCGCTCATAAAGTGTATAGACGAACGATATGAACACCATGTCAGACATACATCCGTCGGTCGCGCCCTGTCTTGACCGCGTTGTGCAACGGCTCTGCCATCCGGATTCCCTCAACTCCGTCTGGCACAATTCCGCCGAGGGCGCGGCCATGCCCTCCATTGACGAGTTGCGGGAAATCATGAACAGTTTGGCGACGGCCATATTCCCCGGCTATTTCGGGCAGAATCAGGTACGGCCTGATTCCTTGCGCTACCATCTGGCGGCGAACCTGGACACTGTCTACCACAAATTGCGGGAGCAGATTCTGCGGGGTTTTTGCTTTACCTGCGAAAAACAGCACGCCGTCTGCGTCCCGCGGGACTCCCAAAGCAAGGAAGCGGCCCTGGCCTTCATGGATTCCCTGCCCGAGATACGCCGTCTGCTGGCCGGCGACGCAAAGGCCGCCTACGAGGGAGACCCGGCCGCCCAAAGCCCCGGCGAAACCATTTTCTGCTACCCTTCCCTGCGGGCTTTGCTCCATCACCGCATCGCCCACACGCTGTACAAACTCAATGTACCCATGATCCCGCGCATGATTTCTGAAATGGCCCACTCCAGCACCGGCATTGACATACACCCCGGGGCGGCGATCGGCGAAGAATTTTTCATTGACCACGGCACAGGCGTCGTCATCGGCGAAACCTGCATCATCGGGCGCAACTGCCGCATTTATCAGGGCGTGACGCTGGGCGCGCTCTCTTTTCCCAAAAATCCCGACGGAACCCTCATCAAGGGCGTACCGCGCCACCCCATCCTGGAAGACAACGTCACCGTCTACGCCGGCGCCACCATACTGGGACGGATCACGGTAGGGTCCGGCGCAGTTGTGGGCGGAAACATGTGGATTACCGGAGATGTTCCTGCCGGAGCCAGAATATCTCAGGACCCTCCCCATGTCTGAACGCGCTCGCGCGGCACTGCTCGGCCTCTGTCTGCTGGGGCTGGCCCTGCTGTCCGCAGCTTGCGCTCGAAATATTGAGGTGCGGGCCAGGGGAGACATGACTGTCGGCGTCGGCGTCGGCAGCAGGTAAAACAAAGGAAATCGCTCATGCCGCTCAATCTGTACCAGAAAAAGAAGTCCGTTTTGCGCGAATATCTGGAAGCGCTCATCGTCGCCCTTGCGCTGGCCTTCTTCATCCGCACCTTTCTGGTGCAGGCTTTCAAGATCCCCTCGGAATCCATGCTTTCCACCTTGATGGTGGGCGACCACCTGCTGGCCAGCAAGTGTGTTTACGGCGTCACCATTCCCTTCACTGATTTCAGAATTTATCAGGGGGAAGACCCTGCCCGTGGCGATATCATCATCTTCGAGTATCCCCGGGATCCCAGCGTGGACTACATCAAGCGCGTCATCGGCGTGCCGGGCGACGTCATCGAGGTGCGCAACAAGCAGCTTATCCGCAACGGGCAACCGGTGAAGGAAAGCTATACCCGCTTCACCAATCCCAAACAGATTGAGCCGGTGCGGGACAACTTCGGGCCGGTCACCGTGCCGGAAGGCAAATATTTCGTCATGGGCGACAACCGCGACAATTCCCTTGACTCCCGTTTTTGGGGTTTTGTCGACCGCAGGGCCATACGCGCCAAAGCCTGGCGCATTTACTGGTCCTGGGAAGGAATACAAAACATACGCCTTGACAGGATCGGCAAACTGATCCGCTAGTATGGTCATTCGTCTCTTGAGCGGCGGGCTGGAAGGGGTGGACGCCTTTCCGGTCGAGGTGGAAGTTGACTATGTTCGTCAGGGTTTGCCGGGTTTCACCCTGGTCGGTTTGGCCGAAGCCGCTGTGCGCGAGGCCAAGGACCGCGTCTTTGCCGCCTTGCGGGCCGGCAATTTTCGGTTGCCGCCGGCCCGCGTCACCGTCAATCTGGCTCCGGCCGGACGGCGCAAGGCGGGAGCGAGTTATGATTTGCCCCTGGCCATAGGCCTTCTGGCCGCGGCAGGCATTATCCCCACAGAAAAACTCGACAACTGTTTCTTCAGCGGGGAGCTTTCCCTCAGCGGAGAACTCAAGCCGGTCAGCGGCGTGCTGCCTCTGGCCATTCTGGCCCGCAAAAAGGGCGCGGACGGGCTTGTCGTGCCGCCGGCCAACGCCGCCGAGGCCGCCGTCGTCCACGACCTCAAAGTTTACGCTCCGCAAAATCTGGCCCAGTGCGCATCCTTCCTGGCCGGAGAAACGCGCCTGCCGCCCATAGCCCACGTCAGGCCGGAAAATTTGCCTCCACCCGACTATGGGTTGGACTTCGGCGACGTAAAAGGCCAGCAGGCGGCCAAGCGCGCCTTGGAAATAGCCGCCGCCGGCGGTCACAACATTCTCATGATCGGACCGCCAGGCAGCGGAAAAACCATGCTCGCCCAGCGTCTGCCCACCATACTGCCGCCTCTGGATTTCGAGGAAGCGCTGGAAGTCACCAAAATATACAGCGTGGCCGGGCTGTTGCCGCCGGACACGGGTTTGCTGACAACGCGCCCCTTTCGCTCCCCCCACCACACCATTTCCAATGTGGCCCTGGTTGGCGGCGGTTCCACGCCGCGCCCCGGGGAGGTGTCCCTGGCCCACAGAGGAGTGCTTTTTCTGGATGAATTGCCCGAATACGGGAAATCCGTTCTGGAAGTATTGCGCCAGCCCCTGGAAGACGGCAGTGTTTCCATTGCCCGCGTGGCCCAGAGTGTCTCCTATCCCGCGGCCTGCATGCTGGTGGCGGCCATGAATCCCTGCCCTTGCGGCTATTACGGCGATGCCGAACACGAATGCGTGTGCAGGCCCGATCAGCGCGCTCGCTACAGGGCGCGGATTTCCGGCCCTCTGCTGGATCGCATTGACGTGCATGTGGAAGTGCCGGCCGTGCCTTATGAGGATCTGCGGGACGCGGCGGGCAGCGGCGCTTCGGCTCAACTGCGCGCCCGCGTGTTGGCTGCGCGCCTCGTGCAGCAAAAACGTTACGCCGACAAGAACATCCACTGCAACGCGGAACTTTACGGTGCCCTGCTGGAACGCCACTGCGCCCTGTCTCCGCAAGGGCACCAGCTTCTGAAGACAGCCGTTCAACGCCTGGGGCTTTCGGCCCGAGCCTACACCCGCGTATTGCGCCTGGCGCGCACAATAGCCGATCTGGCGGGCGTCGAGGCAATAAGCGCGGAACACCTGGCCGAGGGCATATCTCTGCGGGTGCTGGACAGGGAAGGCTGAGCGTCGCGCTTTCTACGTCCGCGAGAAGACGCGCACAATCTCTCTCGCGTCCATGTCCGGATGCAGGGGGAGCAGGGCCAGCTTGCGGAAATCCTCCGGGCTGTCTATGTCCAGTTTGATGTCCGGTCGTTGCAGCCAGGATTCAATCGGGTCAAACGTGGAAATACGAAATTGCTCCGCGTTGTCCCAGATATAGTTGAGGCAGTGTTCGCGTTGCGACGGGAACGCGGCCTTGCTCGCCACATCCTCCAGAAGATCGCGCGAAAGAACTTCCGCGCCAAGGCCGTCGGGCCAAAGATTGCCGCGGGGAATATGGTTGTAGGCGTAATCGCAGACAACGCCGGCATAGTGCTCAAGCAGGCGATCAACGGCCTCTCCCCAGATGAGAGGATTGTCCGCGCACACGCGCACAACAAAAGCGGCGTCCGCGGCTTTCGCCGCCAGAAGCATGCGGGCCAGCACGTCCTCTTCCGGGCCGGCGGTGCAGGGCAGACCGTGGCGGCGCGCATGGTCAAGCAGCACAACGTCCTGCTCCGTGTCCGGCACGGCGAGCATGATGCCGTCCAGCTTCGCGGCTCTGGAAAGCCTGCGCGTGACCCAGTCAATGAGCGGAACATCCCGCAGACAGAGCAGGGATTTCATGGGCAGGCGCGTGGAACCGAGGCGAGCCTGGACTATGGCTACAGTTTTTGCGCTGGTTTTGCTCATGATGGATGTCTGCCCGGCGTTCAGGCCTGTTTTTTGAGTATGTCGAGCATCATGCCCACGACGCGCGCCTTGTTGTGAGTGAAGTCCAGCCTGGACTGCCGTTCGAAAAAACGCGCCCGGTTGCCGTAGTCGAGCATGGCCAGAAAAATCTTGCCTATTCTGGCGTCGCTCGCCCTGTTCATAATGCCCAGAAAGGCGAAACCGTTGCGCGGTCTGGCAAAGGTATGCCGCGCTTCGCGAGCGTGGCTGGCCGCCACAATGCCCGGCACGCGCATGTGGGCCAGCTCATAAACCGTGCGGCCCGCCGAGCAGATCGCCAAATCCGCCCCTTCCATCATGCGGCTCATGACGTTTGTAGCCCAGGTGAATTCCAGCAGGGGATTGCCCAGTTCCCTGACGTGACTCTCCATGTCTTCGCGATGGGCATAACCGGGACCGACCACAAGACGCACGGCAATGCCAAAGGCGCGGCAGACGGGTTCGACAATGTCCAGGACGCGACGTGAAAAATTCTGGGAATCCGTGCCTCCAAAGGTAATGAGCACCGTCTTGACCTGTTCGCGCAAGACATTGCGCCTGGCGTCCACAAATTCGTCGCGCAGGCAGAAGTACTCCGACCCGCAGCGCAGTTTCCCGCCAGGCCGGCCGCCTTCATACAGGGCGTTGATCACGGCGTCGGCCGCTTCCGCTCCCGGCCCTTCATCCTCAAAATTGACGCAACGCGTTCCCGCTGCCGTCAAGGCCGTCATGTAGGGAATGTCCGTGTTCAGAATATCGTTGACGACCATGTCCGGCCGTTGGGCAAGAACGGTTTCCGCCAGGGGTTCCGCTTCCTGGCGCACTATCTTGTAATCCTTGCGGGCTATGCTTTCCACGGCCAATTCACTCTGTCGGGTGCAGACGAAAGATATTTTGTGATCGGTTATTTCGTGGGCAAGCATGAGCGCGCGAAATACATGCCCCATGCCTATGGCCGGATATCCGGCCACCACAAAGACAATATGCCGCCGCAGGAGCAGCCGTTCGCAGATCCACCAGTCCTGATAGCTCTGTATCTCGATGGCCCGCTCGTTGAGAAAATAGGGCACTATGCGCGGGCAGGCGCGTTTTTCTCCGAGCAGGGAAAGGCGGAGAATGATGAGGGCGCGGCTTTCCACCAGAAACTGCTGTTCTTCCTCGTCGAACAAGCTTTCCAGCGTGTCTCCGCGCACGTTCCAGATGCGCTGGCGCACGCTTTTGACCGTGACCAGGCTGTCGGCTCCCGTTCTCAGGTATTTTTTCCAGGCATCCTCCATGTCCACCCAGGTCAGAAGCGGGCAGGACGCGCGCAGAATGCAGCAGTGCTCGTAGTCCCTCGCCAGTTCCGCGAGGGCTTCGCGCAATTCCGTGACTATATCCAGACTCTTGAAGCGCAGGTCGCTGTTGCGTCGGCATTCCACGCCGGTTCGCGCGCAGATGAGCTCAATTTCCTGGCTGTCGGTGACCACGAAAACATCCTCGCCCGGCGCGAAGGCGCGCGCCGTGCGTATGGCGCGTTCTATCAGGGTGACGCCGGCCAGCCTTTTGACGAGCTGGTCGGGTATGACCGCGTTTTTTTTGACCGCCGGTATGACGACGCAACGCTCTTTCATCGTAAGGGCGCTTCAGCGCAGGGTTGTCATGACATCTCGCGTCGCCTGAAGCATATAGTCAAGATCGGCCTCGCTCAGCCAATGTTGAAAAGGGAAAGAAATCATGCTGTCAAAAAAGGCGTCGGCATTGGGGCAATCCGCCTCGCCAAAGCCAAGTTCGCGGTAAAAATCATAGCGGTCGAGGGGGATATACTGCACGACGCACTTGATTCCCTTGTCGGCAAGCATGGCCCGCATGAAGGCGTCTCTTTTCCGGGGGCCGGCGGTCATACGCGCGGCAAGCAGGTGGTAATTGTGGCGACGGTCCGCGACGCGATGAAACTCCAGCTCGGGAAATCCACGCAGAGAATCAATGAAATGCAGGGCGCGCGCCCGTTTTTCGTCGTTGATGGAGTCGATGCGATCCAGCATTTTGGCCCCCAGAGCGCATTCCACTTCTCCCAGACAAAAGTTGTTGGGCATAAGTTTCTCGCCCTCGAACCGGGGAACAGCTACGTTGCCCATGGCCGGCTTCCAGTAGTCCTGCCTGGCGAAAGCATAGTCGCAGTGGCCGTTGTGGCGCAAGGCCGGGATAACGGCTGCCGCGGCCTTGTCCTTGACATAGAGCATGCCGCCTTCGCCCAGAGTGGTAAGATTTTTGTGCGAATGGAAGGAAAAAATGCTCATGTCGCCAAAGCTGCCGGCTTTTCGTCCACCCACTTCGGCTCCGATGGCCTGGGCCGCGTCTTCAATGAGAATGATGCCGCGTTCTTTGCACAGACGGGTTATTTCCGGCATGTCGGCCGCATATCCGTACAGGTGTACCACAACGACAGCCCTGGTGTGCGGGGTGATGCGCTTTTCAATGCTTTCGGCGGTCGCCACGCGGGTATGCGGGTCGATATCCGCCCAGACCGGACGCGCTCCTTTTTTGATGTACGGGTAACAGGACGCGGTGAAGGTATGCGACGGGATGACGATTTCGTCCCCGGGCTTGAAGCGGCAGAGTTGGGCGGACATTTCCAGGGCCGCGCAGCCATTTGTGACGGCAAAGCAGGTGCCTGGCGGAACCTCCTGATAGGAGGCGAACTTACGCTCGAATTCGTCGCGGTATCGTCCCTGGGTGAGCGTTTCGGCGTTGCGCATGGCCTCGACGACGACGTCGATTTCCTCTTCCGTATACCGGAGGGAACGGCCGCTGAAATTGATTTTGATGTCCATGTGTTTGTCGCCTTTCAAACGCGCGTTTCGTGCGCATCCGCAATCGCATTTTTTTACATGCGTCTGAAGCGGCCGATGACGTTTTCCTTTGTCAGGATGTCTCTGTAATTCGGCCCCAGACGATTGGTCAGAGGCTTTTCATGCACGATGCTGGCTTCATAAAGAGCCGTGTATTGGGCCTCGGAGAGGTCCGCGCAAATGCCCCTGGGCAAGTCGATGCCCTGCCGTTCAATCATATTCATAAAATCCCGGTATTCGTCGGGATAAATGTCTTCCTGCACCGAGAGAGAGTAACAGTTGGCAATGCCGTGCGGCATGTGCAGCACCATGCTCAGGCCGGCGGAGAGAGGATGCACCGTGCCCACAAAGCCGGCCGCCATGCCCCCTATGAAGGAGGCTATCATCATGATTTCGCGATTTTTGTCGCCCATCATGTCCTCGGAAAGGAAGACCGTTTTGCACAAATCCATTGCCTTGGCGGCCAGAGCGTCCACCACGACGTTGCGGTACGAGCCGGAAATGCTTTCAAAGCAGTGCATCCAGGTGTCAATGCCCGTATAGAAATACTGATTTCGGGGTACGCTCGCGGTGAGATCGGGGTCCAAAAGCACCTGATCAAACATGCTGAAGTCGCTGTTCATGCCGAGTTTGATGTTTTTGGCTTCATTGCAGACAATCCCGGTGCGCGACGTTTCGGAACCGGTGCCGGAAAGCGTGGGCACAGCTATTTTATAGGGCGCAGGGTTTTTGACCAGTTCCCAGCCCTGGTAGTCTTCGGCCTTGCCGGGATTGTTGAGCAAATTGCCTACGCATTTGCACGTATCCATGGTGGAGCCGCCGCCGAAGGCCAGCAGGGCGCAGGGCGTCCGTCCGTTCAGAAAACCCTTGACGTCGGCCGTGCATTCGTCCACGCCGGCCGTGGTCGGTTCATTGCTGACATCCACATAGACGACCATGTCCCTGCCTTCCACAGGCAGGCGGGAAAGCAGACCGGTGCTGTTGAAGTAGTGGTCGATGAAAAAAATTGCGGGGTCCTGCGGCTGCGCCGCCCGGAGGGGACGCAGGATATCTCCGAGCTGGCCGAGCGCGCCCTTGCCCACCATATAATAACTGACGTTTTTGGCGTTACGGTACATAAAAAGCCTCGGATTCCCGTTGTGGGCTAAAGCGGAGCCTGTCGCGAACCGCCCGTATAGAGTATGCGGTTTTTCCAGGCCGTGACGGTGTTTTTGAGCAACAGGGCTATGGTCATGGGGCCGACGCCGCCCGGCACCGGCGTTATGGCCGAGGCTTTGACGCTGACGCCTTCAAAGTCGGCATCGCCCTTCAGGCCGTGTGGGGTGCGACTGATGCCGACGTCAATCACCACCGCGCCTTCCTTGACCATATCGGCCGTCACAAACCCGGGCTTCCCCATGGCCAGAAAAAGAAAATCCGCCGCCCGACAGTCCGCCGCCAAGTCTCTGGTGCGGGAATGGCACATCGTCACTGTGGCGTCGGCATAGGGGCCCGGTCTGGAGAGCAACATGCCCAACGGTTTGCCCACAATATTCGATCTGCCGACCACAACGGCCTTTTTGCCTGCCGGCGAAAGATCATAGCGTTTCAAAAGCTCCATGACGCCGGCAGGCGTACAGGGGAGAAAACCGGGCAGACCTATGGAGAGCCGTCCCACATTCTCCGGATGAAAGCCGTCCACATCCTTGGATGGGTCAATGGCCAGCAGACAGGCCTGGGCGTCGAGGCCCGGCGGCAGCGGAAGCTGGAGCAGTATGCCGTCAACGTCAGCCCTTGCGTTGCATTCTCCTATCAGGGCCAGCAGTTGCCGCTGGCTGACGCTTGCCGGCAGACGATGGACAAAGGAGATTATGCCCGCCTCGCGGCAGGCTTTTTCCTTGTTGCGCACGTAGACCTGGGATGCGGGATCCTCGCCCGCCAGAATGACAGCCAGGCCCGGAGGGCGTCGGCCGGCGGCGACGCCCTCCGCGACCTCGGCTGCGGATTCTTCCCGCAGAGTGAGGGCTGTTTTTTTTCCGTCAATGATTGTGGCCATGTGGTCCTATTTGTCCGCCGCATAGTATTCGGCCAGCACGGGGCCGAAAAACTCCGCCGCTTCCCCCAGGTCTTCTTCAATGCGCAGGAGTTGGTTGTATTTGGCCATGCGCTCGGAACGGCAGAGGGAGCCTGTTTTGATTTGGCCGGCGTTCACGCCGACGGCGAGATCGGCGATGAAGCTGTCTTCCGTTTCGCCAGAGCGGTGGGAAACGACTGTGGTGTAAGCCGCCTCTTTGGCCATTTCAATGGTGTCCAGGGTTTCGGTGACAGTGCCTATCTGATTCAGCTTGATGAGAATGGAGTTGGCTATGCCCCGGGCAATGCCTTCTGAAAGAATGCCGGGGTTGGTCACAAAAACGTCGTCGCCGACAAGCTGCACTTTTTCTCCCAGAGAGCTGGTGAGCATGCCCCATCCGTCCCAGTCCGCTTCAGACATGCCGTCCTCAATGGAAATAAGCGGGTATTTGCGCGTGAATTCGGCCAGCCATTCAGCCATTTCGGCATTGGTGAAACTCAGATTCTCCCCGGCCAGCACATATTTGCCGTCCTTGTAAAATTCCGAGGCGGCCGCGTCTATGCCCAGCGCCACTTCAGAACCGGGATTATAGCCCGCCTCCTCAATGGCTTTCATGATATAGCGGAAGGCCTCGTCATGACTCTTGAGGTTGGGCGCGAAGCCGCCTTCGTCGCCCACGCTGGTGACATGCCCGTCTTTGGCAAGCAGGCTTTTGAGCGTATGGAAAATTTCCGCGCCCATGCGCAGGGCGTCGCGGAAAGATTGCGCGCCGACGGGCATGATCATGAATTCCTGAATATCCAGGTTGTTCGGGGCGTGCGCGCCCCCGTTGATGATGTTCATCATGGGCGCGGGCAGCATCTTGGCGTTGACCCCTCCCAGATATTTGTACAGCGGCAGACCAAGGAAGGTGGCCGCAGCCCTGGCGCAGGCCATGGAAACGCCCAGCATGGCGTTGGCGCCAAGGCGGGACTTGTTGTCCGTATTGTCCAGGTCAATCAGCGCGTTGTCAATCTGTACCTGGCGCAACACGTCAAGACCCACGACAGCCTCGGAAATTTCCGTGTTGACGTGCGTCACCGCCCTGGTGACGCCCTTGCCCCCGTAGCGTTTCTTATCGCCGTCACGCATTTCCAGCGCTTCACGCGTGCCGGTGGATGCGCCGGAAGGCACGGCGGCCCGGGCGTTGATGCCCGATTCCAGCGTCACCTCCACTTCCACGGTGGGGTTGCCGCGCGAATCCAGGATTTCACGACCAAATACAGAGGCTATGGTACTCATGTCAGGCTCCTTTGTCCGTTGGTTGTTCTCCGCAAGTTCCGGCTGTTTTGCCTATACGACGTTGCGCAAAGGAGAAGAATACAGGATTTCGCCCAGCTTGTCACCTGCCGCGCCTCTTGGCCGTCGCCCAATGTATCCTCAGGCGCACACCTGATTGCGCCCCGAATTCTTGGCTTTGTACAGCGCGACATCAGCGCGTTCCAGCAACCGGAGCACGGCCTCGCCCGGCTTGTATTCGGCACAGCCCGCGCTTATCGTAACCGGTTTGCCGTCGGGGCGAAACACTTGCGAGGCAACGGCCGCGCGTATTCTGTCCGCCGCCATGACAGCCGTTTTTTTGTCGCTTGCCGGCAGCAGAATGGAAAATTCTTCGCCGCCGTATCGGCAGACGATATCGCTCGCGCGCGAACAGGCCCGAATGACGCCGGCCACGTTCCTGAGCGCCGCGTCGCCGATCTGATGCCCAAACGTGTCGTTGACATCCTTGAAATGATCAATATCAATGATGATGCAGGAAAAAACTTCCGCGCCGCCTCCAACCATCTTGCGCAGCGCATCGTCAAAAAAGCCTCTGTTGCGCAGTGTGGTGAGGGAATCGGTGAAGCTTTTCTCCTCCGCCAGCTTTTTTTCCAAAGTGACGTACTCCACCTTGCGGCGCAAATTGCATATCACCTCGCTTTGACGCGTTATGTCGACAATGGAGCCGATAAGCCCCCGCAAACCGTTGGGCTGCGAAAATCCGCCGCTCCAGTAAAGACATCTGTGCGTTTGCCCGTCGGTGAATTTGTATTGAAAGATGTGGTGGCTCACCTTGCCGTGTTGCAGCATTTCCCTGTCTTCCAGCTGATAAAATTCCCTGGCGTCCTCGGACAAATATTCCAGATCAGTCACTGTTTTTCCAATGATGTCGGAACGTTTGACGCCGAATATGTGTTCGTACTCCTTGTTCACGAAGACAAAACGCAACTGTTCGTCTTTCACGAAGACGGCGTTGGGCAACGCGTCAAGGAGACTGATGGCGTCGAGCAAGGCTTGCGTCACGCCTTCGCCGACGCTCTTGCCCTGTTCCTGGTTTACAGCGGCTGGCGTTACGGCGCTTTCCTGCGTTTCGGTCATGGTTTCCACCCCTTCGGTCTGATTGGCGTCCCTCATTGAGACTACAAATATTTGTCCGCTTTTTCCAGATAATTCTGTACATAATCGCGCACGCCTTCCTCCAGGCCTGTAAAGGTCATGGGGCAGCCGGTCTCTCTCATCCAGTCCATATCCGCCTCGGTGAAATTCTGGTATCTGCCCTGCAAAGATTTGGGCATGTCTATGTACTCAATAGTGCTTTGTTTCTCAAGGGCGGCAAAAACAGCCCTCCCCAGGTCGTTGAAGGTGCGCGCCGTTCCCGTGCCGACATTCATGATCCCGTTGGTTTCCCACTGCTCCAGCAGCCAGACTATCAGGGCGGCGCAGTCCTTGACGTAGATAAAGTCCCGTTTCTGGCCGCCGTGTTCCATAAAGGGTACGCTGGATTTGAACAGACACAGGCGTCCTTCCTCTTTTATCTGTCTGTGGGCCTTGGCGACCACGCTTTGCATGTCGCCCTTGTGGTATTCGTTGGGGCCGTATACATTGAAAAATTTCAGACTCACGGCGCTGTCAACCAGGTTTTCCCGCAACAGCCAGAGATCGAAAAGATGTTTGGAATAGCCGTACATATTCAGCGGACGCAGGTAGGGAAGCATGGCCGGGTCATCGCTGAAGCCGGAAGAACCGTCGCCGTAAGTGGCCGCGGAACTTGCCGCAATGAAGCGCGCCCCGTTGTCCAGGGCATAGCGGCACAGATCACGGCTGCAGTGAAAATTATTCTCCATCAGAAAATCCGCGTTCTGCTCCGTGGTTGAGGAACAGGCCCCCAGATGAACAATCGCCGTCACTTTCCAGGGCAGGGCGTTGCGCCGGACGAGATCATAAAAGCGATCCCGGTGCATGTAGTCCACGTAGGCCCGTTTGACCAGGTTGGCCCACTTGGAGCTTGAGGCAAGATGGTCCACAACGATGATGTCCTCGACCCCGGCCTCATTGAGCCGCCAGAGAAGAACGCTGCCGATGAATCCGGCTCCGCCTGTAATCACGTACATACCGCCTCCTGGTGTTTGTTGTTGTGCAAGGTCCGTCTTTCAGCTTCTTTTTCGGGCTCTTGTTATCCGCGCGAGCAGTTCGCGCGCGTCCTGTCTGCTCATGCCCAGGAGTCTGGGGAAGATGCAACAAACAGCGGCGATGAGCGCGGAGTACAGCATGCCGGAAACGCAGAAACGCAGCAGGGAATCCGCGCCGCCCAGACCGAGTCCCAACGTGATCTCACGGCAGAAAAAGGCGGGCGGCAGGAGAAACATGAGACTCCAGGCCTGGTGGGCCAGATTGCGTCCGAAGGAGAGGGGAATAAAACGCGAGGCCAGATAGAGATAGCAGTTGACGGTGACGCATTGCGCCAGAACCGTTTTCAGCGCCAGGCCCGTCGCGCCGAGATTCATCCCCATCAAATGCGGGGGGGCCAGAAAAAACCAGGCCGCCGCAAAACCGTAGCAGCATTCCAGGGCGGCCATATTGCGCAACACGCGCGTGCGCCCGGCGGCATGAAAAACAGCCCCGGCCAGTTGGCCGTAGGCCTGATGCAGGGGATACAGGGCCATGATTTGCACCGGGATGATGGCGGCGCTGAACTGTTCGCCGCCGAAAAGCATGGACATGGCGGCCCCTTCCGCCAGCGTGAAACAGGAAAAATAGGCCGCCACAACGTAGAGAGGCGGTGCGAAACGATCCAGAAGCCTGCCCATGCCTTCTTTGTCGTTCCTGCCCCAGGCGATGGACAATTCACGCATAAGCAGGGGCGTCATGGCTGACACGAAGAGAAAGCAGGCCATGCTGACCTTTTGAGACAGGGCGAAAAAACCCTGTTGCGCGCTGCCGTCAAACCACTGTAAAAGCCAGCGTTCCGCCGTGAGCATGAAAAAGGAGAGCAGGGACTGCACAAACAGCGGGTGGCTGTAACTGAAAAATTCGCGCCTGTAGGAACGGCACTGCTCCTTGTCCAGACGAAAATGCAGGATGCGCTCCTGAGCGCGCCAGTGTCTTCGGGTGACGATCCAATATGCCCAGGCCGTCAGGGCAAGCATGAGGTATTGTTGCGCAAAAAGCGTGCCGATATTCAGATAACCGCCAAAAAACAGACAGATGAGCAAGGCGGCCGAAAAGAGCGAGGTTGCCGTGCGCGCCATTTCCGAGGCCACAGTGACGCCGCCGGCGTCGTTCATGGAGCGCAACACCCGACCCCACCAGGTCAGAAAAGCCCACAGAGCGGCCGGTGGGGCGAGCCACAGGGGAACATCGGGCATGAGCAGTTTCCCCAGCGGCGGAACAAGCACAAGCAGGCTGACAAAAAGTGTTATGGCGGCCACGGCGAGGCTTATGCGCATGTAAAACCCAATGAGCCCCGTTTCTTCCTGGCGGCGCGAGAGGGCGTTGTAAAAGCAGGTGGAAGTGCCCATATCCAGAAAACCGGAAAGCTGTTGGAAAAAATTGGTGGCAAAACTGTAATTGCCGTACATTGATGGCCCCAGGGCGCGCGGCAGGATGGCCTCCATAAGCAGATACAGGGGCACCGAAGCCACATTGGCCAACAGCTTGAAGGCGTAGCGCCGGGCCAGGGGCGGGGTTGCCGGGATTTGCGCGGCGGAGTTTTTCATGTCGTCATTTTTTCAGCCAGGCTTCCAGTTTGGCGGACAAAACCGCCTCATCCATGCGCGGACTCGCATACATGCCGGCGGCCTCGCGTTGACGGACGGCTTCAGCGAGGATAATGGCCGCCGCCACGGAAACATTGAAGCTTTGTACCATGCCGTGCATGGGGATGTACAGTTCTCCGTCGGCCAGATCGAGCAGGCTTTTCTCCACGCCGCTGTGTTCGTTGCCGAGTATGATCGCCGTGGGGCCTGTGAAATCCCAGTCGCGCAGGGATGTTGCCGCGTTGGAGAAACCTGTGGCCAGCACGCGCATGCCCTGGGCGCGCAGGGAACGCAACAAGCTCCCGCTGTCCGCGTGGCGTTCGCTTTCCACCCATTTGCGGGCCGAAGCGGAACTTTTGCCGCCCAAATCCGGAAAGGGCGTGTCGGTATAGTACAGATGCACCTTGCCGACTCCGGCCGCGTCGCAGGAACGGTAAATGGCCGACACGTTGTGCGGGTCGTGAATATTGGCCAGCACCAGCGTGAGGTCCGGCTGGCGGCAGGCCAATACGCGGGCAAGGCGCGCGCGGCGCTCCGGCGTGCGGGCTTTGGCCACAGGCGGACCCTCAGCAAAAAAGTCCGGCACAAGCATTGCAAAAAATGGGGGTTACAGGCATAGTCGCAACATACAACAACATTTTTCGGACGGCAAACACGGATGAGCCCCACATCTGGGGGATGAAGGCCGACCGGGGAAAAAGCCTTGCGGCGCCATTGTCCGCATCCAGTTTATTCAGGAGCAAGTTCATGTCAAAAAATTTTTTTCTCTTCGCCAGCACGCTGGCGGTTGTTGCCGCGCCTTGCCTCGTTCTGGCCTCGGGTGGGCAGCATCCGTCCATACCCGGGCCGGAACTTTCCGCCCTGTGGGTCATTCCCTTTATCTGCATGCTGCTTTCCATCGCCGTCATGCCGCTCACGTTGCCGCACTTCTGGGAACACCACTTCGGCAAGATATCCGTTTTCTGGGGGCTGGCCTTTCTTGTTCCCTGTCTGGCGATATACGGCGGGCATACGACCCTGTACGTTTTCCTGCACACCATACTGCTGGACTACGTTCCTTTCCTGATTCTGATATTCTCGCTCTTCGCCGTGGCCGGCGGCGTGCGTCTGACAGGTTCCCTGGCCGGATCTCCCCTGGTCAATACCGGGCTTCTGGCCGTGGGCACCATCCTGGCGAGCTGGATGGGCACCACCGGCGCGGCCATGCTGCTTATCCGTCCGCTTCTGCGCGCCAACGCCCACCGCAGATACCGCGTGCACTCGGTGGTTTTTTTCATCTTCCTGGTGGCCAATATCGGCGGCTCTCTGACGCCGCTGGGCGATCCGCCGCTTTTTTTGGGTTTCCTGAAGGGGGTAAGCTTTTTCTGGACAACCACGCATCTTTTTCTCAAAACGCTGTTCATGGCCGTGGCCCTGCTGATTCTTTTCTTCATCCTTGACAGCGTGCTCTTCGCCAGGGAGGGCAAACCCGTTCCGCCTTGCGATCCACGCGAAAAACAGGAAAAGCTGGGGCTGGACGGCAAGATAAACCTGATTTTTCTGCTGGGCATTGTCGTCGTTGTGCTGGCCTCCGGCCTCATTCAGACAGGCGAGGTCGTCTCCGTGTACGGGGTGGGCATGGAAGGTCAGAACATCATGCGCGATCTGCTGCTGCTGGGCATCGCCGGACTTTCCTGGAAGTTCACCGAGCGGCGCTGCCGTGAACTCAACGGTTTTTCCTGGGCGCCCATTGTTGAAGTCGCCAAACTTTTCCTGGGCATCTTTATCAGCATGATTCCGGCTATTGAAATTTTGCGGGCCGGGACCAGGGGGGCTCTGGCGCCCCTGATTCGCCTTGTCACCTCGCCCGACGGCCAACCGGTCAACGCCGCCTACTTCTGGCTTACCGGCGCCCTCTCCAGTTTTTTGGACAACGCGCCGACCTATCTGGTCTTCTTCAATACGGCCGGCGGCGACGCGAATGTTCTGATGACCGGCATGGCCACGACTCTTGCCGCCATATCCGCCGGCGCCGTTTTTATGGGCGCCAACAGTTATATAGGCAACGCGCCCAATTTTATGGTTCGCTCCATCGCCGAGGAGCAGGGTGTGCCCATGCCGAGCTTTTTCGGCTACATGGTCTGGTCGGTGGGCATCCTGGTGCCGCTTTTCATTGTGGTGACGCTTGTTTTTTTCTAGGCGTTGCCGCTCTGTGGCGTCAGGGTGTTCGATATGCGGAAAATCTGCACCGAATAGTGGGTTCTGTCGCTGCATATGGGGCAGGCGTCCGTGACAAGCAGACAGGAGGAATCCAGCTCCAGCGGGTCAATGCCCGCCTGGGCCAGAATGCGGGTGGCTCTGCCCTCGCCCCACATGACCGGCGCGCCGCAGTTGCCGCATTCGACATAGAGCAATTCGGGGTCGTAGCCGCGCGGCGCCGGCCCTGAAGGGAGAGGGTTTTTTCCGTATATGGTTTTTTCCGCTGGATGCATGGGCACTCCTGACATAGACATAAGCATTATGCGTCACAAGGCAAGGAGCAGGCAAGCTTTTTCTTTTGTGGCCGGGGTCGGCGTATGACCGGAGACAGACGCAGGATAGTCCTTTTGCCGCCGCAGTTGCGCAATCAGATAGCCGCCGGCGAAGTGGTGGAGCGCCCTGCCGGAGCTCTGAAGGAACTGGTGGAGAACAGCCTGGACGCGGGGGCCGGGCAGATTGACGTTTGCCTGGAAAATGGCGGACAGGGCCGCATCCGCGTTCAGGACGACGGATGCGGCATTCCGGCCGAGGATATGGAGCTGGCCGTCACCCGCCATGCCACCAGCAAAATCGAGAGCATTCACGACCTTGCCGCCATCCGCTCCTACGGATTCAGGGGAGAAGCTCTGCCCTCCATCGCCTCGGTTTCGCGTTTCAGCCTTGCCTCGGCCGTCAGCTCCGGCGACGGGCACAGTCAGGGAAACTGTCTGGAGGTGGAGTACGGGCGCGTCACAGGTCTGCGTCCCGATGCGCTGCACAAGGGGACAGTCGTGGAAGCGCGCGACCTTTTCGCCAACATCCCGGCGCGTCTCAAATTTTTGAAAAGCCCGTCCTCGGAGTTCAAACGCGCCCAGGACTGGTTGTGCAGACTGGCCCTGGCCCGTTTGGAGACCGGGTTCACTCTCAGTTCCGGCACGCGGGAGACAGTGCGTTTTTGGCCGGGGCAGGGTTTGAGGGAGCGGCTCGCCCTGCTCTGGCCGGAACTCATCGTCAACGAATTGCGCCCTGTCGGCGCGGAGCGCCACGGCATACATGTGCGCGGTCTGACCGCCGCGCCGCAGGTCAGTCAACCGCGGGGCGACCGCATTCTTCTCTATGTCAACGGTCGCCCGGTGGCGGACAAGGGACTTTCCGCCGCCGTGCGCGAAGCCTACAAAGGCAGGCTGACCAGCCGGGACTATCCGCAGTCCGTTGTTTTTGTGGATATTGACCCGGCTGAGGTGGACGTGAACGTGCATCCTGCCAAAACAGAAATCCGCTTCCGCGACGGCTCGGCTGTTTTTTCCGCTGTTCTGGCCGCCCTCAGGGAGGCTCTGAACACGACCTTCGCCGTGTCCAGCATCCGAAACGGATCAGAACCGGAATCTCAGGGCCGGAATCTGTCGGAATGTATTCATCCTCCCGGTTTTTGGGGAACTCTGGACAGTCCGCCCCTTGTATCCCGCCCGGAAAAGGCGCCTGCCATTCCCGCGAACACCGCCCTTGCCGAAAACGCCGCTCTTTACGGGACGCCGGACATGCCTGTCCTCAACGAGGAATCTCTTCCCTGGCCGCCCCCCGGGCAGCCCTGGACTTCGGAAGATCCCAGCGGGCAGGACAACCGGGAAGCGGAACAACTTCGCTTTGAGGACGCCCCTCCCCGGCGTTCCCTTCCCGGGCAGGACGGCCAGACCGCCGACGGGTTTGACTATCTTGGTCAGGTGGCCGATACATACCTGATTCTGCGCGACGGCGGCGGAGCGCTTCTTGTGCTGGATCAGCACGCGGCCCATGAACGCGTGCTCTATGAGGCGGCAAGAAAGGATGCCTGTTCTGGCCGCGGTCGACCTCTGGCCCTGCCTCTGGATTTGTCCCTGCATCCGGCGGAGAAAGCGCGTTTTTACGAGCTGGAGCGGAATCTGCGCGCCCTTGGCTTTGAGTTTTCCTGCGCGCGGGACGTCCTCTGCGTGACGGCGACGCCGTCCCTGCTTTCCCGCGCGCAGGCCGGGCAGTTCCTCAGGGAATCTCTGGCCGGACGCAGGGACGATCTGGCGGAGAAACTCGCCGCCACGGCCTGCAAGGGGGCCGTCAAGGCCGGGCAGCGCCTGACGGACGATGAGGCCGCCGGTCTTTTGGCCCAGTGGCTGGCCGCTCCCGAGAGGGAACACTGCCCCCACGGGCGGCCCTGCGTGTTGCGTTGGGATGCCGCCGATCTGGAAAAACTTTTCAAGCGGCGTCAGTAAACAGGAAATGTGTATGGACAGAAATATCAGTGAAGTCTTCGGGCAATTTGTCTACGACGAAGCCTTGACGTATGAAGAGCTGCTGGCCGCGGAGCAGGCGCTCATCAGCGATCTGGAAAATCTCATGATCCGGGCCGGAGCGCGACACCCGGATTTTACGCCCACCGGCGACATGCTTTTGTGCCAGTGCGCTTTCGAGTCGCACAAACTCTATATGTACCGCAAATTCGCTCACGAAATCGCCGGGCTTTTACCGGCGGGCGTCAACGGGCGTTTGCTCTGTCTGGAAAAGAACTTCAACTCTCTGCATGTTTACTGGATTCAGCCCGGCCAGTGGGAAGAGGAAGAACGCCCCATTCCCTTCAAGGCGCCGCCGGGCCTCAAAATCAAACGCGTTTGCGCCAGCGCGGGAAAGACGGAAGAACAGGGGTAGCCCGCCTGCTCCTCTTTCCCGGCCCGGTTTTTCCGCTGAAACAGGGCATGTCCAATATCCTGTCAGACAAAAAAAGGTGGGGAGGCGGGTTGCCGTCCGCCTCCCCGTGCGCATTGACTACGGGAGAGGAATCAATGCGCGGGGACGGAACGCGTATTACCCCTAACCGCGCCCCGTCCTGATCTGTTCGCCTCAGGCATGAATCAGCTTGTCAGTTCCACCTCTTTGCCGAGGTTGGTCAATGCGTTGTCATCCACCGTGACAGTCACCTGTTCGCTTCCATTGTTCGCGGTGTAAGTGGTCTTGCCGTTGCCGTTGGACACCCCGGCGGGATTCCAGTCCCAGCCGTTTTTGTCCGCGAGGTTCA
>JAISTW010000070.1 GCA_031272405.1 Desulfovibrio sp. | reverse complement strand
GCATGCCGTGTCGGTTCACTTTTCTTTCCAGCGGGCACAGCTCCCGTCTTAACGGGTTCAATCCTCGGTTGTGTGTCCGCAAAATCAGTGTCAATACCGGTTCTCAACCGTTGTTGCGCATAAAGGCCGAGCGCCAGCGAGGTTTCCCTGTCGCCGGTCGCGTCCGTTATTTCGGAAAGCGCCTGTTCCCGCGCCGTGACGCGGGACATAAGCTCCGGTGTGAACGTTGTTTGGAGGATATTTTAAATGCCGTTTGAGACAGCGTCGGGTTCAACCTTGTAAATGATGTGTTCCCTGAGCAGAATTTCCGCCATGTCGGCGCACTGGAAAACGTCAAGCCCGATGGTCTCCGCGATGTCCAGCAGTTCAGTCCGTCCATCCATGTACGCGAGCAGGTTCATCATGTTTGTGATGTAGCCGTTGGTGCTTCCCACAGCGCTCAAGGTGGAATAGAGCCCCCGTCTTCCCATCTGCGGTTCGCAGAGCGTCGCCGAAGCGTAAACGCAATTTTTCTCCAGCGCCTCCAGGCAGTTTTGCACCAGCGTGCAGCCTCCCTGAAGTCCGTTTTCCGTGACGACGTCAAAATTGTCCAGGGATGTGTGGTATTCCGGATACGCGTTGTATTTGGTGCGCATGACGGTGCAGAGCGGCAGGTCTATTCCCGGGGCGCAATACTGGCGTTCGTCGCTTTGCCGTTCCAGAAAGCTGTAACGCACGAAATCGGGGCAGAAATGTTTCATCACGTGCAGCGCGGCGCGGTCGGCCAATGTGCCGCCTTTGCGGCTGGGCAGATAGGAATAGGCTCTTTCGTCCCCGATGCAGGTCAGGTTGAATCCGGCCACGACGCGTTCTTTCAGGATGTCCGCGTTAAAGCTGAGGTATGTGATCGCTCCGATGGTTTCCGGCGCAAAGACGAAGCGATGCGTGAATCTTCTCTCCTGTTTCGAAAGCAGCCAGCGGGCAAGCTCCGTTGCGACCACAGGCCCGGAAAGCTCGTTGTTGGCCATGGACGGGTGGCAGATATAGGTGCTGAGAAAAATTTCCCTGTCCTCTCTTCCGGGGATCAGCAATTCTCCGTAAGTCAGATTGCCCGGAGAAAGCGTGGAGTCTATTTTGACGTGATACATGCCCGGTTCGAGCTTTTCACGTTTTTCATGGGCGAGGCAAAAGCCCCAACGCCGGGCGTAATAGGAGGTCACATAGGGTATGGCCCCCGGCATGTCCGGACGCGAATGGAGGTGATTTTGCAGCTCTTCCAGGGAAACAAGGCAGTCCACCGGTTCGGAATACCCCACGACATGCAGATTGTTGTCGGCGAAATCGGCGATGATGTCGCCCCTGGGTCCTGTCAGTCTGGCCGCGCGTATGTTCCATTCATCGGGAACGATCCAGTCGAAAACCCTGGTCCCGGAAGGGACTTCGTGAACAGTCAGGTCGGGGAGATATTCCCTGAGCACGGCAAGCGTCTGTCTGACGCCGTCTCCGGTGATGCTTCGGCAGATGGGAAAAAGCCTTTGGAGCAGTTCAATCATGCAGGTTCCTTGTTCAGGCACGTTTATTGCTTTGCCCGGAGTAAACGTCAACTCAATATCAGGAAGCTTTCGTGTTTGGCAAGCAGGCGGATCCCAGCAGAACAGAAGACGCCACTCCGAAACGGCGCAGGAAGCAGCGTCAGGAGGGCAATGTTCCCAAGTCGCAGGAACTGGGCAAGACGGTCAGTCTGCTCGGCGGTCTTGTGGCGCTCTATGTCTGGGTGGGGCAAATGTCGGTGGAAATCAAGACAATTTTCCGACACTTTCTCGCGCACAACTGGGAATTTGACGCCAATGCCCAGGACGTATACAGCCTCGCGATCGACGTGTCCCTGTATTTGGCGAAAATCATCCTGCCCGTTCTGCTTTTTTTGGCCTTTTTGTCCTGGTTGGCGCAGCGTCTGCAGGTCGGCAAGCTCTGGACGACGAAAGTCTTCAAATTCAGATGGGAGCGTTTCAATCTCATCAAGAGCATGAAGCAGATGTTCTTTTCGCCGCAGACGCTGCTGCGCACCCTGAAAAGCCTCATTTTCGCCCTCATACTTTCCGTCATACCGGGATACATCATTTACAGGGAATATCAGAATTTTCTGCCCATGTATTACGCCAACGCCGACGGTCTGGGGATGTACATGCTTGAAATGGGCCTGCGTTTGGCCCTGTTCGCCCTTTTACCCACTGTCGCCATAACGGTTTTCGACGTCTGGCAATCGCGTTACGCCTATAATGAAAGCATCAAGATGACCAAACAGGAAATTAAGGATGAGCGCAAGCAATCTGAAGGCGATCCCGTGATCAAAAGCAAGCAGCGTCAGAAAATGATGCAGGTGATGGCGAAACGCATGCTCCAGGATGTCCCGAAAGCTGATGTCGTCATAACCAACCCCACGCACGTCGCGGTGGCTTTGCGCTACAACAGCGATGAGGCGCCCGCGCCGGTCGTGCTGGCCAAGGGCGTGGATCATCTTGCCGAAAAAATCAAGGAAGTCGCGCGGGAAAACAACGTTCCTATTCGTGAAAACGTGCCTTTGGCACGGGCTTTGTATAAAGCTGTCGACGTCGGCGAGATGATTCCCGAGGAACTTTACAAGGCCGTGGCGGCCGTGCTTGCAAGCATCTGGAAACTGAGGCCGAATATAAAACGGATGTGATTCGTTGTAGCGAAGCCCAATTCTTTAAGAGGTGTCAGAAAAATGGCGTCAATAAGTCTCCCGCAATTGGATTACGCGCGCTTCTCAAGACACGGGGATCTCATGCTGGCCACAGGGGTCGTGATTATCCTGTTCGTCATGCTGATCCCCCTGCCGACGTTCTTTCTGGACATCATGCTCTGTGTGAGCATTTCCATATCCCTGCTAGTGCTCGTCACCACCATGTTCATGACGTCTCCCTTGGAATTCAGCATTTTCCCTTCCCTCCTGCTTGTGACGACGCTGCTCAGACTCGCCCTCAACGTGGCATCCACAAGGCTTATTCTGCTCAACGGAGACACCGGAGTGGAAGCCGCGGGCAATGTCATCCGGGCTTTCGGCGAATTCGTGGTCGGCGGCAGTTATGTGGTCGGCGGCGTCATCTTCATGATTCTTTTTATTCTGAACAAGGTCGTCATCACTTCGGGAACGTCGCGCATAGCCGAAGTGGCGGCGCGTTTCACACTGGACGCCATGCCCGGCAAACAGATGGCCATAGAGGCCGACCTGAACGCAGGGCTTATAGATGAGGATGAAGCCAACGCCCGTCGTCAGGCCATGCGCAAGGAAGCCGATTTTTACGGCGCCATGGACGGCGCGTGCAAGTTCGTGTCCGGCGACGTCAACGCCGGCATGCTGATCACCCTGGTCAACCTTGTCGGCGGAATCATCATAGGCGTCGTCCAGAAGGACATGGACTGGAACACGGCCCTGATGACGTATTCCCTGTTGACCATCGGCGACGGTCTGGTCTCGACGATTCCGTCCATCATCGTTTCGACGGGCACGGGCCTTCTGGTGTCGCGTGCGGCGTCCGAGGCCAAGATGGGCGAAGAATTTCTCGCCCAGCTCACTTTCAACAGCCGCGCCCTCCAGATGGTGTCCGGGGTGCTCTTTTTGTTCGCTCTGGCCCCCGGCCTGCCCACAATCCCCTTTCTCACGCTCTCCGTGACGTTCTTTGTCGTCTCCCGGCTGACGGAAACCCCGGAGGAGGAGAAACAGAAGAACGCCTCGGGCAAAAAAGCCAAAAACAAGGGCGGCGAAACGGCGGACACGCCGGAGGAAGTCCAGGCGCTTCTGCCGCTCGACACCTTGGAACTGGAACTCGGATATGGGCTTATCCCGCTTGTGGACGAAGAACAGAGCGGCAACCTGCTTGCGCGCATACGCTCCATTCGTCGGCAATTCGCCCTGGATATGGGCGTGGTCGTGCCTTCCCTGCATCTGCGCGACAATCTGCAGCTGAAGCCGGGGCAATACGCGCTGTTGATCAAAGGCAATCAGGTAGCCTCGGCGGAAATTCTGGTGGATCATTTTCTCGCCATGGATCCGGGGAATGTGACGACGAAGATCTCCGGCGTCGAAACCCGTGAACCCGCCTTCAATCTGCCCGCCATATGGATACCTGACAGCAGGCGGGAAGAGGCCATGCTGGCCGGTTACACAGTTGTTGATCCGGCAACCGTCATCGCGACGCACCTTACGGAAGTGTTCAAGCGGCATTTGTCCGATTTCCTGGATCGGCAGGCCGTTCAAGGGCTTCTGGATACGTTGGCCAAACATTCTCCCAAGGCTGTCGAGGATCTGGTGCCCGGCGTCATTTCTCTGGGCGCGGTGCAGAAGGTGCTTCAGCTCCTGGTGAGGGAGAACGTGGGCGTGCGCGACATGCTGACCATTGTGGAAACATTGGCCGATTTTGCGCCAAGCGTCAAAAATCCAGATATTCTGGCGGAATATGTGCGCGAAAAGCTGGCCCGATCCATCGTGCGTCCGTATCTGGACAGTCAGGGAACGTTGCCTGTGCTCACTTTGAACGCCAACGCCGAACGCATGATCCAGGAGGGCATCCGCCAAACGGATAACGGCGCGCATTTTCTTTCTTTGAACCCTGCCGCCGCGCAGCGTTTGATACAAAGCGTCAGCAGCGCCGTGGAAAATTCCGTCAATACGGACGGGCAGCCAGTATTGCTGGCGGCCCCGCTTTTGCGGCCCCACCTAGCCCAGCTTATCGTCCGTTTTTTGCCGACTGTGGCCGTCATTTCGCAGGCCGAAATCCCCTCGGACATACGCTTGCAGTCTGTGGGAACCATCAGTGTGGACTAAAATGGCCCTGATTTTGCATGTCCGGTTTATTGGCGATTGCACGGCATTCAGCGAACACAGGCGTTATTGTGAGAAATAAAGGAAAGACTCATGCAGGTTAAGACATTCACCGGCAGGACGTCGCAGGAAATACTGGCCAGAATAAAGGCCGAAATGGGTCCGGATGCCGTTATACTGAGCAACCGCACCTACACTCAGGATAATTCCGTCGTTCACGAGATCACCGCCGGAGTCGACAGAGAATCCAGCGAGAATCTGTTCCCGCACAGCAACGGACCGGGCATCAGCGAGTGGCAGAAGGAATGGCTGCAGATAAAAAATCAGCTTTTCGCCCTGATGAAGCCGGCGATGCAGCTTGAACGCCTCAGTCCGCGCCAGCGCGTGGCCCTGGAGTATTTGCAGAGGGAAGGGGCGTCTGACGCAGTGATTGTGGAATTGTACAACCGCCTGCTGGCCGAACCGGGATCGTCCGTGCTGGAATGTCTGTATGCCATGGTGCCCGTGAAATCCTGGGGACAATCTTCCGGAAGCCGGCAGACGTATATAGTCACCGGGCCTTACGGCAGCGGCAAGACGACGACGGCGCTTCGCCTGGCCCTGCATTTGCGCAAAAATGAACCGGAGGCCCGCATCGCCTTCATCAACGCGGATTGCTTGCGGGGCAACGGCAGGCTTGTTTTGCGTCATTGGGCCGAGCTTTCGAACTTCTCCTATATTGAAGCGCCGGACAAGGCGGCCATGGAGCAGTGCCTGAACGCCTGCGGAGGCATGAGCGCCGTATTCGTCGACGCTCCGGGTCTTCCCAGCGGGCGCAACTATGCCGCTTGGCTGGAGGAAATGGGCATTTCGGGAATCGAGGCCACAACGCTGCTTGTTCTCTCCCCGTTTTTTGATCCGCTGCAGGTCAAGTCGTTTTTGCACCGTTACAAAAGCGACAGGCCGACCGAGATTGTCTGGACAAAGCTGGACGAGACGGAATGCTTCGGAAGCATCGTCAACGTGGCCTGCGCGAGCGGCATGCCCATAACGGCGCTTTCTTTCGGAGCCCAGATCAAGGAAAGTCTCGTTCCCGCTACAGAGGCTTTGATCTGGCGTTTGATCTTCAAACGGCAGATTCCGGGGAAGACGGCACAGTAAAATTTTGGAGTGAAATCAATGAGCGGCACATTCCCCATGGTGTTTTCCGTTACTTCCGGCAAGGGCGGCGTCGGCAAAACAAACATATCCGTCAATGTGGCGGTTTGTCTGGCGAAACTCGGCAAACGCGTCGTCCTGCTTGACGCGGACCTCGGTCTTGCCAACGTGGATGTGCTGCTGGGGCTCACGCCGACCAGGAATATTTTTCATCTGCTCAACGGCGAGGCGCCGCTTTCCGAAGTGCTGTTCCCGACTCCCTACGGATTTTCCATTTTGCCGGCTTCATCGGGCATGGCCGAGCTGTGCAGTCTCTCCAGCGGGCAGAAGTTTGAGCTTCTGGACGCCTTTGACTGCATGGAGGATGACATTGATTGCCTGATTGTGGATAACGCGGCCGGCATCAACGAAAATGTGCTGTATTTCGATCAGGCCGTGCAGAGGCGTTTGGTGGTGCTGTCGCCGGAACCGACTTCCCTCACCGACGGCTACGCCCTTATCAAAACCCTCAAGCACAAGCACGCCGTTGAACAGTTCGACGTCTGCGTGAATATGTCTTCCGACCAGAAGGAAGCCAAAGAAGTGTTCACTTCGCTCTACAAGGCCTGCGACCATTTTTTGAGCGGAGTTTCCCTGAATCTGGCCGGCGTGCTGCCGCGGGATGCGGCGGTGCGCAAAGCCATCATGCGTCAGGTTCCTTTTGTGGTCGAGTTCGAGCACAGTCCTGTCGCCAGAGCCGTGGCGAAGTTGGCCAGGGATATTTCAGAATGGGAAATTCCGACAAATCAGGACGGCAATATCAAGATATTCTGGAAAAAATTTCTTGGACTGGAATGATGGAGGCGCTTGAACAGGCACATGCATTTTGAAAGTATCGTCGCCGTCACTGCTGGCGGGCGTGTGGCGCGGCAAACATGAGTATGGAAGAGGCCAAACCGGAAAGGACATTCGCATGAAAACTGGCACAGAACAGGTGCGGCAAGAAGAACCTTGGGATGCGCTTGAAACCGGCACTACGGCCTGGGAAGATTTTTCGCCTGCGGAGCAGGAAGCTGTCGTGAGGCATTACGCGCCGAAAATTCGTTTTCTCGCCATTCGGCTTAAGGCAAAATTGCCCAGAAGCGTGGAGTTGGGGGAACTTATCAGCTCCGGCACCCTCGGCTTGATGGAAGCCCTGGGAAAATTCAAGGCGCAACGCGGCATACGCTTTGAAACCTACGCGGAGAGCCGCATCCGTGGCGCCATGCTGGACGAGTTGCGTCGGCTCGACTGGTTTCCCCGTTCCCTGCGTCAGCGTATCCGCGTGCTGGACGAGGCCATGCGTCAAATTGAGCATGAACAGGGACGGCAGGCCACAGAAGAAGAACTGCAGGATATGACGGGGCTTGACATACGGGATATACGTCATGGCCTTGAGGCGCTCCAGAATCAGCTCTGGCTCTCGCTGGACGCCATCCAGGACACCATTTCTGGCGAAATGCAGGAAAGCGGGGGCGAGCCGTACAGCAGCGCGGCGGGTCAGGAGATGGTCGAAAAAGTCGCGGCCCTCATTGACAGATTGACACCAAGGGAGAAAGTGGTACTCTCGCTTTACTATACGGACGAGTTGACCATGCGGGAAACGGCCGAGATCATGGGGATCACCGAAGGACGGGTTTCCCAGCTGCATACGCAGGCCCTGAACAGATTGCGTAAAGAATTCGTCAATCGCTACGGTTACGCCGAGGGAATTTACGTAACCCAGGTTTGTTAAAGGAGATGTAGCTATGCCTTACGATACCAACATGCGCGTTCTCATTGTGGATGATTTTTCCACTATGCGGCGTATTGTCCGCAATATTCTGCGTCAGCTCGGCTTCAACAACGTTGTTGAAGCCGATGACGGCACGACGGCGTGGGAGACGCTTAATCGCGAAAAAATTGATTTTATCGTTTCCGACTGGAATATGCCGCAAATGACGGGCATTGATCTTCTGCGCAAGGTGCGCGCCAGCGAGCAGTTCGCCGCTATCCCTTTTCTTATGGTCACGGCCGAGGCTCAGCAGGAAAACATAATTGAGGCCGTGCAGGCCAAGGTTTCAAATTATATCGTCAAGCCGTTCACCGCGGACACAATGAAACAGAAAATAGACAAGATATTCCAGTGAGTTCGTTTTTTTCTGGGATCAGGAGCAAGGCGTGGCGGAAGAAAGCCGAGTCAAGGAATCCCCGACGGCTGACAATGTACAGGTCGCTGAACATTCCGATCTGATACAGAAAAAAGTTCAGCTTGATTTGGGCGACGCCCCTTTTTTGCAGGATGGGGTACCGCAGGATCCCCCGGCGCGGGGCAAGGAATCCAGGGAATCGTCTTTGCCTGAAATGGAAGACGCGCAGCAGCAGCCGGAAAAAGGCGGCAAGAAAAAGCTCCTTGTGCTTGCCGGCGGCGGAGTTGCGTTGCTTGTCGCTGTTTTGGGCGCCGTCTGGTGGTTTTTTCTGCGTACTCCGCCGCCGCCGCCGGAGACCGTCAAGCCCGATGTCGTCGTCGTTCCCACAAAACAGGCCCCACAGGCCAGCCCCGATTACACCAGGGATTTTTCGCCGTTTCTTGTTTACCATGCGGACAGCCGGGGGGGAGGACGTTTTTTGGTGTGCAAGTTCGCCACATTGACCAAAGCGCCGAATCTCAACTCCGAGATGGAGTACAAGATGCTTTCCCTGCGGGACGCCATCTACTACTACTTGCACAGCAAGACTCCTGAATATTTGACAAATCCAGGCAATGCCCCCACGATTAAAAAAGATTTGACGGCCGTCATCAACAATTATCTGACCCAGGGGCAGATTGAGGACATATTGTTTGAAAGTTATTTGAGTGAATAAGGCTTCGGCCTCCATGATGTTCCAAGCGTCATGAAAAGGGGAATGCCGTGAGCGTGGACGCCACAATGGCCGTGCTCTATGCCCAGACGGCTTTAGCCACGCCGTTTGCCAATTCCGCCGCGGTGGCCCCGCAGGCGGCCCTTGCACTTTCGCGGGCGCTGGCCGCCGAAATGGTCAAACAGGAACAACAACAGGTTGAAAAAACAGAAAAAACAGACCCTCCTCTTGTTGCCGACAGACAGGGTGAAAAACGGAAACCACCGTTCGGCGGCCGCCGCGCCAGACGGATGACGCAGGCCCGTCGGCCTGACGAGGAGACGCCGCCGCCGATTTCTCCTCTGGTCGGCAATCTGCTGAACATGAAAGTATAAGTCGCGCCATGACTGAAACAATATACTTTGCTGTTATCGGCCTTTTTGTCCTGCTCGAGTTGATTGTGCTGGGTGGGATTTTCTTTTTTTTCAGCAGATTGAAGCGTTCCGAAACCTTGCTTAACGCCCTGCAGGGCAATCAGGACGCTCTGCTGGCCAGAATAGAGACGAATGCCCGCCTGGAACGGGAAATAGTGGCGAGTTTCGCCCAGCGCCAGGCAGAACTGCGCAATCTCGACGAGAAATTGGAGGAGAGAGCGAAGACGCTTCGCCGTCTTGTGGAGCAGGCGGACGAGGTGCGCCGTTCCCCCCGGTTTTTGCGCGAGATCATCCAGAACGGCCGCCGAAAGGGCCTCACCTGCGAACAGATAGCCAAAAACGCCGGCCTCGGCGTGGATGAGGTAGAGCTTATTCTTGCGCAAGAAGCGAACAATGAGTCGTAGCATGCGGCCAATACATATCGGGCTCGACATTGGTTCGACCACTGTGAAAGCTGTCGTCCTTGGGGCGGACGGGAGCATCCTGTTCAAGAAATATCTGCGTCATTTTTCCGAGGTGCGCGAGCGCGCGGCCTCCATGCTGGCGGAAATCGCCGAATCTTTCCCGGATTGCCCGTGGAACATGAGCGTCAGCGGTTCAGGCGCCATTTCTCTGTCCCAGGAACTGAATATCCCTTTCACCCAGGAGGTGCTTGCTTCTGGTGAGTGCATCCGTAAATTCATTCCCGATGCCGATGTCGTCATAGAGCTTGGCGGTGAAGACGCCAAGCTCACCTTTCTGAGCGGCGGCCTGGATCAGCGGATGAACGAGACCTGCGCCGGAGGCACCGGCGCCTTCATTGATCAGATGGCGGCGTTTCTGCAGACCGATCCCGCCGGTCTTGATGAACTCGCCCTGAAACACGGCACAGTTTACCCCATTGCGTCGCGTTGCGGCGTTTTCGCCAAAACGGACGTGTTGCCCCTGCTCAATGAAGGGTGCTCGCGGGAAAACATTGCCGCTTCCATAATGCAGGCGGTCGTCATACAGACGGTCAGTGGCCTTGCCCGGGGGAGAAGCATCAGGGGCAAAGTCGTTTTTCTGGGAGGGCCCCTGACCTTTCTGAAGTCTCTGCGCGACGCCTTTGAAGCCACCCTGAAAGACGTTTCGCGCTTCGTCCTTCCGGAAAACGCGCAGTATTTTGTCGCGATGGGCGCGGCGCTCCACGCCTCGCAGGGTCGCGTCCAAAAGACTTCCCTTGTCGGGCTCGCCGCTCTTCTCGAAAAACAGCCGGCTTGCGTCGGCGAATCCCTGGCCCCGCTTTTTGCTTCCGAGGATGAGCACGTCGCCTTTGTGCAGCGGCACAAAGGCGACGATGTGCTTCGCCGCCCTCTGGAAAATTGCGTCGGCGACGCCTGGCTGGGATTCGACAGCGGTTCCACCACCATAAAGACGGCGTTGATAGACGCCCAGGGACGTCTCATCTATTCCTGGTACGGCGCCAACAAGGGGGAGCCGCTTGCCGCCGCCATACAGATTCTGAAAGAAATATACGCCCGCAAAAACGCCGGTCTTGTCATTCGCGCCGCCGCCGTCACCGGATACGGCAGCGCCATGCTCTGCGCCGCGCTGCGGGCGGACATAGACGAGGTGGAAACCGTGGCCCATTTCGCCGCGGCGCGTTTTTTCAATCCGGACGTGAGTTTCGTTCTGGATATAGGCGGTCAGGACATCAAATGCATGCGGATAGACAAGGGGGTGATAACGCGCATCCAGCTCAATGAGGCGTGTTCGGCCGGGTGCGGGTCCTTTATTGAAAATTTTGCCGATTCCCTGCAAATGCCGCTGCCCCAATTCGTGCAGGCCGCGCTCAAGGCGTCCAAACCGGTGGATCTGGGCACGCGGTGCACCGTTTTTATGAATTCGAAAGTCAAGCAGGCCCAGAAGGAAGGCGTAGACGTCGGGGATATCGCCGCCGGACTGTCCTATGCCGTGGTGCGCAACGCCTGCTACAAGGTGATAAAGATAAGCCATGTGGACGAACTGGGGCAGCATGTCGTGGCGCAGGGCGGGGCTTTCGCCAACGACGCCCTGTTGCGCGCTCTTGAGCTGCAACTCGGACGCAACGTCACCCGTCCTTCCATCGCGGGGCTTATGGGGGCTTTCGGCGCGGCGCTTATCGCGCGGGATCGCGGGCCGGCGGGGGAAAACACGCGGCTGTTGAATCCTCAGGAAGCCGAGATGTTTTCCATGCAAACGCGCCATGCCCGTTGCCGTCTGTGTGGAAACGCCTGTCTGTTGACGGTTTGCGTTTTTCCCGACAAGCGGCGTTTCATTTCGGGAAACCGGTGTGAACGCGGGGCCGGCGCGAGGGCCAATGACCTGCCGAACCTGTACGGGTACAAGTACGAACGGCTTTTCAAAACCTATTCTCCTCTGCCCGAAAGCCGGGCGAAAAGAGGCAGCATAGGCATTCCGCGCATACTGAACATTTATGAGAATTACCCGCTCTGGTTCACCTTGTTTACAATGCTGGGCTTCAGGGTGGAATTGTCCTCCCCCTCGTCAAAGGATTTGTATTTCCGGGGCTACGAAACCATTCCCTCGCAGACGGTGTGTTATCCCGCCAAACTGGCGCACGGACACATTCTGGATTTGGCCGAACGCGGAATCAAGCGGATATTTTACCCCTGCCTGCCCAATGAAAGGCGGGACTTCAACAGCCAGGCGGGCACGTATAACTGCCCCGTCGTCATCGGTTATCCCGAACTCCTCGCCAAGAACATCGGCGCGCTGCAGAAGCGCGGCATAACTCTTGTCCACGATTTTCTCCCTCTGGACAGAGAAGCGCTGCCCAAAAGACTGCGGACATTGCCGCTGTTCGCGGATATTCCCGCAAACGAACTGGAACGGGCGGTGGATGCCGGTTTCAAAGAATGGGATCGTTACAAGGAAGACATGCGCATGGCCGGGGAAAGAACCCTGGCCGCTCTGGAACAGTCGGGCGGGTACGGCATCGTGCTGGCCGGACATCCCTATCATGTCGACCCAGAGGTGCATCACGGCATAGCGGAATTGATAACGGCCTGCGGGATGGCCGTGCTGACAGAGGATTCCGTCGCGCATCTCATGCCGGATCCCGGGCCGCTGCGGGTCGTGGATCAATGGACGTATCATTCCCGCCTTTACAGGGCGGGGGCGTTTGTGGCCGCCGCCGAAAATCTGGCTGTCCTGCAGCTCATATCCTTCGGCTGCGGTCTGGATGCCATCACGGCCGATCAACTGGAGGAAATTGTAACGCACAACGGCCGCATTTACGCGCAGATAAAAATTGACGAAGGGATGAACCTGGGGCCGGCAAAAATACGCATCCGTTCCCTCTTGGCGGCGCTGCGGGAATGGCGGGCAAAGAACAGGGACGAGACGTCCTCGCTCAACGGCTACAAAGCCCCGCCCGCTTTTACCGAGCAGATGAAAAAAACCCATACCATACTCATCCCGCAAATGTCGCCGATACATTTCCAGTTTCTCGAAACGGTCTTTGCGGCGGACGGCTACACGGCCGTGCAGTTGCCGTCCGTGGACAGGGAAGCCATCGAGCTGGGCTTGCGCCACGTCAACAACGACGCCTGCTTTCCGGCGATAGTCGTTGTCGGGCAATTGTTGCAGGCTTTGCGCAGCGGGCGTTTCGACCGCGGGCGCGTGGCCCTGATGATTTCCCAAACCGGCGGCGGTTGCCGGGCGACGAATTATATCGCTTTTCTGCGCAAGGCCCTGCACGACAGCGGCATGGCCGATATCCCCATATTGTCCTTCATTACCAACGTCAACGAGAAAGACAGCGCGTTCAGGCTTTCGGGCAAGATGCTGCGCCGTTTCATCATGGCCGGACAATTGGGAGATGCCCTGATGCGCATGCTGCACAGGGTTGTTCCTTACGAGGCCGTGCCCGGCAGCGCCGCGCGCCTTGCCGAGGAATGGGCCCTGAAGGGGAAGAAATGCATCCTCTCGGGCAATATGTTCCGTTTTGATTTCACCATGCTGGCCATGATCAGGGCTTTTGACAGATTGCCTCTTGCCACGGAGGAACGCAGACCCCAGGTGGGGCTGGTGGGCGAAATACTGCTTAAATACCATCCGGACGCCAACAACAAGGCCGCGGAGATTGTGGAGAAGGAAGGCGGGGAAGCCGTGGTGACGGATCTAATGGACTTCGCCCTGTACTGTTTTTACGACCATGTGTTCAATTACAAATATTTGGCCGGCTCGTGGAGCGACTGCCTTTCCGGTCTGACGGGGATATTCATCCTGGAGTTCACGCGTTGGGCGATGCGTTTCGGATTTCGGCGCAGCAGGCGTTTCACCGCGCCGCTGCGTTTCAGCGAGTTGCGCAAGAAAACCAGAAATCTGATTTCCCTTGGGCATCAGACGGGGGAAGGCTGGTTGCTGGTCGCGGAAATGGTCAAATTTCTGGAGGCGGGCATTTCCAACATACTCTGCATGCAGCCCTTCGGCTGCCTGCCGAACCACATAACAGGCAAGGGCCTGCTCAAGGAACTCAAGCGCCGCTATCCCCAGGCCAACATCATAGCCCTGGATTATGATCCCGGCGCAAGCGAAGTCAACCAGATCAACAGAATCAAGCTGATGATGTCAATGGCCAGGCAGGAGCATATGTCCAACGCTACTGCCGGGCGGCGTGGTTGACCGGGCCGAAGCCCTTGCCGGGGGAGTAGCTTTTGCGCAGGGCAAGGTTGAGAAATTCCTGCGCCTTGGCGATGGCGACCTGCAGGGGTTGACCCTTGCCCAGACCGGTCGCTATGGCGGCGGAGAGCGTGCAACCCGTGCCGTGATTGTTGTTTGTCTCCACCTTGGCTTGCGGCATTTTTTTGGGCGCTTCCCCGGAAACGCAGAGCAGATCCGTCACAAAGACGGTGTGTTCCATGTGCCCGCCCTTCACAAGCACGGCGTGGGCCCCCAAGGCAAGCAGTTTTTCCGCGGCGGCAAGCGCGTCGTCAAGGTTGCGCGTTTTGACGCCGGAGAGCAGTTCCGCCTCGGGCAGATTGGGCGTCAAAAGATCGCATCCGGGCAAAAGTTCCTTTTTC
Organism: Desulfovibrio sp.; assembly: GCA_031272405.1. Taxonomy (GTDB): domain Bacteria; phylum Desulfobacterota; class Desulfovibrionia; order Desulfovibrionales; family Desulfovibrionaceae; genus Desulfovibrio. The sequence goes on along the minus strand of JAISTW010000070.1, from coordinate 31,678 downwards.
AGGGTTTCCACGGCCTCTTCCTGCAACAGGCGGCTGCCGCTCTGGCTCACGCACACGGGATCCACCACAAGGGGGAAATTTCGTTTCTGCAGGGCCCGGGCGACAGCGCGTATGATTTCCGCTGAAAACAGCATGCCCGTTTTGGCCGCCGCGACCGGGAATCCGTCAAGCACCGCCTCAAGCTGCAGGGTCGCGAATTCCGGCGGCGGGGCGTGGATGCCCCTGACGCCGAGGCCGTTTTGAGCGGTCAGGGCCGTGATGACGCTCATGCCGTAGCCCCCGAGCGCCATTATGGTTTTCAGATCTGCCTGGACACCCGCGCCTCCGCCGGAGTCAGAGCCGGCAACGGCAAGTATGTTCGGGGGTTGCAACATAAGGACCATCCTTGACGAAAAGAGCAGAGCGAATGCCCTGCTCTTTTTGTCGAAAACAGCGGTTCAGGGTTCAGACGTTTTCGGGAGCGCCCGCAATGGCGCGCCGTCCAAGCAGCATAAAGGCCACAAAGGCGATGACGGCCGCCGCCACGCCGATTATGTTGGACATGTCTATGGGGATGCCGAAGCCCATCTTGGGTTCATAGCAGATGTAGCTTGTCGCCACGGCGGTCATGAAGGTCGCCGGGATGGAGCATATCCAGTGGAAACGGTCTCTCCGCAGCAGATAGGCCGCGCCTGCCCAAAGCACTATGGTGGCCAGGGATTGATTCGCCCAGCCGAAATAGCGCCATATGATCGTGAAATCCACGCGTGACAGGATAATGCCGATGATGAAGATCGGCACGGCAAGGGCAAGACGGCTGCCGATTTTTTTCTGGGAAAGGTTGAAGGCTTCGGAAATGGTCAGACGCGCGGCGCGGAAGGCCGTGTCGCCGGAGGTTATGGGCAGGACGACCACGCCCAGAATGGCCAGCACTCCGCCTACCGGCCCCATCAGGGCAAGGGATGTGTCCGTCACTATTTTTCCCGGTCCGCCGGCGGCAATGGCCGCCTGCAGGGCTTCAGGCCCGTGGTAGAAGCTCATGCCCACCGTGGCCCAGACCAGGCCTATGAAGCCTTCCGCTATCATGCTGCCGTAAAAGATGGGCCTGCCCAACCTTTCGCTGCCCACGCAACGCGCCATAAGCGGGGACTGCGTGGCGTGGAATCCGGAAATCGCGCCGCAGGCTATGGTGATGAAGACCAGCGGGAAGAGGGGCGCGCCTTTGGGGTGCTGGTTGGTCCACTGCAAGGTGTTGTAAAATTCCGTGCCGCTGGTGAAAAGCGTGATGGTTATGCCCACGGCCATTATGCCCAGAATGACGCCGAATATGGGGTAGATGCGTCCGATGATCTTGTCTATGGGCACGATTGTCGCCAGGAAGTAATAGGCGAAGATGATGACCACCCAGAAGGTGAGGCTCATCCAGGGCATGTTCCAGCTGGTGGCCGCGATGTTTTTCAGAAGTCCGGCCGGGGCCGCCACAAAGACGACGCCCACCAGCACGAGCAGCACAACGGAGAAGAGCTGCATGACCGCCTTGGCGATGGCCCCCAGGTTGTAGCCGACGATGTTCGGCACATTGGCGCCGTTGTAGCGTATGGAGAGCATGCCCGCGAAATAGTCGTGCACGGCGCCCGCGAAGATGCAGCCGATGACGATCCAGAGCAGGGCGGCCGGGCCCCACAGGGCGCCCAGGATGGGGCCGAACACGGGGCCGACGCCGGCGATGTTCAAAAGCTGTATCAACCATATCTTCCAGGCCGGCATTTCAACGTAGTCAACGCCGTCGGCCAGGGTTTTCGCCGGGGTGGCCCTGTCCGGCCGCAAGCCGAAAACTTTTTCCACTATGGTCCCATACACGATATAGCCCACAATCAGGGCGACAGTCGCGAGGATGAAATACATTGAGTTGGGCATAAAACCTCCTTCCTCTCAGTTATATGGGAATGTTGCTGCAAGACATCCGAAAGGGGTCCAATGAAAGCTCTGGCTGACGTTTTTCTTTAATGAGTCCAAACATCCGTCTTTGTCAATAAGATAATTTGCGCGCGTCGGTCAAGGCATACTGTAACTATTCAGTTTTGTTGCATATATTTATTTGGGCAGCAATGTCGCCTCATAGGCTCCCCCGGCGGTCAAACAGCGCCGCGCCGCGTCCCGCACATCGGCGGGGGTCAAGGTTTGCGCCTTTTTGATCAGTTTGCCGTGAAAGTCCGGCGGATAGCCCAGAACGGCGTCTGTGGAAGCTTCTCCGGCGCGGGCGGCCAATCTTTGGCGGTTGCGGTGGTATTCTCCCCACAGCCGGTTTCCGGCGGCCTTGAGCGAAGCCTCCGGCAAAAGCTCCGTTCGCAGATATGCCGCCGTTTGCGCGAAGCCCTGCCGGGCCTGTTCCAGCTTGTCGGGATTTGTCCCGATGTAGAAGGCCAAGTATCCGGCCAGGGGCATGGCCCGGTAAAAGGCAGTGACGGAGTAGCCCAGGCCCTGTTCGTCCCTGAGGGAAGAAAACAGCAGGCCGCTCTGCCCCGACAATATTTCCTGCAGGAGCAGCAGCGCCGGCGCGTCTCGGTCGTTCAGGGGGACGGCCTTGAATATTTGCAGCAAATGCGCCTGATTGCGTCCGGGCAGGTTGAGCGTCAGCCTGCGCTCTTTCCCCCAATCCGGCTCTTTGGTCGAGAGGACGGTTTTGTCCGGCAGGGGCAGCGTCTTGACCATTTCGAGGACGGCGTTTCTGTTGAAGTCTCCGGCCACGGCCAGCGTCCAGCGCTGCGCCGACTGCCTGGCCCAGAAGGAGCGGACGTCGTCTTGCGTGAAGCGATCCAGGTTTTGCGGCGTGCCGAGATTGTCGTAGCCGTACGGGTGATTTTCGGAAAACAGAAACGTGTTCAGTTTGGTGAAAAGATAGGCCATGGGGTTGTCTTCACGCTGCCGTATGGCCGATTTCATCATCTTCGCCTCACGTTGCAGTTCCGCCTTGTCGAAGCGCGGTTTGCCCAATGCGTCGGCGAGCAGGGAATGGTAATCATCCTGAAATCGTGACGGGCCGGTCAGGGATACGCTGAATGTCTGCAAACCGGCCTTGGCTTCCAGGCCGGCCGCGCGTTGCGAAAGGAAGGCGTTGACGGCCTGGGCGTCAAGATCGGCGCAACCGTCCGTGAGCAGGCGCGCCGTCAGGGCGGCAAGTCCCTGATCCCTGGCGTCTGTCAGGGCGTTGCCCCCCGGCATCATCAGGTTGAGGGAAATGTAGGGAACCGTTCTGTCGGGGATGAGTATGACGGCGCGGCCGTCGCCCAAATCCAGCCTTTCCGGCTTTTCCGCCTGGGCCTGCGTCTGGGGCGCGTTCACTCGAGGTTTGGCCGGCCAGTTGCCGTCGAGCAGCGCTTCCATGTCCGGCAGCATCGCTTCCTGCGGCGCCAGAATGCGCAGCCGCGCCTGCTCCGGCCTTATCCAGTCGTCAAGGGCGCGTTGCAGGCGGCCTGCCACCGCCGTGCGCAGGGCGAAGCGCATGTTGCGTTCGTTTTGTTCGCCCCCCAGGGAAAACTGCACCGTTCCCTTCCAGGCCGCGAGACCGCTCAGCGTTTCCGCAGCTCTGTCCATGTCGTCTTCCAGGTTGAAAGCGGCGCGGGCCACGGCTTCCCGGCTGAAGGCCGCCGTTTTGAGATTCGCCAGATCCCTGGTGAACTCGCTCCAGAAAGGAAGCAGGTTCTCCGGGTCCAAGCGCGCTGTGACCGTCAGCAGGCCGGCGTGCTCAAGGCTCATGTTCTGGACGGAAATACTGTCCACAAGCTGTTTTTCGTAGAGATATTTTTTCCTGAAGAGCGAGGTCTCGTCGCCGCCGAGCAGGAAAGCCGCAAGGTCAAGATCCGCGGAGCGCGCGTCACGCAGGCCGGGCACGGGAAAGGCGAGCCCCAGGTAGACCTTTTTCCAGGGGCCTTGCCTCACGGCGACTCTTGGACTTCCAGCCGCGTCGTCCAGGTTGACGTCCGGCATGTCGGGCAGGGGCGTTGAGTTCCGCAGGCCGCCGAACAGGGCCTGGGCGTGCGCCAGCGCCTCGCCGGGCTCAATGTCTCCGGCGACGAGCAGTTGTATGTTCTGGGGCTGATACCAGCGAGCGACGTATTCCTTGAGATCGGCCACGCTGACGGCCCTGACGCTGTCCCGGTATCCGATAATGGGACGCCCGTAGGCGGAGTTCGCAAGAGCCGCTGTCTGCATTTCTTCAAACAGCCTGCGCATGGGGGAGTCTTCCCCGATTTCCAGCTCGGAAATGACGACTTCCTTTTCCTTTTCCAGTTCCCCGGCGTCAAAGGCGGCCTGGAAAGCCATATCCCGGACGACGTCCATCCCGACGCGCCAGTGCGCGGAGGGCATGTCCGCGATATACGTCGTTTTGTCAAAACCCGTGGAGGCGTTGATGTAGCCGCCCAGCGCTTCGACGTCCCGGGCGACCTGCCCCTTGGGGCGATGGTCCGTGCCCTTGAAGACCATGTGTTCCAGAAGATGGCTGATCCCGGCCTGGGCGGGCGTTTCGCGCCCCGATCCGGTATTTACGTAAAGGCGCGTGCAGACCAGAGGAAACCGGCTGTCCTTGATGATATACACGGTCAGGCCGTTGGGCAGGCGGGTCAATGTTTCCTCGGCGGCTGAAACCGGCCGCGCCGCCGAAAGGGCAAGGAACAGGAAACACGCGTACAGCAGGATGCGGGACATGAGAAACTCCTCCGGCAGAGGGGCCGGAAATCACTGGCAGAGTTTTGAGGTCAGCTCGGCCAGGGTTTTTTTCGCCTCTTCGTTGGGAACCTGACACGTCCCCGCGGCCATGTGCCCGCCCCCGCCGTAACTCAGCGTGATTTCCCCGACATTGATCGGGCAGGAGCGGTCCAGAATGGATTTTCCGATGGCGAAAACGGTGTTTTGCTGTTTCAGCCCCCAGAGCACATGCATGGAGATGTTGCACTGGGGAAAGAGGGCGTAGATCATGAAACGGTTTGTGCACCAGATGGGGTCTTCATGGCGCAGATCGAGCACGACGAGTTTGTTGTGCACGGTCGCGCAGCTCTGGATTTGTCCGATGGCCTTGGGCTGCTGTTCGAAATACAGCTCGGTACGTTCCCGCACGTCGGCCGAGTTCAGAATCTGGTCTATGTCGAGGGTGCGGCAGTCGTCAATCAGCTGCATCATCAGTTCGTAGTTGCTGATGCGGAACTGGCGAAAACGCCCGAGACCGGTGCGGGGGTCCATGATGTAGTTGAGCAGCGTCCAGCGCGTCGGTTGGAGAATGTCCTCTTTGGAGTATCTTGCGGAATCGGCCTGATCCACGGCCCGCATCAGTTCGGCGGAAACATTGGGAAAATTCGTCGCGCCGCCGTAGTATTCATAGACGACCCTGGCCGCGGACGGCGCTTTGGGGTCAATGATGTAGTTGTCCGGCCGGCCGGCGTTGCGCATCGTTTCCGAAAGATGGTGGTCGAAGACCAGATGCGCCGCTTTTATGTAAGGGAGATTCGTCGTGATGTCGTTGTCCCCGATTTCCACCTTGCCGTCCTGCATATCCTTGGGATGGACAAATTTGATGCTGTCCAGCATATCCAGCTCTTTCAGCAGAACGGCGCAGACAAGGCCGTCAAAATCACTTCTGGTTACAAGGCGAAACTTTCTGGACATGTGACTCCTCCGATTTTTTTGTGGAACAACCCGGCGACATTGCCGCGTTTCGGGACGCCGCGCCTATGCCCGGCGACGCTTCACAGCCTGTAAGCATATACGACTTGCCCCCCGGCCGCAACAGCAAATGACGGCCAATCCGGCTGTTTTTGAAGCTCGTCAGGAGCGCGCGGCGGGGGATCAGGCTTTGCGTTCCGCCTGATTCGGGCGAATGCACTGCGTCATGCACAGGGCCGACAGGGCGACGCAAATGCCGATGCAGAAGGGGATGCGCCAGTCTATCATCCAGAGCATGCCGCCGACGATCGGCAGAATCACGGCCGTGATATGGTTGACGGTCTGGCCCACCGCCATGCTGGGAGCGATGTCCGCCGGGTCGGCTATTTTCTGGAAAAAACTGCGTATGGCCATGGAAAAATTGGTGAACAACTGTTCCACAATATAGAGCCCGGCCACAAGCATCTTGCTGTCCGTCGTGCAATAGGCCGCAAAAATAAACGTGAGCACGACATATTTCAGGGAAAGCAGCTTGCGCTCGCCCACGGTGTTGATGGCCTTGCCGATGAGCGGATTGAGGAACCAGTTGATGATGTTGTTGACGACAAACAGCCCCAGCATTTCCTGGACGGAAAAGTGAAAGTTCTGGACCAGCAGAAAAATGGAAAAAGTGGAAAAAATATGGCGGCGCGCGCCGGAAAGAGCCGTCAGCGTGTAGAAAAGCCAGTATTTTTTCCGTACCACCATGCTTTTGCGCTGCACGGGCATGCCTGCCTGCTCCGGTTTTCGGGTCAGCCCCCAGAGGGCGCAGGCCATGCTCATGGTTCCGGCGATGATGAACAGGGCCTTGTACGGCAAATGCAGCAGGGAGACCAGGGCGAAAATCAGCAGGCCGATGAACAGGCTGCCGGCCGCCGTGGCGCTGCGGAGTCTGCCCATGACCACGGGCGCTTCGCGGATGCTGAAGTATTGGAGCGTGAGGGACTGCACAGTGGCTTCATAATAGTGGAAGCCGAAGGACATGAGCATGGCTGTGAGCAAAACCCCCCGGAAGGAGGGGAAGAAGCCGGTGGCGAAGGTGCCGAGCCCGGCGCAGAACACGGCCAGAGCGGCGAGCGTGTGCTCTTTCATGCACAGCAGCAAGAGGATGACGCCTATGGAAAGAAGGCCGGGCACTTCACGCATGGAGTGGATGAAACCGGTTTGCTCCCCGGTTACGGACACCACCTCCACGGCGAAATTGGTGTACATGGCGCTCCAACCCTGCGAGGCCACCGCCGCGGCGAAGGTCAGCAGGATAAGAAAGCGAAACATGGGGCGACTCGCTATGTCCTGACTGTTGCTCATAGGAATCGCCCCGTAAGAATGTTCTGCTCAGAGAGAAAGAGCGTCGCGCTTTTCAGCGGAGAAGGTCAGGAACAATCCGAATAATCCAGCAAGTCCATACGGTCGGCCTGACCCTTGAATTCCTCGATCCGGCGCTGTTCGTATTTTTTGAACATCGCCGTCTGGCGAATCGTCTCCAGGGTCGCCTCGTCCTCAGGGCCGAAGGGCCGTTCCGCCGCCTTGCACACGTCCAGAAGGTGGTGCGCTTTGCCCGTGCCATACAGCACCGTGTCCACGGGCCGCGACAGCGCCCAGCGGATGGCCGCCTCCGCGACCCGGCCCGCGTCCACGCCGGCCTTTTTCGCCATTTTGAACAGATCGCCCTTCATAAAGGCTTCGCGGACGATGACGCCGAGCCCCTTTGCCCTGGCCAGCGGAATGACGACATCGCCGGGCGTGTGATCGCCGAAATTGAAATTGATGTAAATGACGTCGAAATGGCCGGACTCGATCATCTTGCGGTAAATGTCTGCGCCGGAAAAGGTGTCGGCGGCGGCGAAGCGGATGAGGCCCTCTTTTTTCAGCGTCGCGATGTTGTGGCCGACCTTGTCCAGATAATCGGGGTCGTGGTCAAAGGCCCAGCGCAGTGGCGGGATGTTCAGGAAGTCAAGCCGCTCTATGCCCATCAGCGTGTTGATGCGCTGCACCTCGGCGCGCAGCTGCGTCAAATCGGCCATGCGCGCATTGAATTTGTCGTAGCCGTAGGCCATTCTTTCGGGGCGGGTCTGGATGAACACCTCATAGGGCGGCGGAAGCAGTTTGAGGTTCCGGCCGAGGGCCTCTTTTTCCGAGTCCTGGGTCACGTCGAAAAAATTCAGGCCGAGTTCGTAAGCGGCCCGCAACACCAGCTGTCTGTTCTCCCCGCCGAAGCCCTCGAAAAGACAACCCGGGGTCAGGCTTTTGTCCCTGTCCTCGTTAAAGCCCCTGGATCTGCCGTCCGGCAGGTATTCGTGCCCGCCCATGCCGATGACGGACACTTCAATTCTGGTTTTTCCCAACACGACTTTGCGCATAGACTGTTTCTCCTGTGGTATGCGCGGGCAAAGAGCCCGCCTGTCTGTCCGGACTGGCGCCGGCCGTTAGAATAGTAGATTTGGTATGAACATCACCAGTTTCGGGAAAAAGATGAAAATGCTGATAATCACCAGCATGGCGATGAAGAAGGGCCAGCTTCTTTTCAGGTAATCCCCCACGGAGCATTCCAGCATGCCGCACAAAAGGAACATCACCACCCCGACCGGCGGCGTCAGGATGCCCATAGTGGTGCAGGTGCATAAGATCAGACCGAACACGACCGGGTCCAGGCCGACGCTCTTGGCCAGAGGCAGAAAAATCGGGGTGAACAGCAGTACGCAGGGCGAACCGTCAATGAACATGCCGGCCACTATCAGGCAGGCCACGATGATGTACACCACTATGTAGGGGTTGGTGGTGATGCTGGTGGTAAAGGAGGTGATGGCCTGGGGCACCTGTTCGTAGGGGATGCCGTAGCCGAAGATGCCGGTCATGGCGATCAGGAACATGATGCCGCCGATGTCGCCGACGCTGTGGTGCAGGGCTGCGCGGAACTTCTCCCAGGTCAGCTCCCGGTGGCAGAGCACGCCCACAAAAAGCCCGTACAGACAGGCGAAGGCGCCTACCTCCGAAGGGGTGAATATTCCAGTGCGTATGCCGAGCAAAAGAAAAATCGGGAAGGCGATGGCCCAGATGGACTTCAGCGCGGCCCCGCCGATTTCCGCCCAGGAAGCGCGTCCGCTTCTCACGGGCGTATAGCCGAAGTGCCGGGAGGTCAGGTACACGGTCAGCATCAGCACGGTCATCATTATCAGGGCGCACGTGAAGCCAGCGGCGAAAAGCCGGCCTATGGAAACCTGCCCGGTGGTGCCGTAAATGATCATGCCTATGCCGGGGGGCATGGTGGAGGTGATGATGGCGGAAAAGCCGATGGCCGAGACGATGTAGCCTTTTTCATAGCCGTTCTTCACCATGTCCGGGCTGAGGATGCGCCCCAGCATGGCCGCGTCGGCGGTGGAGGAGCCGGAAACGCCGCCCATGAGCGTGGACATGGCCACGCTCACCTGGGCCAGACCGCCGGTCATGTGCCCGGTCAGCACCAGGGACAATCTGATCAGGCGCTCGGTTATGCCGCAGACGTTCATCAGGTTGCCGGCGAAAATGAACAGCGGCACCGCCAGCAGGGCGAAATTCTGCGTCTGGGTGATGGGCAGCTGAATGGCGGTGATGAAGGGCATTTCCGGATGCACCAGGAAAAACACGCAGCCGGAGATGCCAAGGGCGAAGGCGATGGGCATGCCGATGACCGCGAGGAACAGAAAAATCAGTAACACCCACAACATGGGCTATCCCTCCCTGGGCAGGGTTTCCGCCGCTGCTTGCGGCGCGGGTTCATCTTGGGAGGTTCCTCCGGGGGAAGCCGGGGCGGCGAAGCGCCGGGCGAAGTCGCGTATCTTGAGGCCGCAGGTGACCATCATGAACAGGGAGCCCAGCGGAAGACTCAGCGTGATCCAGGAATAACTGAGGCCGGGGATGCCGGGGACAGGGCGCAGGCGCGTCTTGTAGGCGAGATCGAGGCCGAAGACGAGCAGAATGATCAAAAAGACGAAGATGATGCAGTAACTCGCGAGCATACAGCCGTCCCGGGCCTTTTGCGGCATGAGATTGATGAAGATGTCCATGTTCATCATGCGGTCGGAGCGCAGGGCCACATCGGCGCTGAGAAAGATGCACCAAGCGAAAATGAACAGGGATATCTCCAGCGCCCAGTTTATGGGGGTGCCAATGGTCCGGGCCACGGCGGAAGCGAAAATGAGAAAGGTCGAAAAACACAGGGCGATCATGGCCAGAGCAAGTTCCACCTCGCAAAAACGGGTGTAGAGTTTTTTCATGCGCAATCCTCCGGGGGAGACGGGCGCGCGCCCGTCTCCCCGTAGATCTCCGGACGAAGTCCGGCTATTTCTTGCCCAGTTCCTTCCACACCGCGTCGCGGAAGCCAAGCACGCCCATCTCCTCGTACGCAGCCTTGCCGGCCGCCTTGAAGGCGTTTATGTCTATGTCCTTGGATTCGACGATCTTGGTTCCCTTGCTGATCATGCCCTGTTTGGCTTCCGCCTCCAGTTTGTTGATGGTGTCGTAAGATGCCTTTCTTCCGGCCTTTTCACATTCCTCGTCCAGTATCTTCTGGTATTCCGGGGGCAGGTCGCGGAACCATTTGGCGCTGGCGATGGGAATGTTCATGAGCAGATAGTGCCTGGTTTCACTGACGTATTTGGTCACTTCATACAGGCTGGCGGCATAGCCTCCGGTGTAGCCGATTTCCGTCCCGTCCACCGCTTTGGCCTGAATGGCGGAATAGATTTCGACGTAGGGGATGGTCACCGGGGTGGCGCCCAGAGATTTCACCATGGCCTGCCAGGCAGGGGCCGGAGCGGAACGGATGCGCATGCCCTTCAGATCCGCGGGCTTGTAAATCGGCTTGTTGGTGAACATGTGGCGGAAACCCTGGACAAAAAAGAGGGTGAAAGCGTGGATGCCGCATTCGTCTTCCAGACGCTTGACCAGCTTCTTGACGGAGTCCAGCTTGCCCAGCTTTTCGAGTTCTTCCAGGGAGTCGATGAAGTACGGCAGGTTCATGGCGGAAAAATCCTTGACGTAGTTGCCCATGCGGGCTGCGTCGGTGCTCTGGCCGACCGGCGCGCCGAGGCGCATCTGTTCAATGATGTCTTCCTCCACGCCTATCTGGGAGCTGTGGAACACCTGAATTTCCACGGCGCCCTTGGTGCGTTCCTTCACCGCTTTGGCCCAGGCCTCATAGGCATGGTGGTACGGCTCCTGGGCCGTGTGTGGGTGCTGGAATTTCAGCACGATCGGCGCGGCGATGGCGGCGGGAGCGAACAGCAGCGCCCCTGCCAGCAAACAGCTGAAAAACGTCGTTTTCATCATATCCAATCTCCTTGGTTAAGAGGTGTTCCGGATATATTCCCGCATGTCCCACATGCGAATCACGGCGTAGTTTTTTTGCTCTGGATATACCCACTTTAGATGTTGCCGTCAAAAATTGGAAGCGTTTTTTTTCTGTCCGCGCGGCAGGGGTTCTATCCCAGGACCTGGCGCAGCAGGCCGGGCAGTTCCGTCGGACTGACGCCGATGCGGGCCCCGGCGGCTTCAAGGGCCTTTACTTTGGCTTCCGGACCGCCGCTCCCCGCGCGGATAATGGCACCGGCATGGCCGAAACGCTTGCCGGGAGGCGCGGAACGGCCGGCGATGAGGCCCACGACGGGCTTGGTCATGGTTTTGATAAAAGCCGCGGCCTGTTCCTCGGCATAGCCGCCTATTTCTCCTATCAGGGCCACGGCCGTCGTGCCGGGATCCTTTTCGAACCATTCCAGTACCGGCATAAATCCGGTGCAGGCCACAGGATCGCCGCCTATGCCGACGGCGGCGCGCTGCCCGAAACCGGCGGCCGTCAGGTTGCCCACCACCTCGTAGGAGAGCGTGGCGCTGCGGCCCACCACCCCGACCGTGCCGCTGTTGAAGATGCTTGCGGGCATGATGCCCAGTTTGCCGTGTCCAGGCACAAAAATGCCGGGACAGTTGGGGCCGATGATGGTGACGCCCATAATCTTCGCGCGCTCGCGGATTTCCAGCGTATCGCGCACCGGGATGAACTCCGTGACGATGACGATGAAGCGTATGCCCGCGTCCATGGCCTCGCAGGCCGCGCTGCGCACGAAGGCCGGCGGCACGAAGATGACCGAGGCGTTGGCCCCCAGTTTGTCCACCGTGTCGCGCACCCGACCGAACACCGGCAGGCCTTCCGCCTCCTGGCCTTCCTTGCCGGGGGTGACGCCGGCCACCAGGTTTGTGCCCGCCTCAAGCATCCATTTGGTCTGCTTGCGGCCGACAGTGCCGGTAACGCCCTGCACAATGCCGCGCAGGGGATAATCAATGCCGAAGAGTTTCATGCCGTCACCCCCAGCAGGGCGGCGAGACGCGCCACCGCCTTTTCGGATTGCACATCCTTGAACACGTGGACGTTCTCCAGTTTTTCCAGAAGCGCCCAGGCCTCCTCCTGCTGGTTGCCGAGGATTTTCACCACCACGGGCCGGTCATGGCCACAGTGCTCCAGCGCGGAGGCGATGCCCTGCGCCGCGTCCAGCATGCGGTTGATGCCGCCGTACAGGTTGATGATCATGCCTCTGACTCTGGATTCGCCCAGGAGCATGCGCACCGCCCCGTCCAGCATGGGCACGGAGATGCCGCCCCCGGTGTCCAGAAAGTTGGCGGGCGTCAGGCCTTTCTGGCGCAGCATGTCCAGGGTCGCCATGCCCAGCCCCGCGCCGCTGGCGATGACGCCGATTTCCCCCTCCAGCGGCACAAAGGAAACGCCCAGCCGTTTCGCCTCCCGCTCCAGGGGCGTGAGTTCCGCGTCGCGCAGATCCTGAAACGCCGACTGTCGGTTCAGGGCGTTGTCGTCCGTCTCCAGTTTGCAGTCCAGGGCGACCAGGGTCCCGTCCTTGAGCAGGGCCAGGGGGTTGATTTCCAGAAGCATGGCGTCCATGTCCGCGGCGGCGCGGAGCAGGGCCGTCAGAAAAAAGGCGAGTTCCTCCGTATGGGACGCTCCCGCCCTGGCGAGCCAGGCGCGTGTTTCGTGCAGGGGCAGGTCGCGGCCGGGGACGGCGTGCAGGCGCAGGACGGCGTCTTCGCGTCCGGCCAGCGTTTCGATGTCCATGCCGCCGCTCAGGCTGAGCAACAGGTCTATGGCCCCGAGTTCCTGATTGACCATGACGGCGGCGTAATATTCCTCCTGCGGCGACATGGCCTCTTCCACCAGCAGGCTGTTGACGACATGCCCGCGCAGTTGCGCGCCGAGCAGGCCGGCCGCCGCGGCCGCGGCTTCGGCCGGGGAGGCGCACAGCTTCACGCCCCCGGCTTTGCCCCGTCCGCCTATGGGTATCAGGGCCTTGACCACGCAACGGCCGTTCAGCCGTTTCGCCGCCGCCTCGGCCTCTCCGGGCGTGGCGGCCTTCCATCCGGCCGGGACGCGCAGCCCGTATGCGGCAAGGCGTTGTTTGGCCAGGTGTTCCGGAATAATCATATGCTGTTCCTCGTCTTGTTTGGGGCCGCCTGGGGCGGCGCTTGCCTGAAACGGCTTCAGGCGGACCTCGTTCAGAGCGCCCTGACCTCTTCAAAACCGGCGGCGAAGGCTTCCATGTTCAGCGCGGTCTTGCCCTTGGGCACGGCGGCGGCAATGGCCTGCTCAACGCAGTTCCGCTCGGCCACGGGCGCGATCTTCGTCAGAGCGCCGAGCATGATGATGTTGGCGACGACCGGCGCGGAAAAGCGGTTCCGGGCGATGGATGTGGCCGGCACGCCGTATTTCGCGGCGTCCATGTCCGGCAGTTCCGTGACGATGTCGGAATCCATGAACAGGGTTCCCTTTTTCCGGAGTGTCCGGGCGAAGCGCTGGATGGAGTCCTGGGCCTGGGCCACCAGAATGTCGGGCGCGATCACGCGCGGGTAGACGATGGGGGCGTCGGAAAAAATGATCCAGGTGGCGGCGTAGCCGCCGCGCAGCTCGGAGGAGTAGGCCTGGGTCTGGGTGGCGTATTTGCCGCCGAAGGTCACGGCGGCGTTTCCCAGAATGGTGCCCGCCAGAATGGACCCCTGCCCGCCGATCCCTGCAAAGGTAAGATTGGTGATAGGCATCAGTTTTTTCCTCCCGCGATGGCGCGCGCCTCGGCCAGGGCGGCGGTGAACTCCTTTTTGTCCACATTCTGGAATTCGCCGACGACCAGCTTGCCGGCCAGTTCTTCCGGCGACATGGCCGACGCTTTTTTGACAGGGACGCTGATTTCCTTGTACCGCTTGATCATGGCCCTGGCCGAGCCGAGTTTGCTGGCGCGGCCGTACTGCACCGGGCACTGGCTTACCGCCTCGATGAAACTGAAGCCTTTTTTCTCCAGGCCTGTTTTGACGGCCCGGCTCAACTGCACGGGGTGGGCCGTGGTCCAGCGCGCCACATAGGAGGCCCCCGCAGCCTTCACCAGTTCCGAGAGGTCGAAGGCGTGTTCCGTGAAGCCGTAGGGGCTGGTCACGGTTCTGGTGTTCATCGGGGTGGTGGGCGCGGCCTGCCCCCCGGTCATGCCGTAAATGGAGTTGTTGACCAGCACCACGGTGAGGTCAATGTTGCGCCGCGCGGCGTGGATGAGATGGTTTCCACCGATGGCGCTCAAATCGCCGTCGCCGCTCAGAACCATCACCCGCTTGTCGGGCAGGGATGCCTTGACCCCGGTGGCGAAGGCGATGGGGCGGCCGTGGGTGGTGTGCAGGGTGTCGGCGTTGTAAAGAGGCGTGGGAATCCAGGCCGAGCATCCTATGCCGGCGACAAAGACGAAGTCGTCCATGGACAGGCCAAGACTGTCCACGGCGCGCAGTATGGCCTGGGAAACCGTGCCGATGCCGCACCCGGGACAGGTCGTCGTTCTGGTGACATGCGGGCGCATGTGCTTGCGAAGGGGATGTTCCGCGGCTGTCATGACAAAATCTCCCTGATGACGCGCACGATCGCGTCCGGTTCCTGAATCTGCCCCAGGTGTTCCGGCCCCATGAAATGCACGACGGCGGCGCCGTTCACGCAGGCCCGGATATAGGGCAGCATCTGTCCCATGTTGTTTTCCAGCACCAGCAGGTGGGCGGCCTTTCGGGCGGCGGCCTCGATTTCCCGGTCGGGCAGCGGCCAGCAGGTTTCCAGGCGGAGCTGGCCGACGGGCAGGTTTTCCGCCCTGGCCAGTTCCAGGGCCGCGATGCCGCAACGGGCGACCGTGCCGTAGCTGATGATGATCAGCTCGGCGTCGTCGGTGCGGGTTTCTTCCACGCGGACGATGTCGTCCCGGTGCGACAGGATTTTTTTGATGGGCACGGTCACGTAGCTGTGCATGACTTCCGGATCGCTCAGGTTGCGCATGCCGTGGGCGTCATGGCAGGAGCTGGTGACATGGGCCCTGAGCCCCAGGCCGAAGACCGGCATGGGCGCGACGTTTTCATCCAGAAAATCCGTCCGCTCCAGAACGGTCGCGGCCGGGGCGGCTATTTTGCGTCCGCGGACCTTGAGCGCGGCGGCCTCCGGTATGCTGACGCGTTCCCGCATATGCCCGGCGAAGCCGTCGGCCATCACGAAGACCGGCGTCCGGTAGGTTTCCGCAAGGTCAAAGGCCCTGATCATGATGTCGAACATGGCCTGCGGCGTGTTCGGGGCCAGGGCGATGATCTGGTAGTCTCCGTGGGAGCCGCGCGCGACCTGCACCATATCCGCCGTCAGACCCACGGAGGGCACGCCGGTGGAGGGGCCGAAGCGCTGCACGTCCACAATGACCAGAGGCGTTTCCGTGGCCGCCGCGAAACCGATGCTTTCCTGCATCAGGCTGATGCCCGGGCCGCTGGTGACGGTCATGGCCCGACGCCCGGCCCAGGAGGCCCCTATGGCCGAACAGCAGGCGCTGATTTCGTCTTCGCTCTGAATGAACACGCCGCCCACTTCGGGCAGGCGGGCGGCCAGAAAGTTGGCCACCTCGCTGGCCGGCGTGATGGGATATCCGGCGGCGAAATCGCACCCGGCGGCAAGGGCGCCTTCCGTGCAGGCCCAGTTGCCGATCTGAAAATGGTTGCCGGTAAGCACACGGGGCTTAGGCATCTCCCACCTCCTTTCCCGAAGACCGCTTCGCTTTCACGATGACGGCGAAATCCGGACAAATGCGCATGCATGCCTCACATCCCGTACAGGCGTCTTCCCGGGCGGCAAAGGCCGGAAGATACCCGCGGGCGTTGCTTTGCCCGGCCGGCTCGAACACGTCGGCCGGACACTCTTCAAGGCAAAGCCCGCAGTCCTCGACGCCCTTGCACGACTCGGCGAGCACTGTTACCCTGCTCATTGTTGCTCCTCTCTTTTGAATGAAAAAACGTCACGTTTCATCCTCAACGTCGCTCCTTAAGCAAAAACATCTTCCGGTTGCGCCGGGCATGCGGGATGGAGGTCGCGCGCTGTTTTCCCCATCCGCCCCAAAAAAAATTTTTTTCACAAGCTCCTGACCGCATGCTTGGGATCAGCGTTTGTGTGACCGGCAGGCTTTTGGTAACAGGAAACGGCAGGAGCTGTCCAGCGTTTTCACAGGCTTGTGTCGCAGCCGTCCGCTCTGTCGGACTCCGGCTTGCGTCGCGTGAGATGCGGGTTACGCGCCGTTTTTCTCCATCCCCCTCCCACAAAAATTTTTTTTCACAAAACGCTTGACAAGGTTGCCGTTTGGCGTACACCGTTGTTCAAGATATTGCGCGTGGTTGTAGGTATCACGGATATTGTCCCCGCTCCTGTGCGCCAGACAGGCCTCGATATGGTCAGGGTTCTCTCCCCGTTCATCCATGATGGTACTGAACATGTGCCGAAAGCCGTGGGGGATTATTTCTTCATTGCTGTAGCCCATGCGGCGGAGCGCGTTGCGGAGTGCCATGTCAGATATGGGTTGCCGGTGGCCATGCGAGCTTGGGAAACAGAGCGGACTGTCAATGCAGGTGTAATGCTGTCGCTCCTTCAGCTTCCGAAACAGATCCACAGCCTGACGGGGCAGCGGTACTTCATGCGGAATGCGTGTCTTCATGCCGGTGCGGTCGCGGTCAGGACGTTCAGCGGGTACAGTCCACAGCGCATTGTCCAGGTCTATCTCTTCCCACCGTGCCCCCCGCAACTCGGAATTGCGCAGGGGCAGATAGCAGAGCAGCTTCAGGGCATAGCGGACAGAAAGCGATCCTTCCCCATAGTCGTCAATGGAACGCAGCAGGACGCCTATTTGCGAAGGGTCAAGGATTGCGGCGCGGTGCTTTGCCTGCTTGCGGGGCAGGCATTCGGTAAGCATATCGGCGGGATTGTATTTGATATATCCGGCGCGACGCGCATAACGGAATATCTCGCCGGCCTTGCCCGCCAGCTTGTGCGCTGTGTCAATGGTGCCTTTCGCCGCCACAGTTTGAAGGAATGCTGTTACCTGTGTCGTCTCGATATCCTCAAGGGGCAGGTCTCCGAAAGCCTCGCAGAGCAGCCGGAGAAAATATTTCGTTTTCTTCAGGTTTGCCGGGCGGTATCTCGGAGACGTTATTTTCAGCCATTCTTCAGCGACGGCCCGGAATGTACGGGCGGCCCGCAGCGCTTCAGCCTTGACGGCGGCTTTTTTCTCCTGTTTGGCGGCGGAGGGGTCAATCCCTTCAGCGAGCATCCGACGCGCTTCTAAAGCCTTCTCCCTCGCCCGCAGCAAGGTGATTTCGGGATAACGGCCCAGGGCAAGGGTTTTCCGTTTCCCGCCGATACGGTAGTCCAGGCGCCAAAGCACATGTAAGCCCGCAGGGTTCAGAAAAGCGTATAGCCCGGCGCCGTCTGTGACTTTCTGAATTTTCCCGTTTGCCCGCATGGCCCGTAGTTTTGCGTCAGTCAGCCCGCCCACGGTGGTATTTTCTCCTCATTCAACTTGTGGCATATCGCACATGCCGTTTCACATACTGTCATTTGGGCGGTATGTCAATGAATTTTACAGGACGTTAAAAAACTTGCCTGCACTAGGAAAAGTCAAGCCCCGCAAGCCTTTTTAGACTTTGCGGGGCTTTTTAGGACTTCACTTTGGTGCCGAAGGGGAGACTTGAACTCCCAAGGGGTTGCCCCCGGCGGATTTTGAGTCCGCTGCGTCTACCAGTTCCACCACTCCGGCCGATATTCCAGTCACAATGATGCGCGATGGAGATTTATGCTACAAATCGGGCCATAACGTCAAGAGGCTTTTCTCTCGAAAGCGTCATATTAAGAGAAATGAAGTTCTTCGGTTTTCCCGTTGACTCTAAATCTACAAAAAACGCCCACGCGAGGAAAATATTTTCTCCGTGAACCCGATTGCCTCTTGACAGCGTATTGACTTGTATTTATAACTGGGTAAAGTCAGTGCGGCGTTGCGCACAGCAGCGCTGCAACATCCTGAGGTGGAACAAGCGTCCAACAAAGGGGTGGCCTGAGTCAGGCCCCCCTTTTTTTGTCTCAGACATGGTTGCAAGAATGAAGTCGGCAAGCACTATTGAACGTCGCATCACGGAATTGGCTGAACCGGTGGTCACGGCCCTGGGGCTTGTCATCTGGGGTGTGGAGATACTGCATGCCAGTCGCCAGATTTTGCGACTATATGTAGACGTGATCCCAAAAGAAAACTCGGAAGGCTCTTCTCCCGAGACGGCATGGGAAACCTCGCCGGGAGCTTCCATTGATCAATGCGAGGAAATTTCCCGACATCTTTCGCTGTCTCTGGATGTGAATGACTGCATTGACGGCCCCTATACCCTGGAAGTATCCACTCCCGGCCTGTCCCGCATTTTTTTCAACCTGAAACAAATGTCGCGTTATGTGGGTGATATGATAGAAGTAAAACTCAACAACTCGGCATTGACGGAATCCGCAGGAAAAGGAATCATGCCCCAACGCTCTCATTGGCGCGGCATACTTGAAGCTGTGGACGACACCGGGTTTATTCTCGCGCCGGCCGGCTTCTCGGTTGACGGCGACGTCATTCCGGAGGCATGTCCCCCCTTCCGCCTGTCCTGGACGGATGTCAAAAAGACCAACCGTGTCCACATCTTCAAACGTCCGGCCAAGCCCGGGAAAAAGCCGAAACGAAACACTATGGCGAATGCTTGAGGCCCAAATACATCGGAGACGCACATGAACCTTGAACTCAAAAAAGCGATTGAACAAATATGCAAAGAGCGCGGACTTGACCGTGATATGCTCATAGATACCCTGGAAGACGCGGTGCGGACATCCGTTCTGCGCCGTTTCAGTGAAAATGCGGATATTGAAGTCAACTACAATGACGAAACCGGCGACATTGAGGTCTTTCAGTTCAAGATCGTGGTTGCGGACGGCGATGTGTCGGCTGATGACACGCAGATATCGCTGACCGAAGCCCGTCAACACGACCCCACTGTGCAGGTTGACGACGAGGTCGGTTTTCGCGTCAAGGTGTCTGATCTGGGGCGCATTGCAGCGCAGTCCGCCAAGCAGGTCATCATCCAGCGTATGCGCGATGCGGAACAGGAAATCATTTATGAAGAATATAAGGACAGGGTCGGTGAAATAACATCCGGCATAGTCCAGCGTCGCGAACGCGGCGGCTGGATTATAAATCTTGGGCGCACCGAAGCCATATTGCCCAAGGAAGAACAAATACCCAGGGAGCATTACAAACGCGGCGACCGCGTCCAGTCCCTTATTATTGACGTGCGCAAGGAAGGCCGTGGACCGCAGGTCATCATATCCCGCGCCCACAGGGATTACATGGCGGCTCTCTTCAAAAGGGAAGTTCCCGAGGTTGACGATGGCGTCGTGCAGGTTATGAGCGTTGCCCGTGACCCCGGTTCGCGGGCCAAAGTCGCCGTCTACTCCAGAGAAAGAGACGTTGATCCTGTTGGAGCCTGCGTGGGCGTGCGTGGTTCGCGCATACAGAATATTGTCCAGGAATTGCACGGGGAGCGTATAGACATTGTGGTCTGGAGTCCAGACATTGCCGCCTATGCGCGCAACGCTCTCGCCCCGGCCCTGGTGTTGCGCATAGTTGTGGATGACGAGGAAAACCTTCTGGAAGTCATAGTTCCGGACGATCAGCTGACCAACGCCATCGGCCGCAAGGGGCAAAACGTCAAATTGGCCGCCCGGCTCCTGGGCTGGAAAGTGGATATCTTCACCGAAAGCCGTTACAAGGAAGCCAATGCCATCGGCCACGGACTCGAACAGGTGGCGAGCGTGGCCGAAGTGCCCATTGAAAATCTCATCAACGCCGGCTATACGTCACTGGACAAATTACGCGAGGCCAGTGACGAGGAACTGATGAAAAATCTGGTCATCAGCAACTCCCGCATATCCGATTTGCGTTCCGCCATCAATTTTCTTGCGCCGGTGGTTGAAAATACCGACCAAAATCACAATCAAGATGAAGATGCCGATTGACCAGGCATTTTTTACACCGGATTTCACAGATGCATGAAAAAAACAATGAGGCGGAAATGGACGCAGGGAACGAGCCAGTGAGAATGTGCGTCATCTGCCACGGGCGTTTTGTCAAAAAATCGCTGAATCGTCATGTAGTTTCAGTCATGGGCGACATTGCCGCTGACCTGACGCAAACTGCTCCCGGCAGAGGAATATATGTGTGCGCCAGTCCGCATTGCGCC
The DNA here is from genome assembly GCA_031272405.1 of Desulfovibrio sp. Lineage (GTDB taxonomy): Bacteria > Desulfobacterota > Desulfovibrionia > Desulfovibrionales > Desulfovibrionaceae > Desulfovibrio. The sequence goes on along the minus strand of JAISTW010000070.1, from coordinate 11,386 downwards.
GCAAAATTTGTCAAATACCGGCCCAAGCGCGCTGGGAGGGGAAAGCATGTCTGAAGAAAAATTTAAAATCAAAGATATCGCCGTGGATCTGGACGTCCAGCCGAAAGAGATGTTGAGGGCATTGCGCGAAATCGGACTGCCTGTCAAAAGCACTGTCGCGTCCATCGGCAGAGAAGACGTGCACCGCGTACGCGCGTATTTTGAGACGCAAAAAAGCCAGAATGTCGAGCTTTCGGAAGTCAAAAGCGATATTATCGTCCGCCGGCATCGCGGCCGACAAAATATCAAAACCGATACATTCGATGCGACAACGGATGACGCGCCCCCTGAGCCGGCCCAGCAAAAAAAAACCGCCCACAAGGCAAAAAAAGAAACGGCTCAGGTCGGCGAGGATGTGGCTGAAGGACAAACGCCTGCTGGAACATCATATGTTGACGAAAAACTGCAAGGTGCGAAACCGGAAGCAAAAAAAACCGTCAAACGGGGAACACGTTCCTCCAAAATTGTTGCCGCACCCGTACGTATTATCAGTCGTCCCGATGAAATCGTTTCTAACGATGAAGCCCCGTCTGACGCATCCGGGACAACGCCAGCCGTGGAACCCGTCGGGGTAGCTGAGGAGACATTGCCCAAGGAAGACGCCAAGACCGCAAGTCCGGTTCCGCCTGAGGCATCATCCAAAGCGGAGGCCAAACCCCTTCGTCTTTCCCGTCCAGACGCTTCGGCCATACCCGACACCAAATCCGAACCCGCCTTGTCTCCGAGAGCCAAAGAGCTTGATACAAGAGCGCAGACCGACACCACAGGCAAAAAAAGAATTGATGCCACACTGAAACCGGCGCACCACTCCCCAAAAGTCAAAGTTATTTCACGTCCTGAACCGACGCGCGAAAAGCAGCCTTCGCAACAGGAGGGCACCGCCCATCCTGAAGCCAGACGCGGAGCAAAAGGGGCACGCCAGACCCAACAGGATAATCAACGGTTTACCCCCCCCGGCCAACCCTCCCCGACATCCGAGGCTCGTGATGGTCAGAGCAAGAAAAAACGTCTCAAAGGGCGAAGAACTGTTGATTTTCAACAAGATTCTTTCAGCCGCAGCGTAGATGATGAAGACGCGCAACGCCTCAACAGGGGCAAAGGCCGCCGGAAAAGCGTAAAGCCTGTACTCCAGACCCAACAGCCAACACAACCCATCAAGGCCGCCAAACGCAAAATTCGCATAGGCGAAGCCATTCGTGTGGCTGATATGGCCCATCAGATGGGGCTCAAAGCCAATGAAATCATCAAAATCCTTTTCGGGCTCGGCATTATGGCCAGCATCAACCAATCCCTGGACATAGATACGGCTACCCTTGTGGCCGCCGAATTTGATTACGAAGTTGAGAAGCTCGGCCAGACGCTTAAAATCCCTGATCCTGAGCCGGACAAACCTGAAAGCCTCAAACCGCGTCCGCCGGTGGTGACCATTATGGGGCACGTTGACCACGGCAAAACTTCCTTGCTGGACGCCATCCGTAAAACCAACGTCACCAGCGGCGAAGCAGGCGGAATAACGCAACATATCGGCGCTTATCATGTCAAAACAAAACGCGGTGAAATCGTTTTTCTGGACACCCCCGGTCATGAGGCGTTTACGGCCATGCGGGCGCGCGGCGCGCAAATCACGGATCTGGTTATCCTTGTAGTTGCGGCAGATGACGGCGTCATGGAGCAAACGCGGGAAGCCATCAACCATTCACGAGCCGCCAATGTTCCGATCATGGTTGCCGTCAACAAAATGGACAAACCTGGGGCTGACCCGGATCGTATTCTGCGGGAACTCGCCGAACTCGGTCTCCAACCGGAAGATTGGGGCGGTGATACCATTGTTGCCAAAGTTTCCGCCAAGACCCGGCTGGGACTGGACGATTTGCTGGAAATGGTGGCCTTGCAATCGGAAATCATGGAACTCAGGGCAAACCCGGATAAAGCGGCCCGCGGACGCATTGTGGAAGCGCGTCTGGACAAAGGACGCGGTCCGGTAGCCACAGTGCTCATCCAGCAAGGCACACTCAAACAGGGCGACAACTTTGTGTGCGGAGCCTTCTCTGGACGTGTACGCGCGCTGACGAACGATCAGGGCAAAAAAGTCAAATCGGCCGGGCCCTCGTTACCTGTTGAAGTTCAAGGCTTTGAGGGAGTGCCTGAAGCCGGTGAAGAATTTATTGTGCTCGAAGATGAAAAACTCGCCCGACGCCTTGCCGACAGCATGGCCTCAAAACAGCGGGAACATGACCTGGCCTCGGAGTCCCGCATTACACTGGAGACTTTCCTCTCCAGGAGTGCATCCGAGCATGAAGCGCTCACGCTCAATCTCGTCATAAAGGCGGATGTTCAAGGCAGTCTGGAGGCGATCACCGAAGCCCTGAACAAAGAAAGCACCGACAAGGTGCGCATTCATGTCATGCACGGCGGCGCCGGCGCCATTTCGGAGTCGGACATCATGCTGGCCTCGGCATCCAACGCCATCATAATAGGCTTCAATGTACGCCCCACAGCCAAAGTCAAAGAAACGGCCGATCGCGAAAATGTCGACATACGCTTCTACAACATCATCTACAAACTGGTTGAGGACATCAAAAACGCCATGGCGGGTCTGCTTGCGCCGGTACAGAAGGAAGTGTACCTCGGTCAGGCGGAAGTGCGCAAAACATATAATGTGCCCAAAGCCGGCACTGTGGCCGGCTCCTATGTGGCCGACGGAAAAATTTCTCGCAATGCCGGCGCACGGCTTCTGCGGGATGGAGTCGTCATCTACACGGGAAAAGTCGACTCGCTCAAACGTTTCAAGGACGATGCCCGCGAAGTAGTCAAGGGCAATGAGTGCGGCATTGGTTTGGAAAACTTTAACGACATCAAGGAAGGAGATATTATTGAAGCGTTCGAGACTGTCGAAGAAGCGGCATCCCTGTAGCCGGCCTGTCTGATGGGCGCGACGTGGCATGACTATATTCATGGGCCTGCTGAGAGTTGAATTTCATCTCGACGGCAACGACAATCTGAAGGCGAAACGCCGTATCGCCAACAGTCTGAAACAAAAAACCCGCAACAGGTTCAATGTGGCTGTGGTTGAGGCGGGCAGCGAAAACAGCCTCGTCAGGCTCAAGTTGGCTGTACTTTCGGCATCCAACTGTGAATCGCATTTACAAAGTCGCATGGACAAATGCCTGGAGATGATGGCGTCTGTTTGCCCGGAACGATTGGCGGACAGCAGTCTGGAAATATATGCCGCCGATTGAACTGATTCCACCCGCCTTTCGAGAAGGAGCAAAACGCGTGGCCGAAGCCATCAGACAATCGGACCACATTGTCGTCACGGCCCACGTCAATCCGGATGGAGACGCTGTCGGCGCTTTGTGCGCGAGCGGGCACATGTTGCGGGCAATGGGCAAAGAATTTGTTCTGTACGCCAGCCCCGCCTTGCCGCAATCGCTGTCGTTTTTATCCCTGCCATGCCCGGTGCGCGTTTCACTTGAACATCTGCCCTTTTCACCTCGCAGCGCGCTTCTGTTTGACTGCAACGAACCGTGCCGTCTGGGCCAGGAAGCAGCATTGCTGGCGGCCAATCTTGCCCGGATCAATGTCGACCATCATCCCGGTGGAGGCATGGGAGATCGCGCCAATTGGATTATGCCGGATGCGGCGGCCACCACGCAACTGGTGGCCTATGTGGCCTTGACGCTCAACATTCCCCTGCGCGGTCCAATAGCAGAGGCCGTCGCTGTGGGGCTTATTGCCGACACCGGCGGTTTTCGCCACTCCAACACCAAATCCGATGTATTCCTGCTGGCGGCGCATTTGGCGGAAAACGGATGTGATATTCCCCTTATCCGCAGTTTGATGGACAATACCTGGTCTCTGGGGCGCATGCGCCTGTGGGCGGCCCTCATGTCCCAGGCACGCATGGAACGCCGTCAAACCATAGTCTTCTGCCGCGTCGCGCTTACAGATCTGCAGGAATGCCAATGTGTCAAAGAAGATTTGGAAGGTTTTGCCGAGTTCCTCCTCCGCCTGCGCGGCGTCAAGGCCGCGGCTCTGCTGCGTGAGGAGACTGACGGCGTGTGCAGATTCAGTCTGCGTTCCGCTGTGGGCACCAACGTTCTCGCCGTAGCGTCCGTTTTGGGCGGCGGGGGCCATGTGAACGCGGCTGGCGGCACATTGCCCCTGAGTCCTGAACAGGCTGAATTTGCCTTGCTGGACACGCTGACAAAGCGGATGGACGAAGAGGACGCTGGATTACGCCCATCCGCGCAATGCAGGGCTACTCCTCGCTCCTGTTCTTCTGATGCTCAGCAATAACTTTTTCTGCGACCGGCTGGGGCGCCTCTTCATAGTGGGCGAATTCCATAGTGAAAAAACCTTGCCCTCCTGTCATGGAACGCAAGTCCGGAGCATAGCGAAGCACTTCGCTCATGGGGACATGAGCCTTTATTTCGGTGATCCCCGCCTGCGAATCCGAGCCGAGCACCTTGCCGCGGCGGGAGGAAAGATCGCCGATGACATCACCCATATTTTCATCAGGTATGGATATGGTGAGCAACACAATCGGCTCCAACAATATCGGCTTGAGGCTTTCCATGGCTTTTTTGAAAGCCAGGGAACCCGCCACCTTGAAAGCCATTTCTGAAGAATCCACTGTGTGATAACTGCCGTCATACACCTTGACGCGGAAGTCCACTACCTGGCACCCCGCCAAAAAACCACGCGCCGCGGCCTCCTGTACGCCCTTGTCAATGGCCGGTATGTACTGGCGCGGGATAACACCGCCAACAATGGCATCTTCAAAGACATACCCGGCCCCGCGCGGCAAGCCTTCCATCTCGATCCAGCAATCGCCAAATTGCCCTCGACCGCCCGACTGTTTTTTATGACGTCCCTGAACTTGACATTTGCCGCGCACCGTTTCCCGATAGGGAACCTTCGGCGTTTTGAGAAGAATTTCAATTTTGTAGCGGCGCTTTGCCTTCTCCACGGAAAGTTCAATATGCAACTGGCCCATGCCCGACAACAGTATGTCGCCGCATTCTTCGTCGCGGGCGAGTTTCAGGGTGATATCCTCGTCCAGCAGACGCTGTATCGCCGCATAAACCTTGTCCTCCTCGCCCTTTTCCTTCGGGGCCAGAGCATAGGTGATCAACTGGGGCGGCAAAGTCGGCATGGGCAGGACAAAGGGATTTTTTTCATCGCACAACGTGTCGCCTGTCCTAGTGTTTTTAAGCTTGGCAACGGCGATAATGGAACCGGGATAAACGGCTTCCTTGACCGGAGTCTGCGTTTTGCCGGTGAGATACAAAATGTTTCCGAGTCGTTCGTTTTCCTCGTTGCGCATGTTCTTAAGCGCGGTGTCAGCCGTCAATGTCCCGGAAAGCACACGCAATATGGAAAGCTGTCCGGAAAAGGGGTCGGATAATGTTTTGAAGACAAAGCAGACCAGGGGAGCATCCGGACTTCCGACGCGTTCATGGCCGCTCTGATCAACAAAGACGGGGCGTTCCAACGGCGACGGCAACAGGGCTTCCACAGCGTCAAGAATAGCTTTGCCGCCTTTGTTTTCAACGGCCGAACATACCAGCACCGGCGTAAGCTCACCGGAAAGAACGCCCGCTCTGAGCCCGGCGGAGAGTTCTTCCGGACTCAGGGAACCCTCTTCAAGGTATTTTTCCATGAGGCCTTCATCGCTTTCGGCGATGTTTTCCACAGCCACATCATGCAGAATCTGCACGTCATCGGCCAGACTGGAAGGTATTTCCGCCTCGCTGAGGCCATTGTCGGCAAACATGAAAGCCTTGCCGTGCAGCACGTCAACCACACCGACAAAGGCCTCGTTTTGACGAATAGGCACCTGCAGGACGACCGTTTTTACGCCCAATGCGGACAAACTGTCAAAGGCCATCTGGAAATCAGCCCTGTCCCGATCCAGCTTGTTGATGACGAACATGGCCGGCAAATTTTCCGCGCGCACAAGATTCCAGAATTTTTTTGTCAGGGGGCGGACGCCGTCCACGGCATCGAGCACAAAAACAACACCGTCAACGCCTTTCAGCAGGTACTCCATGTCTCCGGTAAAGTTTCCGTCGCCTGGTATATCAATCATGAACTGCCTGTTCTTGTTCCAGAGCCAGGTAGCGAACGCGGGCTGTATTGAACCACGGCGGCGGACTTCTTCCGGTTCGTAGTCCAAACTTGTCGAACCATCTTCTATGGCCCCCATGCGCGTGAGCACGCCGGCGTTAAACAAAAGCATTTCAGCGAGCGATGTTTTGCCGCAACCACCGGTGCCGACAAGAGCGAAGGTGCGTTGCGCTTCAAAAGGCGTTGACATGATTCCCCCTAATGATGAATAAAAAGTACACTGGGTTAACCGTTTTTATGCCCCATATGGTAACCCATAGACCGTCGTTCTGCAAGTGTCCCGGCAGGAAAGAGAAGAATCCCGTCCGCCTCCCCCGCCGGCTTTACGACGGTTTGGCCAGACATCAAAGGGCAACTGGTTAAATAGAGAGAGGTTTGTTTTGGTGCGAGAGGGGGGATTCGAACCCCCAAGGGATGAACCCGCTGGATCCTAAGTCCAGTGCGTCTGCCAGTTTCGCCACTCTCGCACGCCAGACCGTCCGGATTTCCTGTCAACCGCCCAGGTAGGCGTCCTGAACGCTGGGGTCGTTGAGCAAAGCGTCCGCCCGACCTTCCATGACCACGGAGCCGACTTCCAGCACATAGCCGCGCGTGGCCAGTTTCAAGGCGGCGCGGGCGTTCTGCTCCACCAGAAGCACCGTCACGCCTTCGTCCGCCACACGCCGTATGGTCTCAAAAATGGAGCGGACAAGCAGCGGGGCCAAACCCAGAGAAGGCTCGTCCAGCAACAGCAGGCGCGGCCTGGCCATAAGCGCCCGCCCAATGGCGAGCATCTGCTGTTCTCCGCCGGAAAGAGTTCCGGCAAGCTGACGCGCGCGTTCCTCCAGACGTGGGAAAAGCTCAAAAATCCAGTCCAGAGAACGCGCGCAAATGTTTTTGTCCGTCACCCTGAAGGCCCCCAGACGCAGGTTTTCCAGCACCGTCATGGCGCCGAAGACACGCCGGCCTTCGGGCGACTGGGCAATGCCCAAGGCCACGATATCGTGGCTGGGCAAATTCAGCAAGGGCACGCCGTCAAAAAAAATTTCTCCTGCAAAGGCCCTGACCAGACCGCTCACGGCGAGCAACGTGGTGCTTTTGCCTGCGCCGTTGGCCCCAAGCAGGGACACGATCTCTCCCTCGTTCACATGAAGATCCAGGCCATGCAACACTTCAACATTGCCGTAGCGCACACGGAGATCTGAAAGCGTCAGCAGGGCCATGCATCACCATCTGTCATTTTCAGCGCCCAGATAGGCTTCTATAACCGCCGGATCGCCGCGTACCGCGTCGGGAGCGCCCTGGGCAATCAGCGCCCCGTGCTCCAGCACCACCAGTTTTTCGCAAACGCGCATCACCAGGCGCATATCGTGTTCCACCAGCAGAACCGTGACTCCGCGCTCGCGGATGGCGCGTATGGTTTCCGCCAGAGCGTCCGTTTCCTGATGGTTCATGCCGCCCGCGGGCTCGTCCAGAATAAGCAGTTTCGGGTCTGTGGCCAGAGCGCGCGCTATTTCCAGCAAACGCTGGTTGCCGTAAGAAAGATTGCCCGCCGCTTCGTCATGGCGTTGCGCAAGCCCCACAAAACGCAGCTCCTCCATGCAGCGCTCAAGGGCGGCCGCCTCCTCTTGCCGCTGGGCCGGCGTATGAAACATGCAGGCCAAAAGTCCGGCCCGCATCCGGCAATGCCGGCCGGCCAGCACATTCTCAAGCGCCGGCAGACGCGCGAACAGGCGAATGGTCTGAAAAGTGCGGGCGATGCCCAACTCCACGATACGGTGCGGCTTGAAACCGGTAATGGGCAAACCGTCAAAAAAAATACGACCTCGTTCAGGCGTGTAATTGCCTGTAATGCAATTAAAAACTGTTGTTTTTCCAGCGCCGTTGGGGCCGATGAGGCCCATGATGCTCCCCTCTTCCACGGAAAAGGCGAGGTCGTCAACGGCAATAAGACCGCCGAAAACCTTGGTCATTTCCTCCACGGCGAGCAGGCTCATCCGCCTGCCTCCCCGCCGGCTCCGGACAAGCCCGGGATCCTGTACCGACGCCGCCCTGGCGGCAAAAGCCCCTGCGGACGCCAGATCATCATCATCATCATGGCAAGACCGAAAATAAGCATACGCGCCGAGGAAAACTCACGCAACAGTTCAGGCAGGCCGATAAAAAGAAAAGAACTCGCCAGAATGCCCAACTGACTCCCGCCGGAAAGTATGACGACGGCGAAAATGATCACGGATTCCATGAAATTGAACGACTCAGGCGCGATCGTGGTCATTTTGGCGGCATAAACAGTCCCTGCCGCGCCGGCCCAGAACGCCCCCAACACAAAGGCCGTCAATTTGTAGCGGGCCACATCCACGCCGCAGCATTCGGCGGCAATGTCATCTTCCTTGATGCAGTTGAGCGCCCGGCCAAAGCGTGAATTCCACAAACTGTGGAAGAGCGCCAGACTGACACCGACCATGCCCCACACAAGATAGTGGAAATGCACGCTTTTGACGATTTTAAAACCAAAAAAAACAGGACGCGCAATGCCGAAGACACCGTTGGCTCCGCCCGTCAGTCCGCCCATATCGTTGAGCAGGGCGATACGCACTATTTCCACTATGCCTATGGTGACTACGAGCAGGTAATCGCCGCGCAGATGGATGATGGGGCGGGCCACAGCCAGAGCGAAAACGGCTGACGCCGCCCCGGCTGCCGGTAAAACAGCGAAAATGGGCCAGTGGGCCTGCGTATTCAGTATTGCCGTCACATACGCGCCCACGGCGAAAAAAGCCGCGTGCCCCATGTGAAAAATGCCCGCTTGACCCAAAATGACATTAAGTGAAAGCGCCAGCAGCGTGTACAGACCTATGCTGACGCAAACGTCCAGCCAGTAGGCGTCGCAAAAAAGAGGCAAGGCAAGCACCAGCGCGCCCAAAGCCAATGAGGAGATGGCGCGGGAGGCGAATCTCACAATTTCTCCGCCGCGCGCTCCCCCAGAATGCCTGTGGGACGTATGATAAGAATGAGAATAAGCGCAAGGAAGGCGATGGCGTCTTTCCAGGCCATGGACACGTAGGCCGCGGACAGCGACTCCACAAGCCCCAGCAAAAGCCCGCCAAGCATCGCGCCGGGGATATTGCCTATCCCGCCAAGTATGGCGGATGTGAAGGCTTTCAGGCCATAGGACCAACCCATGGTGAAATCAATCTGGCCGTAACACAGGCCCACCATAAGACCGGCGGTTCCGCCCAAGCCCGGTCCGATGAGGAAAACAAGGGAAATCACTTTGTCCACGTTTATGCCCATAAGCCGCGCCGCGTCCTGGTCGATGGCCACGGCGCGTATGGCCGCCCCGGTTTTCGTGCGGTGGATGAAGGCCGAAAGCATCACCATCAGCATGATGCTCGCCAGAATCACCAAAAGGCGTATGCCGGACAGGGAATGGCCGAAAACGCTCACAGTGAAATCAGGACGAAGAAAATCGGGATATACGTAAAAACGCGCGCCGTAAATCAACATGACGGCGTTTTGAAAAAAAATGGACGCTCCAAGGGCCGAGACAACGGCGGAAAGACGATGGGCCTGACGCAAAGGGCGATAGGCCGCCCTCTCCAACAAAAAACCGATGAGGGCGACCAGAAGACCCACCATGAGGAAAACAACCGGCATAACGAAAAGCGGCGGCAGAATCCCGGCCAGATTGCAGCTCACAAGCAGCGTCAAACCAAGATACGCGCCGATGGCAAACAAATCCCCATGAGCGAAATTGATAAGCTTGAGCACGCCGTAGACCATGGTATAGCCAAGCGCCACCAAAGCGTATATGCCGCCCACGGCGAAACCATTGAGCACCTGCTGAAAAAAAAGTTCCATATTCGCGCGCTGGCCGGATTTTTCCCGGCCATGCTCATTTGGGCTGCATCTCGAAGACGCCCTTGTCGTTCACTTTGTACAGGCGATAAAATTCGCCCACACGGTCGCCTTTGGCGTCAAAACCGACAGCCCCGGAGAGACACGGCAGATTTTTGAGCGTTTTGAACCATGCCGCCATATCCTTGGGATTGTCCTTGCCGGCTCTGAGGGCCGCCTCAATGACCTTGAACGCGTCGCCGGCGAGCACAGCCCATACGGAAACGGGAACGCTCCGGTAACGGGCCTTGTACAGCGAGAGAAAATTCTTGGCCTCCGCGGCGTCAAGATCCTGGGGCAGAGGCGGGCTTACAAAGGAATAGCCCGCAGCCGCTTTCACACCGGCAATCTTCACTAGATCCTGGTGGTTCGCCGCGTCGCCGCCCATCATGGGGACGGACCAGCCCATCTCTCTCATCTGGCGCAACAGCATGCCCGTTTCCGGATAGTAACCGGTAAAAAAGACCAAGTCCGGGCCCGTTGTCTTGAGTTTGGTCAAAATGGCCGTATAGTCCCGCTCCCCCGGGGTCAGGGCGTCAAAAAAAATCACCTTCGTTCCCAGTTTTTGGAGCCCTCCCCGGCTTTCCTCAGCCAGTCCCTTGGCGTAGGAGGAATTGTCGTGCAAAATGGCGACGGACTTGTAACCACCTTTCCTGATGACGGACGCGGCCGTTTTGCCCTGGTCGTCATCACGCGGACATGTACGGAAAAAAAGCGGCAGCCCTTTTTCCGTCAGGCGCACGCTGGTTGAACCGGTGCCTATCTGGATAATATCGGCCTCCGCAAAAATGTTCTGGCTCGCTTCCGTAACGGCCGAACCATAGGTGCCTATAACAGCCAGCACTCCCGCGGAAACCAACTTTTGGGCGGCCAGCGCTGCCGTGCGGGGATCGCCGGCGTCGTCGGCCGCTATCAGGGTTATTTTACGGCCGTTGACGCCGCCGTTCTTATTGGCCTCATCCACCAGAAGAGTGACGATATTTTGCATATCCTGGCCTTCCGAGGCCCACTTGCCGGTAATCGGACACATCAGGCCGATCTTGTATTCCTTGTCCCCCGCGACGGAAAGGCCCATCGGCAAAAACAGCGCCGAGGCCGCCAGAAAAAACAGACTTTTGAACCAGAACATATGGCGACTCCCTCAAAAAAAAATTTGTACAAGAAGAGAACAATATCGGCGGACAGCATACAATGCAACAAAAAAATAAAAGGCCCTCTTTTGAGAGTTTTACTTTTGCAATGACAAACTTTTACAATTTTGCTATTCTCTTTTCAGCAGCAAGGAGGATAACGATATGCCCTGTCTCAGATGCGGCTCGGAAGCCATCGTAAAAAATGG
>JAISTW010000041.1 GCA_031272405.1 Desulfovibrio sp. | reverse complement strand
TTGAAAACCACATTTGACGAGGAACTTGCAAAGGAGTACGGCGTTCCCGGCTTAGGCGCTTGCCCGCTTATGAAGAAAGGACAGGTATTCTATGGGGACTATGCAAAGCCGGATGGATTATGCGACGAGGCATGGAAGGCAATCTATCAGTATGTTTTTGCCCTTGCTCATGGCGCTGAAGCCGATACATTTTATTACGGCGACTGGATTAAAACACCAGGCGTAGCAATTTGCAGTTGCAACGATGGTCTGCGCCCTGTAATTATGAAGTTAGAAGCAACAGACGAGGTATCACAAAACTGAATTTGAAACCTTTTGACGATACTCTTGAACCTTTTGATTTTGCCCCATACCTTTTAATTTTTCCTCTGGCGGCGAAAACAAAAGGGTGCAAATGCCGGAAGCCGAAATGAACGATTGGAGGTGAGCGTGATTGCAAGCGGCGGTTTTAAGAGAACATTTTGATTATTCCTCGGCGGCTTTCACACGAAGAAAAGCCTTGTATCAAGGGCTTTCACGCCCTGCGCGCCGCCGCAGGGGTGCAAATCCCGACCGCCCCCATTGTATCAAAGACGGGGTTTTTATAGATCCGCAATGCGGCTGCGGCAATGGGTTCCTGCCATCTTTAAGCCGTCAGGAGCGTCTTTCCGTGCTCCGGAACCTCCGCGAGCGCTGCCGGGCGCCTGCGACCCCCTGACCGTCAACATCAGCCGCGCGCGCTTGTTCGAAGGCGGCGGCATCGCGCCCTCAGAGCGCGGGCAGCCGCCCCATTCCGGGTGTATGGTGGCGTGAGCCAAAGCGTCAATGGCGCTCTCGAAAACGGCGGCGGTATTGCATGGATTTACCTGCGGGATAAGAAAACTGTATCGCTTGTCGCTGCCCGATACCTCGCCCTTGAAATCGCAGTATGTACCGCGCAAGGCGGCATAGCGCGGAGCGCCGCCGCCATCGAAACCGACAAAGACGCAGTTTCGCCTGGTGTCCTCGTACAGAGAACCGCGCCGTATGCAGTCCTCAATAATCGGCATCGCAATCCCGCGACCGCGCAGGTAGTCGATTACGCGGTTATTATCGCCATTACAGGCGGGGAGAGAAAATGCGGGCGGATTCTGCTCCGGTAGCCGCCGGGTATGTTGGATCCGGTCGCCGACGATGGTCTGAACCGCCTCGACAAAGCCCAGACCGCGAACCTTGGTAAGATAATCAATCGCGTTTGTGCCGCCGACATTCCGGCTGTGCCAATGGAACTTGCCGTTGCTGACAGTCAGGCTGTCGTGGTCGCGCAGACGGTACTCACGCCCGGCAAGGTGAATGTTGTCGCGTCCATAAGAACGTACGAAGTCAAGTAAATTGTGTGATTGCTGTTAGATGTAAACGAGTTCGTTAAGGATAATTTCGTGCGCCGTTTCCATTTGTGCCGCAAATGAAAAACTGCCAGGGATTTTCCCGGTCTTGCGACCGTCCCTGACAGTATAGCCCATTCGGCCTATTCGTCCCTTCCGTAATGATCTTCAAAGCGGACAATATCATCCTCGCCCAGATAGGAGCCGCTCTGCACCTCGACGATTTCCAGGGGCAGCTTGCCGGGATTGCTCAGACGGTGTTTGATGCCCAGGGGAATATATGTGGACTGGTCCTCGTGCAGGAGCAGGCGTTCCTCCCCCACGGCGATCTGCCCGGTGCCATGCACGACGATCCAGTGTTCGGCCCGGTGGTGGTGCATCTGCAGGGAAAGCGCGGCGCCCGGGTTGACCATGATCCGTTTGACCTGAAAACGGTCGCCCAGAGCCAGCGTTTCGTACCAGCCCCAAGGCCTGAACACGCGCAGGTGGGTGTCTTTTTCCGTCCGTCCGTCCCTGGCCAAACGGGCGACTATGCTTTTGGTCTGCTGGGCGCTCTTTTTGTCCGCCACCAGGACGGCGTCGCCTGTTTCCACAACCACGATGTCGCTCACGCCCAAAGCCGCCACCAGGCGGCCGCTGGAGTGCAGATAGCTGTCCCGCACGTCCTCGGCGATCACATCGCCCACCAGGGCGTTGCCGGCTTCGTCCCGCGGCGCGTTGAGGTAGACGGATTCCCACGATCCCAGGTCGCTCCAGCCCGCGTCGTTGTTCCTGCCCAAAGGGGTCACAACCGCCAGCGATGTTTTTTCCATGACAGCGTAGTCTATGGAATCCGCCGGACAGGCGGCGAAGGCGTCCGGATCAAGGCGGACGAAATCGGCGTCGGTCTTCCGTCTTTCAAAGGCCAGGCGGACGCATTCAAGGATGCGCGGGGCAAAGGCTTCAAGCTGGGCCAGATACAGGGCGGGGGCAAAGCAAAACATGCCGCTGTTCCAGTAATAGCCGCCCTGGGCCAGCATGGCGGCGGCTTTGTCTGGATCCGGCTTTTCCACGAAACGTCTCACTTTGTGGCCGTCTGAAAGGGCCGCGCCGCATTCAATCCATCCGTAGCCGGTTTCCGGCCTGTCGGGCGTTATGCCGAAGGCCGTCATCATGCCATCGGCCGCAAGGCGCGCGGCACGGGCCACGGCTCCGGCAAAGGCGTCCGGGTCGCGCAGGGCGTGGTCGGAAGGCAGGACAAGCATCAGGGGCGTCGCGCGTTCCTTGGCGGCGTCCAGAACGGTCAGGGCCGCCGCCGCGATAGCGGGCGCGGTGTTGCGGCCGCAGGGTTCCAGGAGAATGGTTGATCCCGCGAATCCGAGGGCCTGCAATTGGGCTGCGGCCAGAAAACGTTGCTCTTCGTTGCAGACGGTGACCGGGGCGGCAACTCCAGGCAGGGCTTGAACACGTGTCAGCGTGTTGGTGAAAAGGCTGTAGCCGCCCAAATCCATGAACTGTTTGGGATACAGGCTGCGGGAGAGCGGCCAGAGACGCGTGCCGGAGCCGCCGCAAAGGATGATCGGGTATATCTGTGTCGGATACGTTGGCATAGTGCTTCCGCCTGGGTTTTTGGGTTATGGCGTTGCCGCTTTTTTGCTGCGCAACACGGGTTTGCCCAAATGCAATTCTTCCGTGATGCCGGGAATTTCCGCAGCGCGTTGTTCCGTGCCGCGCAAAAGCACAAAAATCACCAGATTTTTGCCGCTGCGCTGCATTCTGGTGCGCAGGCCGCGCCCTTCCAGACGCTGACGCAGAGCATCCGCGCTGTCCTCGTCCCTGAGGGCAGCCACCTGAAAAACATAATCGTGCATGGCGGTCGGCGGTGGAGCGTCCCTGGGCGCTGTCGGGAGCGCCGGTCCGTATTTTTCTGCGGGGGCGGCAACGGGGACGGCGTGTTTGCCCTGCTGCGGCACGGGGGCTTTATCCTTCAGCGCCCGCGCGAATTGCAGGTCTTCCGGGGCGAGTATTTTGTTGTGCTCGCCGGTCTGGGCCGCCTTGTTCGACCCATCTTTGTTCTGCGCTTCCCTGGCCGGGAGGCGGGCCGTGACGGCCGGCTTTTGATTTTCGGCGTGCTGCAGGGAAGCCCGGCCGCGCATCACGCCGACAAGGTAGGCAAGCGCCACCGCCGCGATGAGCAACACACAGGCCCCAACCAGAGACGACACGCGCAGGTTCAGGTTCAGGCCGCCGTGGGCGGCGCCGCTTTCATCGGCCATGCAGTTTCCCCGCCCGCTCTTCGGCGAGCCAGGCGTACCATGCGTCCAGTCCCTGACCGCTGCGACAGGAGAGTTCGAAAATGCGCAGGTCTTTGTTGAGCTTGGAAGCAAAGGCGCGCGCTCGGGCAAGATCGAAACTCACATAGGGCAAAAGGTCTGTTTTGTTCAGCACCATGGCTTTGGCCAGATTGAAGAGCAGTGGATACTTTTCCGGCTTGTCGTCGCCTTCGGCAACGCTGAGCAGGGCGAGCTTGGCGTCCTCGCCGCAGTCAAATTCCACAGGGCAGACCAGGTTGCCCACGTTTTCGATAAAAAGTATGTCCAAACCGTTGAGATCAAGTTTGTCCAGAGCCTGACTGACCATATCGCTGTTCAGATGGCAACCGCCCTCAGTGTTGATCTGCACCGCCTGCGCCCCGGTGGCGGCTACGCGTTCGGCGTCGTTGGTGGTTTGCAGATCTCCCTCGATGACGGCCATGCGGAATGTGCCGCCAAGATCGCGCAGGGTGCGTTCCAGCAGCGAAGTTTTGCCGGCGCCGGGGGAACTGATGAGGTTCAGCGCCAGAATACGACCCGAGCGCAGGCGCGCCCGCACCTGCTCGGCCTTTTTTTCGTTTGCTTCCAGAACATTGCGTATGACAGGTATCTGCATGGTTCGGCGAATCCTTCTTTGGCGGTTGCGGACAATGTCCTTTTGGGGGACGGTCCAAATTGCGCTGGCATATCAGACCGCCTCAATGCGGCTCAGCAGCATTTCCTTGCCCTGTTCCACAATATGCCCGAACAATTCCCCACAACCGGGGCAGTGTGCCGCGAGGGCGTTCCGGGCGTCGCTGTCTTCCTCCCCATCCTCTCCGAATGTCGTGCCGCAAAAGGGGCAGCGCAGACGCAAGGGCAGACGGACGAGTTCCAGCCGGGCCTGCGCATGGGGCGTGCCGCTGGTGAGCATTTCAAAACAACAGCGCAAGGCCTCGGGCATAAGCCCCGCCAAAGCGCCGTATTCCACGCGCACCATAAGCAGGCGCGAGCAGCTGCAACGGGCGATCTCCTCCTCAGCCATGGAAAGCAGGCTCTGGGCAAGGGCCATTTCGTGCATGACGCTGTTGTATACGCCAAAGACGCGCTGTCGTCAAAGGAATCGGCCTGTGGTTCATTTGCGTTTTCGGCGGGCGTGACGTTCCTGATTCGCCTTTTCTTGTCATTTGACGGGAAAGCGATATACTGGATCATCGGCGCCGTGAAAACCGACGGAATGTTTCCGCGGTGTTTTTCCGTCCGTTGTCCAAAGGAGTGTGTTTACAGGAGTTTCCTCAATGAATAAAAGCCTTTTTGCCCTTCTGTTCGGCGTATGTCTTGTTGGAATGGGGCTGTTGATGTATCAGGAAAAGCGGGAAGACAAACGGACGGCCGAACCTGCATCCGCGCTTTCGGAAGCCGCGCCCTCCGCGTCCGGAGCCTTGAGCGTTCCGCCCCAGGCTGTTGCTCCCGCCGGGAGAGAAGCCGTTGCTTCGCCGCCGCCGCGACAGACCGCAGAAAACCGCACACCCGCGCTCCCCGAAAAAATCATGGCGTCCGTCAAACCTGCCGAACGCGAAGCGCGGGATGATGCCCAACCGGCAAGGAATATTGAAGCAAACATCGAAGCGGGGAACGCTGACGTTCGCGCGCCCATACCGGCATCTGACGTGAAAAACGTGGGCGAGCGAAAAATTTTGGCGGCGCCGGAAAAGAATGTTCAGGGAAAGGGCATTCCCGGCGTTCCGGCGCAAGTTCCCCAAGCTGCCGGGCCGTCGGCCGATCCCGCCCCAGCGGCACTGTCTTTGAACCCGCCGCCCAAAGTTCAGACTCCAGCCGTCAACAACGCCAAACTTGCCGTCATAGCGCGGGACAAAGGGGCAACTGTGCGTCTTTCCTGCACAGGTCAGGTCCGCTATGACAAGCCCATGATTTTGACCTCGCCGGACAGGGTGGTGGTGGATGTTGACGGGATATCCTCCCTCAAGGCACCGGGTGTGCCCAAAAATCCGATGGTGAGCAACGTGCGTCTGGGCAAGCACGACGGCAAAACGCGCATTGTCATCGATTTGACGGCAAAGCCGGGCAACGCCCGCTTTATCCTGTCCCAGAACAGGGATACGCTGGACATACGGCTGGATCAGTAGGGCGATGCCGAATGTTCCCGTTTCCCCTGCGCTGCCCGACCGAAGCCCCCCGCAAGGGGTGAAAACCTTCCGGCATGGTCCAAGGGGTTCCGGGCTGGCCGGGAAGGGCAAGAGCGCGCCGCAAAAGAGCGAGGAATTCTTTGCGCGGGACGGGACGCGCGCCGAAACGCAACAGATTGGCCGTCGTCTGCTGGCAGTCCACAAGAGCGAATCCCCAAAACTGAAGCAGACGCACCAGCCAAACCAAGGCGCTCTTTGACGCGTCGGGCTGTCGGAAAAACATGGATTCCCCGAAAAAAACGCCGCCGATGGCCAGGCCGTACAGGCCGCCGGCCAGTTCCTCACCGCTCCATGCCTCGACGGAATGGGCATATCCGGCGACATGCAGCTTCGTGTAAGCATTCCGCATATCCGGCGTCAGCCAGGTGCCTCGTTGCCTCGGACGCGGCGAGACGGCGCAGGCGGCGATCACCTCGTCGAAAGCTCTGTCCAGCGTCACCGTGTAGCGCCCGGAATGTAACGAGCGGGTCAATGAACGCGGAATATGCAGCTCGGCGGGCGGAAGTATGCACCGTTCGGGAAGGGACCACCAGAGTATGGGCGTGGATTCGTCGTACCAGGGGAAAATGCCTTGTCGGTACGCTGCCAGAAGACGCCCCTGCGAGAGTTCTCCGCCGATGGCCAACAGGCCTTCGGACGAGGCGCATTCGTGAGGAGGAAAATCCGCGTCGCCTGCCGGGAGCAATATCGGCACGCCTTACCCCGTATTTCGGGCCAGAGCGGCGCAAGACAACGTGGCGAAGGCAAACGTGTCGGAATAGATACGCATGGTTCCCAACAGCATCAGGAGGCCGGTCACAATTTTGTTGCATCCAGCCAGGCCTGGGCGGCCTCGCACAGACCTTCAGCCAATGTGGGATGGGCGTGGACCGTGCCCGCTATGTCCGCCGCCGTCAGCCCCTTCCGCAGAGCCAGAGCCGCTTCGGCCACAATGTCCGAGGCACGCGCGCCGACGATATGCGCGCCCAGCAGGCGGCCGCTTCCCTCCTCACATATGAGTTTGAAAAATCCGGGCAATTCATTCATGGCCTGGGCTTTGCCCAAAACGCGAAACAATGTCTGGCTCGCGCGCGCGTTTATGCCTTGCGCGGCAGCCTGAGCGCCGGTCATGCCCACGGCGGCGATTTCCGGAGAGGTGAAGACAGCCGAAGGGATGACCGAATAGTCCATAACCACGTTGCGGCCCAGAATACTGTTCACGGCGCATATCCCTTCCGCAGCGGCCGTGTGGGCCAACATGGGGCGTTTTGGCCCCAAGGCGTCGCCCACGGCGTAAATGCCGGGAACACTTGTGCGCATGCGCTCGTCCGTCACAATCCAGCCCCGGCTGTCGGTGGAGACGCCGACAGTCTCCAGATTCAGGCCTTCTGTGGCCGGCGCGCGTCCAACGGCCACCAGCACGGCGTCAGCCTCAATTTCCCTGACCTGCCCTGCGGCTTCGGGAACGAAGGGAGAAGGCCCCACCAGACAACGGACGCCGCTTTCGGCATGAGTCAATCTCTGCACAGTTGCGGCTGTTATGGCTGTGATGCGGCGTTTTTTGGCCTCGCGCAGGAGCAGACGGCTGACTTCCTCGTCCACGCTGTCCAGAGGCAGCAGGCGGTTCAGTCCCTCCACGATGACGACTTCAGCGCCGAATTCCCGAAAGATGAAGGCCATTTCACAGCCGATGACCCCGCCGCCGACCACAAGCAGACGGCGGGGCACGTCGGCCAGATTCAGGGCGTCGTCGCTGCTGAGAACGCGCTGGTGATCCAGGGGCAGTGAGGGCAATTCCAGAATTTTTGAGCCATTGGCCAGAATGATGGCGTCGGCGGACAGGCGCTCCGTGCTTCCGTCGTCGCTGACGACAAGCGCGCCGCCGGCAATCAGTCCGGCCCGCCCCCGAACGAGACGGATATTGAGAGACGCGCAGGTTTTTTCCAGCCCGACGCGCAACGTGTCCCGGATTTTTTCTTTGCGGGTCAGCACGGCGGACATATCCGGGGCAAAATGGCAGGATGGGTCGGCCTTGATGCCGAATTCAGCCAGACGACGCGCTGTTTCCAGAGCCAGGGCCGAGGCCAGCAGCGTTTTGGTGGGGATGCAGCCCGTGTGCAGGCACACGCCGCCAAGACAGCCTTTTTCCACCAGGGTCGCCCGCGCCCCGGAACGGGCCGCATGAAAAGCGGCCGCGTAGCCGCCGGGGCCGCCGCCGATAATGATGATTTCCGGTTTTCCATCCGGCATGATTTGTCGCTCCTGGCGTTTATTCCGCTGAACGCGCGAATTCCAGCGCATCCGCCGAAAGCGTGGCGGCCATGATCGCCTTGATGGTATGAAGACGATTTTCCGCCTCCTCAAAGGCCATGTTGCGCGGGGATTCAAAGACATCATCGGAAACTTCCATACAGTCAAGGCCGAAACGGCGATATATGTCCTCGCCGATTTCCGTATCCCGGTTATGGAAGCTCGGCAGGCAGTGCAGAAATTTGCAGTCGGCGTTGCCGGTCTTTTCCATGACCGTCATGTCGATCCGATAGGGCAAAAGCAGGGCTATGCGTTCTTTCCAGATTTCATCCGGCTCGCCCATGGAAAGCCAGACGTCTGTGTACAAAAAGTCGCAATTCCTGACGCCCGCGTCAACATCTTCGGTGCGCGTGATGCGCGCGCCGGTGTCGGCCGCGATAGCGCGGGCCTGGTTGAAAATTTCGTCTCCCGTCCACAGGGCCCGAGGGGCGACAGAACGGAAGTCCAGGCCCAGCAGAGCAGAGCCAACCATCAGCGAATTGCCCATATTGTAGCGGGCATCGCCCAGATAGGCCAGAGTCTGCCTGTTCAGCGGCCGGGGGCAGCACTCGCGCATGGTCAGCATGTCGGCCAGAAACTGGGTGGGGTGCCATTCGTTGGTCAACCCGTTCCACACGGGCACGGAGGCATAGCGGGCCAACGCTTCCACGCGGGTCTGGTCGAAACCCCGGTATTCGATGCCGTCGTAAAAACGGGAAAGCACGCGGGCCGTGTCCGGCATGGATTCCTTCTTGCCCATCTGCGTTCCCGAGGGGCCCAGGTAAGTGACATTGGCCCCCTGATGATGAGCGGCGGTTTCAAAGGCGCAACGGGTGCGGGTGGAGTCTTTCTCAAAAAGAAGGACAATGTTTTTGTCTTGTAAAAACTTTGGTTCGTTCCCGGATTTGCGGGCGGTCTTGAGCTTTTCCGCAAGGTCAAGCAACAGGGTGAGTTCTTCGGGACTGAAATCGGTTTCCTTTAAAAAATCTTTGCGCAGCAGGGTCACGTCAGACTCCCTTGGGGATGATGTAAAAAAATTTTCTATCCCCATGCGGGAAATCTTGCAAGAGGCAAAAATCTTCGCGATGGTATTTTATTAAAAAATTTGAGAAGAAACTACCTCCTTATCTACAGGAATGTCTCTTTATTTTAAAGGATCATGGCCAACTAGTTACATATCCATATGAATTTTAAAATTTTTTGTCTTTTGGAACAGAGATTGCTTTTGGGCGGCAAGTTTAGTGGTCAAAATACATGTCGCCTTTTTTCATTAGCTCAAGGAGGGAGTTTAATGTTTAAAAAGATTTCGCTGTTTTTTCTGGCTGGGTTGTTTCTGCTCTCCGGCCGCGTTCAGGCGGAGGAAGCCATCAAGGTCGGCATCCTGCATTCCCTTTCCGGCACTATGGCCATCAGCGAAACCACGCTCAAAGACGTCATGCTGATGCTCATTGAGGAACAAAACAAAAAAGGAGGTCTGCTGGGCAAAAAACTGGAGGCCGTGGTCGTTGATCCGGCATCGGATTGGCCGCTGTTCGCCGAAAGAGCCAAGGAACTGCTGACGTCCCAAAAGGTGGCGGCTGTCTTCGGTTGCTGGACGTCTGTTTCCCGCAAATCGGTTCTTCCGGTTTTTGAAAAGGAAAACGGATTGTTGTTCTATCCCGTGCAGTACGAGGGCGAGGAATCGTCGCGCAACGTCATTTATACCGGCGCGGCCCCGAACCAGCAGTCCATTCCGGCGGTGGACTACCTGTTGAATCTGGGTGTAAAACGCTTCGTCCTGGCCGGCACGGACTATGTCTTCCCGCGCACGGCCAACAAGATTCTGGAAGCCTATCTGATTTCCAAGGGCGTCGCCAAGGCCGACATGATGATTAACTATACGCCCTTCGGCCATTCCGACTGGCAGTCCATTATCGCCGAGGTCAAAAAATTCGGCTCGACCGGCAAGAAGACAGCCATCATCTCCACTATAAACGGTGATGCCAACGTGCCTTTTTACAAAGAGTTGGCCAACCAGGGCGTCACAGCATCCACCATCCCCGTCATGGCCTTTTCCGTGGGTGAGGAGGAACTTTCGGGCATCGACACCAAACCGCTTGTCGGACATCTGGCCGCCTGGAACTACTTCCAGAGCATAGACAGCCCCGCCAACACGGACTTCATCAAAAAATGGCACGCCTTCACCAAGAATTCCAAGCGCGTGACCAACGATCCCATGGAAGCCCACTATATCGGATTCAACCTCTGGGTGAAGGCCGTGGAAAAAGCGAAGTCAACCAAGGTTGACGACGTGCTCAAGGCCATTGTCGGGCTTTCCGCGCCCAACCTGACCGGCGGGACGGCCACTGTGCTGCCCAATCACCACATAACCAAGCCCGTCTATATCGGCGAAATTCAGAAAGACGGGCAATTTCAGGTAGTTTGGGAAACGCCCAAGGAAGTCCCCGGTGACGCCTGGTCGGACTATCTGCCGGAATCCAAGAACCTGGAAGCCGACTGGACAGCCCCGATAAATTGCGGCAATTACAATACCGTCACCAAAAAGTGCGGCGGCGCGGCCAAATAACCTCCATCCAGGAACGCGTCGCCGGTTGCTGTCGTCATTTGACGGAAGGAAGCGAACCGGCGGCGCGTCCGGTTTTGCACGGATCGCTTTCGATGGATATTTTCGGGGTTTGACGATGAAATTTCCAATCTTTGCGCTGGGCATGCTGTTTTTTGCGCTGCAGTTTTCCACTGCGGTCGTCCCGGCCGCAGCGGAAGGGCTGTTTCTTTCTCCAGAAGCGCTGGCCGCGCTGCGCAGCAGCAAGGTGGCAGACAGAGACAGAGCCCTGGACGAACTGGCCGCCGCATCCGCTCCGGAGGCCCTGGATATGCTCAGGGCTCTCGCGGCCGGCAGCCTGCACATGGACAGGGAAAGCGGAGAACTGTTCGTGCTGGACGACAAGACGGGAACAGCCAGAGGGGTTTTGGACGGTGAAGTCCGCCCCGCAGACGGGGGCGGTCTGCGTCGCGTCGGCACAAATACGGCGCAGAGGGATCGCATACTGTCCATTCTGGGCGCGCGTCTGCTGAGTCATCCCGACCCGGTCCGTCGTCGCGCGGCCGCGGCCGCTCTGACGGACGGACCGATGACAGTGGACAGGACACAGCTTGAGGCCCTGCGGGACAGGGAAACAGACGAAGAGACCCGGGAAAGTCTGGATATGGCTCTGGCCCTGATGACGGCTCAAGACGCCGCGGCCGCGCCCCAAAGTCTGCTCAAATCTGTGGAGCTCCTGCGCGCGAGCGGGTCGCCCCGGGCCAAAACCGTCCTGGAAAGCCTCGCGGCGAACCCGGACAGGGCCGTGGCTGTCGCCGCCGCCGAGGCGTTGGAACACAAAAGGATCGTCTCGGACTGGGCGGCCATGCTGGAGACCATGTTTTTCGGGCTCTCCCTCGGTTCCGTGCTCATTCTGACTTCCATAGGGTTGGCTATCACCTTTGGGGTCATGGGCGTCATCAACATGGCCCACGGCGAGCTTGTCATGCTCGGAGCCTATACGGTCTGGGGCCTGCAACAGCTTTTACCTTCGCAACCGGGGACAGCTCTTCTGTTGTCCGTTCCGGCCGCCTTCCTGGTCTCCGGCGGCGTTGGCGTTGTGCTTGAACGCGGCGTCATACGCCATCTTTACGGCCGTCCGTTGGAAACGCTGCTGGCCACCTTCGGCATCAGCCTTATTTTGCAGCAGGCTGTGAGAACGCTTATTTCCCCCCAAAACAGGGCGGTCGGCATCCCTGATTTCATGAGCGGGCTGTGGCGCATCAGCGGCGAGTTGAGTCTGACCTGCAACAGGATATACATTCTCTGTTTCTGTCTGGCCGTCTTTGCCTTGATTTACGCCATTATGCACAAGACGCGACTCGGACTTGAGGTGCGCGCCGTAACCCAGAACAGGGCCATAGCCAAAGCTCTCGGCGTCAACGCTTCGCGGGTGGACGCCCTGACCTTCGCCCTCGGTTCAGGCGTGGCCGGCATGGCCGGCGTGGCTTTGAGCCAGTTGACCAACGTGGGGCCCAATCTCGGCCAGAGCTACATCGTGGACTCCTTCATGGTGGTTGTGTTTGGAGGCGTCGGCAATTTGTGGGGAACATTGAGCGGCGGCCTCATCCTGGGCCTTGTCAACAAAATTCTGGAGCCGGCGAGCGGGGCCATGCTGGCCAAAATCATCATCCTGGCCGGGCTCATTCTGTTTATGCAGGCCCGTCCCCGGGGGCTTTTCCCGCAACGCGGGCGCGCCGCCGAAGATTGAGGCCTGGAGATGGAAAATACGACTGCCGACGTAAGGACAGGTTTGGAACAGGAGCCCGTGTTCGACAAGCAAAGCGGTTGCCTTGTGCTCGGCCTGCTCATCTTCGCCAGCGCGATCGTCTCGTGCTCCTTGCTCCCGTCGGCCTCGCCCCTGCATGTGAGTTCCTATGTGGTCAGTCTGCTGGGCAAATACCTCTGTTTCGCCATCCTGGCTCTTTCCATCGACCTCGTTTGGGGTTATCTGGGCATCCTGAGCCTGGGGCACGGCGCGTTTTTCGGCATGGGCGGCTATGTGATGGGGATGCACCTGATGCGCCAAATAGGCGGGCAAGGTGTTTACGCCAACCCCGAACTGCCGGATTTCATGGTCTTTCTCAACTGGAAGGAACTGCCCTGGTACTGGTGGGGATCAGACAGTTTTGTCTTCATCTGCGTCCTCGTCATCCTCGTCCCCGCCCTCGCGGCTCTGATTTTCGGCTGGCCGGCCTTCCGCTCCCGTGTTTCCGGCGTGTACCTGTCCATCATCACCCAGGCCATGACTTTTGCCCTCATGCTGGCCTTCTTCCGCAACGAGATGGGTTTTGGCGGCAATAACGGCCTGACGGATTTCAAGACGTTGCTCGGCGTGAGCTTGCAGTCAAAATGGATGATCGCCGGTTTGTTCATGGCCTCGGCCCTGGCCCTGGCTCTGATCTATGTGTTGTGCCGCGCCGCGACGGTTTCCAAGCTCGGACGCGTGTTCATCGCCGTGCGGGACGCCGAAAGCCGGACCCGCTTCATCGGCTACAGGGTGGAACACGTCAAGCTGGCGGCCTTTGTCTGCTCCGCCGTCATCGCCGGCATAGGCGGGGCATTATATGTGCCGCAGGTGGGCATCATCAACCCCAACGTGTTCCAACCTCTGTTCTCCGTGGAAATGGTCGTCTGCGTGGCTCTGGGCGGCAGGGGCAGGCTCTGCGGAGCCGTTCTGGGAGCGTTGGTCGTGAATCTGCTCAAGACATGGTTCACCACGGCCCTGCCGGAAGTCTGGCTTTTCTTCCTTGGAGCGCTTTTCGTGCTGGTGACGCTGTTCCTGCCCGACGGGCTGATTGGCGTCCCCGCCCGGTTGCGGCGTTTCGGACCACGAAAGGGCGGGGACGCGCCGGAACATCCGGCGGGAGGCCCACTGTGACGCAGGAATTCGATGTGCCCGAATTTGACGCTTTTGACCGGCGTCTGCTGGATTCCCTGGAAGACGGCAGTGAATTGAAGGAAAACGTCCGCAGGCGTCTTGAGGAATACCACATTGGCCGGCGCGAGATGCGCCCCGGCAAGCGGCGGGCCAGGCCGCCGAAAAAGTTGCGGGAGAGCAGCGGCGTCGCCCTGTATCTGGAAGACATATCAGTGAGTTTTGACGGGTTTCAGGCGCTGGATCGTCTGACGATGTATGTGAACGAAGGGGAATTGCGTTGTGTCATCGGTCCCAACGGGGCAGGCAAAACGACCATGATGGACGTCATGACCGGCAAAACCAGACCGGACAAGGGCTCGGCCTGGTTTACACAGGAATATGATCTGCTGACCATGGATGAGGTTGATATTGTCGAGGCCGGCATCTGCCGCAAGTTTCAGAAGCCCTCGATATTCGAATCCCTTGACGTGGTCCGCAACCTGGAGTTGGCCCTCAGGACGGACAAAGGCGTGCGGGCCACGCTATTGTTCCGTCTTCGCGGCGAGGATGCCGATTTTCTGGAGCATGTGCTGGAACGCATACATCTGCGCGATCAACGCGCCGTGCTGGCCGGTCAACTCTCTCATGGACAAAAGCAGTGGCTGGAAATCGGCATGCTGCTCATGCAGAAACCCCGCTTGCTGCTTCTGGACGAACCTGTGGCGGGCATGAGTCCGCAAGAGGTTGACCATACTGTGGAATTGCTGCACGATATTGAAGGAGAGCAGAGCATCATCCTTGTGGAGCACGATATGGAGTTTGTCCGGGCCGTAGCCCGCAGGGTGACGGTGCTGCATCAGGGAAAAGTGCTGGCCGAAGGCGACATGGAGCAAGTGAGGAACGATCCCGCCGTGGTGACGGCCTATCTGGGAGAAAATGTCGCCGAAGGCGCGGAGAAAAAGTCGTGCTGAGCGTGGAAGCCGTCAACCAGTTTTACGGGGAAAGCCACATCCTGTGGGACGTCGGCCTGCGCGTGCGCAAAAACGCCTGTACCTGCCTTATGGGGCGCAACGGCGTGGGCAAGACGACGCTGCTGCGTTGCGTCATGGGTCTTCTGCCCGTACGCTCCGGCAAAGTCGTCCTGCAGGGAAAGGATATCAGTCCCCTTGCCCCGGAAAAACGCGCGGCGGCCGGTTTGGGCTATGTGCCCCAGGGCCGGCAGATTTTCCCCCTGCTCACGGTGGAGGAAAACCTGCTGGTGGGGTTGGCCGCCAGACGGGACGGCCGCAGGGAAATACCGCCTTTTGTTTACTCTTTCTTTCCGGTGCTCAAGGAAATGCTGCGGCGGCGCGGCGGCGATCTCTCCGGAGGACAACAGCAGCAGCTGGCCATTGCCCGCGCCCTGGCTCTCAACCCCTGTCTGCTTATTCTGGACGAGCCCACGGAGGGCATTCAGCCGAATATTGTTCAGGAAATCGCCGTCGTGATACGTCGGCTCATGGCGGAAATGGACATGACGGTGCTGCTGGTGGAGCAAAAAGTTCCCTTTGCCCGCAGCCTAGCTGATGATTACGCCATTATGGACCGCGGCCGGATCACGGCCGAAGGCTCCATGAAGGGGCTGGACGCTGCGACGGTCAAGGCTTTTCTCAGTGTCTGACGATGGCGGACAAAACAGCGGATGGAAAGCGTCTCTGGACTGCGTTTTTGGTCGGCGCGGCGCAAGCAGCGTCCTTTCCCGTCTGCGTTTTCGGGGGCCCTTGCGCGTGCAGAAGCTTTTCTATCCCGAAAAGGTTCAGGAGGGGCAGGCCGCGCCGTGCCACTGCTATTTTGTTCATCCGCCGGGGGGCATGGCGAGCGGTGATGAAATCAGCGTGCGTTGCGTTGTGGAAGACGGCGCGCACTGTCTTGTGACCAGCCCTTCGGCCGCGAAGGTTTACCGTATGGATTCCTGGCGCAGGCCGCAGAGGCAGGATATTGTGTTTGAGGTGAACAACGCGGCCCTGGAATGGCTGCCGCAAGAGACAATACTGTTTGACGGCGCCGGGGCCGAATTTTCCTCCTTGTTCCGTCTCAAGGGGAATTCCCGGCTGATTGCCTGGGATATTGCCGGGTTGGGCAGACCCGCGGCCGGAGAAGTTTTCAGGCGGGGACATTTTTTGCAGAGCACGGCCATCTGGCGGGAAGAAAGGCCGCTTTTGCGGGAACGGCTGGATATGGACGCGGACGGTGGTTTGTGGTCGGGTCTCGCCGGCCTGGGGAGCCATACCGTCATCGCCTCCGTATTTGCCTGCGGATGCGGCCCGGACGACGACGCCCTGACTGACGCCCGCAACCGGCTTCAGGAGATGCTCGCGACGTCCGGCGGTGATTTTCGCGCCGACGGCAAAGCGGGCGTCACATACAGGGCGGGCGTGCTGGCCGCCCGCTGGCTCGGTGATGATTGCGCGACGGCCCGGCGTTTCTGCCTGCGGGTCTGGCGCGTGGTCAGGCCGCTTTTGCTGGGCAGGGAGATATGCCCGCCAAGAATATGGTTCACATAGATCTTGACGAAGGGCGGCGGGTTGACGAAGAATACCCAAAAAACTACGCAAGGGAGGCCGCATGGAACTGTTGCCCCGGGAAAAGGACAAACTGCTGCTTTTTATGGCGGGTCTTCTGGCGGAACGCCGCAAGACCAGGGGAATAAAACTCAATTATCCGGAAACGGTGGCCTACATAAGCATGGCCATACTGGAAGGGGCCAGAGAAGGCCGTACCGTGGCCGAACTTATGGGTTCCTGCCGGGAGGTGCTCACGCGTGACGACGTTATGGAAGGCGTGCCCGAAATGGTGCGGGAGGTGCAGGTGGAGGCAACCTTTCCCGATGGAACCAAACTCGTGACCGTGCATGACCCCGTTCAATAGACGCGCAAAAGGAGAACGTATGATACCTGGCGAATACAAACTCTCCGAGGACGACATCGTCATCAATGAAGGACGGGACGTCGTGCGGGTGGAGGTGGCCAACACCGGCGACAGACCGGTGCAGGTCGGCTCGCACTACCATTTTTACGAAGTCAATCCCGCGTTGGTTTTTGAACGTGAAAAGGCACGCGGACGGCGTCTGGACATCATCGCCGGAACGGCCGTCCGCTTTGAACCGGGCCAGACCCGCGCCGTCACGCTGACGACATTCGGCGGCAGAAAACACATTTACGGATTCAGAGGTGAAATCATGGGCGCTCTGGATGCGGAAGGCAATCAGGGAGGTGGAGCATGATACGCGTGCGGCGCGAACAGTATGCGGAAATTTTCGGCCCCAGCGTGGGCGACCGCATTCGTCTCGCGGATACGGATCTCTGGATTGCCGTGGAAAAAGACTATTGCGTTTACGGCGACGAAGTGACCTTCGGAGGAGGCAAAGTCATCCGCGACGGCATGGGCCAAAGCCAGAGCGGACGGCGCGAGGCTGTGGACACGGTTGTCACCAACGCCGTCATTGTGGACTACAAGGGCATCTTCAAAGCTGACGTCGGCATCAAAAACGGCTGCATAGCGGCTGTCGGCAAGGCCGGGAACCCGGATACCCAGGACGGCGTGAATATCGTCATAGGCCCGGTGACGGAAATCATCGCCGGGGAGGGCTGCCTGCTCACGGCCGGCGGCATGGATTCGCACGTTCACTTCATCGCCCCGCAGCAGATACCGGAAGCGCTGTGCAGCGGCGTCACCACCATGGTCGGCGGGGGCACCGGACCGGCCACAGGCACCAACGCCACTACCTGTACCCCGGGCGGATGGCATTTGGCTTCCATGATCATGGCTACCAACGCCATGCCCATGAATTTCGGCTTTCTGGGCAAGGGGAACGCGAGCCGCCCCGAGGCGTTGCGCGAACAGATTGAGGACGGGGCTTGCGGCCTCAAGCTGCACGAGGATTGGGGCACAACCCCGGCCGCCATCGACGCCTGCCTGTCCGTGGCGGAAGAATACGACGTGCAGGTCGCCATACACACCGACACCCTCAACGAAAGTGGTTTCGTGGAAGACACGCTGAGCGCCTTCAAAGGCCGCGCCATACACACCTATCACACCGAGGGCGCGGGCGGCGGACACGCGCCGGACATCATACGCGCCTGCGCTCTGCCCAACGTGTTGCCGTCTTCCACCAATCCAACGCGGCCCTATACGGTGAACACCGTTGACGAGCACCTGGACATGCTCATGGTCTGTCACCATCTTAACCCCGCCCTTCCGGAGGATGTCGCTTTCGCCGATTCGCGCATCCGGCGGGAAACCATAGCCGCAGAAGACATTCTGCACGACATGGGCGTCATTTCCATGATTTCCTCCGATTCCCAGGCCATGGGCCGCGTGGGGGAAGTGATTGCCCGTACATGGCAAACGGCCCACAAGATGAAGACGCAGCGCGGGCCTCTGCCCGAAGACGCGGGCAGCGGCAACGACAATTTCCGCGTCCGCCGCTATCTGGCCAAGTACACTATCAATCCGGCCCTGACCCACGGCATGGCCGACAGAATAGGTTCCGTCTCCGTCGGCAAGCTGGCGGATATCGTGCTCTGGAAGCCGGCTTTTTTCGGCGTCAAGCCGCATCTTGTCCTCAAAAAGGGGGTCATAGCGGCCGCGCCCATGGGGGACAGCAACGCATCCATTCCGACCCCCCAGCCTGTCGTCTTCAGGCCGATGTTCGGGGCCTTCGGCGCGGCCGGCGCCGCAACGGGCGTCACCTTTGTCAGCAAGGCGGCGATGGGCAACGGTTGCCTGGAGAAGCTGCGGCGGGCCGGCGTTTCGCGGGAGCTTGCGGCATGTTCCGGCACGCGCGCTCTGGGCAAAAAGGATATGGCGCTCAACGACGCCATGCCGCGTTTGGAGGTTGATCCGCAAACATATGAAGTGCGGGCGGACGGAGTGCTTCTGCGCTGCGAACCGGCCGCCGTTTTGCCGCTGGCCCAAAGGTATTTTCTCTTCTGAGGCGCGCATGCTGGAATTGACGCGCAATCTGGGGCCAACGGACGCGGCCGTCGCCGACCGTCTTCAGCTGGACTATGCGTCCCGTTGCAGAGCCAGACTCAAGGTGCGCCTGGAGAGCGGCGTCGAAGCCGGTCTTTTTCTGGAATACGGCAGAGTCCTGAACGAGGGCGATGTGCTGACCGGCGACGACGGCGTTTTGGTGAGAGTAGAATGCAAACCTGAGCCCGTCATTACGGCGCGGACCGAAGACCGGCAGCTTCTGGCGCGGGGCTGCTATCATCTGGGAAACAGACATGCGTCCCTGCAGATCGGCGAAACGTGGCTGCGCTTTTGTCCGGATCCGGTGCTGGAGTATCTCGTCGGACAACTGGGCTTCGAGGTTGTCCCCGAAACAGCCCCTTTTTCGCCGGAGCCCGGCGCTTACGCGGGGCACGGACAACAGACGCGTCATGAAGGGCGCGGGCATCATGAAGGACATTCGACACGCCCGGCCTCGTGACAATCCGGGCGGTGCGGACGATTCAAACGGAAGCGGCCCCGTTCCGCATTTGTTGCCGCTTCTGTACCTGGCCAGTCCCGCCCTGCCCGTCGGCGGCTTTGCCTGGTCGCAGGGGCTTGCGCCCGCCTGCGCTTCCGGCCTTGTCCATGATGGGCGCAGTTTGCGCGACTGGCTCATGACAGTTCTGCGTTTTGGGCTGGAGCGTCTTGATGTTCCCGTCCTGTCGCGTTGCGGCGCGGCGGCGGCACAGGACGACAGGAACGGATTTTTCCGCTGGGACAGCCTGCTTCTGGCCGGTCGGGAGAGCGCGGAGCTGTTGCGGGAAGAAAGCATGATGGGCAAGGCGCTCTGTCGCCTTCTGCGCAAGATGGGCTTGTTGCCGTCCTGGATGGAGGGGTGCGACTGCGGCTACGTGGCCGCTTTCGCCCTTGGGGCCGCGCGGCTTTGCGCGCGACTCGGTCTGGATCACAGGGCCGACGAAACAGCTTGCGCCTATGTGTGGAGCTGGCTGGAAAATCAGACCGTGTGCGCCTGCAAATGTTTGCCCATAGGCCAGAGCGCCGTCCAGCAAATATTGCTTGACTTCATGCCCCTTATTCCCGCAAGCATCCGCGCGGCGGCCCGCGTGAGCGATGATGATCTGGGCTCCTGCCTGCCCGCCCTGGCCATAGTCAGCTCCGCGCACGAGCGTCAGCCCTCCAGAATGTTCAGAAGCTGACGCGCCCGGCGGACGAATCCCGCAGTCTGTGTCTTATGGACTGTCGGGGGAAAGGCGGCTGAAACGATTCCGGCAGCGCTATCAAAAAGTCCCTCCGTAGATTTTGATACCTATCCGGCATTCTCCCGCCGACAATTCTGAAAGAAGTCATATTTTACAGATGGTTGCTGGAATTGCGGTTGTAATACCAAGTTGCAATCAATAAGGAGTTAGAGCAATTTAACTTTCATTTTATATATCCACAAGATTCAAACCAGCCTTTGGCATCTTTGGCTGTAACCATACCCAAGGCGATTCCTACCGCCGATAAAAGTTCATCGGAGGTT
>JAISTW010000034.1 GCA_031272405.1 Desulfovibrio sp. | reverse complement strand
GTAATTTCTTCATAAATCCATTTTTACGATGGCTTCCGAGCCGCATCTGAGACAGGGCATATCGTTATCCTCCTTGCTGCTGAAAAGAGAATAGCAAAATTGTAAAAGTTTGTCATTGCAAAAGTAAAACTCTCGCGGCGCGGGGCAATGCCGGCGCCCTTTGAACTCCGGGCGCGGCGAGTCCCTCCAAAAGTCGTCAGGCTTGGGGCGAATGGAACATTGACTGTGGGACAAATTTTTTTTATCGTCGAACGCATGCGAATAGGCAGGCTGCCAGCGGGCTGGCTTTCATCTCTTTCCGTCGGACATTCGAGGAATTGCGCTGATTTTTTGAGATACCCGAAATCTTTATAAGGAATTGTCATGAAAAAAACCACCGCATTGCGCAATCTGCTTGCCAAAGAGGGAATCATCGTGGCGCCTGGGGCCACCACCGCGCTCTTCGCCTATCTTGTCGAACTTGCGGGTTTTGACGTCGTGTACGCCACGGGAGCGGGTATCGCCAACATGAATTTGGGCGTTCCCGACATCGGTCTGGCGACTATGACCGAGAACCTGGAAGTGGTGAAACGCATGAACGACGCCACAAGACTCCCTGTTTTCGCGGATATTGACAACGGATACGGCAATTCGGTCATGGTTTATCGTACGGTGAAGGAGTTCACGGCCTGCGGCATCGCCGGCCTGCAGCTTGAAGACCAGCGTCTTCCCAAGCGTTGCGGCCACTTTGAGGGCAAAGCCGTCATCAGCAAGGAGGAAATGGTCAGCAAGATCAAGGCCGCCAAGGACGCCATGCTGGATCCGGACACGGTGCTCATGGCCCGGACCGACGCCATCTCGGTCAACGGGTTTGAGGACGCCGTGGACAGGGCCAATGCTTACCGCGAAGCCGGGGCCGATCTTTTGTTCGTTGAGGCGCCCACAAGCAGGGAAATGCTGCGGGAGATTCCGCGTCGCGTTCCCGGGCTGCACACGGCCAACATGGTCGAGGGCGGCAAAACGCCCCCTATGCGTAACTCCGAGATGGAGGCCCTGGGATTCAAATTTGTGCTGTACGCCAACGCGCCTCTCAAGGCCGCGGTCAAGGGAGTCAAAGATCTCCTCGAACATCTGAAAACGCGTGACGGCACGGGGGATGCCGCCCAGCTCATGATTCCCATGACGGAACGCAATCGGATAACGAATTTCGATTTCTACAGGGAACTGGAAACGCGGTTCAAGGCCTGACCGTGCTCGCGCCGGGCGGACAAAGCACACAACGGCCAGGCTTTGCTAACAAATAAATTGCCTTTTGCTGTTTTTCCAGTATGTTTTGTTTTCGCCTTCGGCCAGGGCAAGGCGGGAGAGGGCGTCGCGGGCCCTCTGCTCAGCTTTGGCCAGGGCCGCAGCGTCATCGTCGCTGCGGAGCATGCCCGCGTTGGCCAGCAGCGCGCCGATGAATACCGCTCTGCGGCCGCTGCCGCGCCGCAGTGAAACCTGCCCGCGCGGGTTGACCATGAGGCCGCCGTGCTGGCCGCGGACCTGCCCGAGGGGGTTGATGCTGTAGCCGGGATAGTCCGGAATGGGCACAAAGTCGCTCATTGGCCGCTCCGGACGTTTGCAGGGGAAGATGCTAGGAGTGTCCGACCTTTCCGCCGCCTATCGCCCAAATTGCAAGCTGCAAAAATGGACTGGCCAGAAAGGCGGCAACGAACACTGCGCATGCTTGAGGCATCTTCGGTCTGAAGTACCACCATGCGCTGGCTGCAATCCAGATAAGACACGCACAGCTTTGAATCTTGGGATAATGTTTGAAGTTGAACTCCATTGATCCCTTGATGAACAGGAAAATGTTGTGCGGCAAAAATAACGGGCCGTATGGCAAGCGGTAATCCGACGTCACCAATGTGAACGCAAGCGTGATAATTGTGGCCATAACTACGGCCGCCACGGGGTAGCAAAGATAGAGTGGCATCAATTTGCGCATGTGTAGTCATACCGTTCCTCGGTAAAATTTTCAACTTTGTGCGGCTGAGAAAGGATCAGAAAATCCCCGCCATTTACGTAACTTTCGCGAAAATTTCGAAAATTCGCATTTTCAAGCGCCGTGTGCCCCGGTATGCTCACATGCGAGTAGGACAAGTTTTCGCAACTCCACGCTCCAAGGTAATTTGCGCCGACACCTTCTTCCTCAAAATTGAAACTGTCATGGACAAACACGGCCATGCCGGTCACATGCACGATATGCCCGCCGTGACCATCCGGTTCTGTCCAGCCTTTGGCCAGGGCGCGCAGCGTGAACGCGCCCAGAGCAGTCGTCAGCCCATCTGGAGGAGTTACACGGGAAACAGAGGTGAGCGTGTGATAAGCGGCCTGCCATTCCGTCCAGGGCAGGGAAATAAAGTCAAAGTCCGTTCTCTTGTCGCGCATGTACCCGTCGCGGCAGAGTATGCGGCCAAGCGAATTGCGGGCGGCATCGTTCATGACATGCGATTCTCCGGCATCAGACCCCCAGGGGTCGGACTCCGCGCCGGTGAATGTCACGTATTTCGTCCGCGCCCTGGCGTAACCCATGACCCACTCCCAATCCACCCAGAACGGCTCCGCCCCGCCGAATATCGTGGAACCATTGCTGCCAAACCAGCGTTGCAACATGGAACGCAGATACAGCCATCCCTGCGCGTCAGGCGTTCCTTTTTTGTTTTCTGCCATCTCTCCCGCGATGGCGGGCAGGCACAGCAAAAGCCGCGCCATATCGTCCACTCCGGCGAGCAGCCGAAATTCCTTGAACAGCTCGAACTCGCGTTCCCACTTGTCAAGCGCGTTCACCGGCGGGGCAACCGGCACAACGGGCCTTGTGGTCAGGACCTGACTTTTGGCCTTGAGCAGCACGTCCGGCTTCAGACGGCATTTGCTCAGTTCCAGCGACGTGGTGTAGCCGCCGGAACCGACCTTGTGCTCGGCCTTGTCGATGAGGTACTTGCCGGAAAAATCCCCGAAGCCGGCCAAGGAAACCGTCATGCCCGCCATAAGGCCGGGGTGGCCCATGATTTCGATGGAGGCCGTGTTTTCCTTCCTGTTCTTCTTGTTCAGGGCCGCGCCGGCGCCCTTGATCGCGTCTCCGGCGCTCTCCACGCGGCGGTTCAACTCCAGCGTCTTTTCGTCCTTCCCGGCCGC
The DNA here is from genome assembly GCA_031272405.1 of Desulfovibrio sp. Classification (GTDB taxonomy): domain Bacteria; phylum Desulfobacterota; class Desulfovibrionia; order Desulfovibrionales; family Desulfovibrionaceae; genus Desulfovibrio. Next base: position 12,760 of record JAISTW010000034.1, on the reverse strand, counting down.
GTCGCCGGCTGCAACGTCCGCCGTGTGCGTTTCGCCCCTGGCCGGGTCGGTGTATTCGGCGGTGGCCCTGGTGTAGCCTGTCTTGCTGCTGGACTGCTTGAAGGAAAAGCGCGTTACGGGGCAAACGCCGCCGATCCGGCTGCGTACCGACGCTGCAATTCCATCGTCCGACTGCGCAGACCCTCGGCAGCCTCGGCAAACCTGGCCTTGGCCTGCAGGGAGGACAACTGCCTTGACTTGGACGCGATCTTCTGGTCAATTGTACTGAAGACACCGGCAAAGCTCGGCGCGAGGGCCGCGCCAACGGCAATGCTGACACCAAGAGTCTTACTCGTGGACACGCCCCGCATCGCTGATGGAGATACATATGGACACGCTGCTCACCGTCATATTCGCCGCCGTATTCCTCATGTGGTTTATCGTTGTACCCTTGGCCTGGCTTTTTAACGAGATTGGAGAAACTCTGGGGATGCTCGCCGGCAGCATCGAAGCATTCCTTGATTTCATCCGCCGGTAGACTGAATGATCCGCCGTTCCATCTCCAGTGCTTCCCGCGCCCACAACATCGCCTGATCCCAAGGGCTTTGGACATGGACAGTTTCCCCTATCAGTTACTCGCTTTCTGCATCTTCTTTGTTTTTTTGCTGCCCTTCATTGTGATATTCCTTGAGATGGTCGGCGCGCTTTTGCAAGCAATTCTGTTCGTCATCACGGCATGCGTCGCCATCCCGGCCTTTATATTAAGCCCTCGTCAGTTCCTCAAAGGGTATCGTCTAGGCAAGGAATATCCCGGCATTGATCCCGAAACGGCACTGGCTTTGGAAAACGCGGAGAAGGTGCGCCTGAAGAAAAAATATCCCTACCTTGACTTCGAGGTGGCAAAGTGCGTGGAGGACTGTGAGCAGTAATCTCGCATCCATTCCATTGACGGCGATTCATAGGCTTCAAGTGGGATATGGGAAAGCCCGATATACAGATTATACTCAATATAATCCAAAGAGTTACTCATTTGTTAACTCACAAAATACTCTGGCTGTAAGCGGAATTTTGCGGAAACAAGCGGAGTGAAAAGGGAAAATATCTTTTAAAATCAGAAGGAAAGATGCTTTTGCAGGAGGACACGAAACCAGACGGGAAACATTGCTGGCGCGCCCAAGAGGAATCGAACCCCTGACCGGGAGCTTAGAAGGCTCCTGCTCTATCCAACTGAGCTATGGGCGCGTAGGTGATTTCCGCCGTAATTTTTTGCCGTGAATGGCGATGGTACCAAGCGTCTCTTTTTGAAATCTGCATCGTAGTCAGCGCCAAGTCACGCATTTTCTTTAGCCCATTCACGCATAATGTCAAGCAGCCTTGCCTCGGGAGAGTTTTGCCTTGACAGAGATTGTATTAATGAATACAGCTTGTTAAGCTGTAAAAATCGTCCCTGGGATGGAACTTTCGGAAGAATTCCCGCCTTGATGCATCGCCGTTTCTGTGATAATCGTTCCTGGAACACGTCAGGCGGGCATCACGCCCGGCGCGCAACAAGGATCTGTCATGACACGCTTTGAAGACCTGCTGGAACGCAAAACCGCCCTGGCTGTCGTCGGTCTGGGCTACGTCGGCCTGCCGTTGGCCGCGGCCTTTGCCGGGCATATGGATGTCCTGGGTTTCGACATCAGCGAAAAACGCATTGCGGAATTGCGCAACGGCCGGGACAAAACGCGCGAAGTCGCTCCCGCCGCCCTGGCTGCGGCCCAAATACGCTACACAGCCAGCCCGGCCGACCTGAAGAAGGCGGGCGTCATCATCGTTGCCGTGCCCACGCCCATTGACGACCATTGTTCGCCGGACCTGCGCCCGGTGGTGAGCGCCAGCGCGACCGTGGGGGCCAACCTTTCCCGCGGCGGCGTTGTTGTCTACGAATCCACCGTCTATCCCGGCCTGACCGAGGAAGTCTGCGTGCCGCTGCTGGAACGGGAATCCGGTCTGCTCTGCGGGAAGGACTTCACAGTGGGCTATTCTCCGGAGCGCGTCAACCCCGGCGACAAGGCGCATACCCTGCAAAACATCGTCAAGATCGTCTCCGGCTCGGACAAGTCCACGACGGACATGCTGGAGCGTCTGTACGGCCTTGTGGTCAAGGCGGGCATACACCGCGCCTCTTCGATCAGGGTGGCCGAAGCGGCCAAGGTCATCGAAAATACCCAGCGCGACCTGAATATCGCCCTGATGAACGAATTGGCCATACTTTTCGGCCGTATGGGCATTGACACCACAGAGGTGCTGGAGGCGGCGGGCAGCAAATGGAATTTCCTGCCCTTCCGACCCGGTCTGGTGGGCGGACACTGCATCGGCGTGGATCCGTATTATCTGACCTTCAAGGCCGAGGAACTGGGCCTGCACCCGGAGGTGATTCTTGCCGGCCGCCGCACCAACGACGGCATGGGCAAATACGTGGCCGAGTGCGCCGTCAAGCGGCTTATCAAGCGCGGTCGCGTGATCAGCGGGGCGCACGTGGGCATACTGGGCTTCACTTTCAAGGAAAACGTGCCCGATCTGCGCAACACCCGTGTGGTGGACGTGGCCCGCGAGCTGGCGGACTACGGCGTCACCGTCCTGATCAGCGACGCTCTGGCCGATCCCGCCGAGGCCCTGGTCGAGTACGGGCAGCGCCTGTTGCCGCGCGAGGCGCTCACCGGCCTGGACGCGCTCATCGTGGCCGTGCCCCACAGGGAATACGCGGCCCTGACGGCCGAAGAGATCAAGGGTTTCTTCGCCGATCCCGACTGCGCCGTGCTTCTGGACGTGAAAGGCCTTTTTGACCCCGCCGCGATGCGGGCGGCCGACATTGACTACTGGAGGCTGTGAGGTGGCGCTTTTGCTGTGCGCGCCCACGGCCGACGAACTGGCGGCCCTGCTTGCCGACGCGGATCCGGACGGCGCGCGGCCGGATGAAGAACTGAAACTTGTCCCGATACGGCTCAAAGGCAGGCGGGCCTGGGCCTGCTTGACCGGCGTGGGGCCGATAAACGCGGCTCTGGCCCTGGGCGCGGCCATAGCCGGGGCCGGGGCTGCCGGTGAACCTGTCAGCGGCGTGTTGCTGGCTGGTCTGGCCGGGGCCTTTGACCTCAGGGAACTGCCTCTGGGCAGTCTGTGTCTGGTGCGCGAAGAAATATGGCCGGAATACGGCCTGCACGACGGAACCGGCGTGACGGCGGCGGCCTTCAGCTTCCCCCTCTGGCGGCGTCCGGCGCGGGAGGGCGGGGATGTCTATGACAGGCTGTCTCTGGCCCGACCGCGGGATATGGGCCTTTCCGCCGCGGCGGACGCGCTGGAGGAGCGCACTTCCCTGACCGTGGCCGGCGTGAGCGCCTCCCGGGCCAGAGCGGCGGCCATGCGGGAACGCTACGGAGCAGCTCTGGAAAATATGGAAGGCTTCGCCGTGGCCTACGCCTGCGCCCGCTACGGCATACCATGCGTGGAGGCGCGTTCCGTGTCCAACAAGGTGGGGCCGCGCGCCGCGGACGAAAAAGATTTCCCCGGGGCCTTGCGGCGTTTGTCGCGCGTGTTGCCGATGCTGGGGCTGTCATGAACGGGACGTGCCGACTCAAGGCGGCGCTGGCCACGGAGTTGCCCCGCATCGAAGCCGCGCTGGCGGAGGCCGTGGCCTCCCTGCCGCCGCCCGTCATACCCGTGGCGAGACACATTCTGGAGGCCGGGGGCAAGCGGCTGCGTCCCCTGCTCACCCTGACCTTCGCGCGTCTGTTCGATCCGGCCGGGGCCGACTGCCGCCGGCTGGCCATCACCCTTGAACTGCTGCACGCCGCGACCCTGCTGCACGACGACGTGCTGGACAATGCCCTGACGCGGCGGAACAGAGCCGCGGCCCACACAGTTTTTGACGCGGCCGCCGTGATTTTGGGGGGCGACGCGCTGCTTTCCCACGCCAACGCCATCGTTGCCGAATACGGCGACACGCGTCTGACGCGCTGCTTTTCCGAAGCCACCAGCCGCACGGCCGCCGGAGAAATTCTGGAAATCGCCTTTCGCGGGCGCACGGATATTTCGACCGAGGACTATGAGGAAATGGCGCGGGGCAAAACCGCCTGGCTCATCCGCGCCGCCTGCCTGATGGGCGCTCTGGCCGCCGGCGCCGGGGATGACGGGCTCCGGGCCGCTGCCGACTACGGGGAAAATCTCGGCATGGCCTTTCAGATGGTGGACGACGCCCTGGATTTCGCTCCCGCCGAAATCACCGGCAAACCCACGGGCGGCGACGTGCGCGAAGGCAAATTCACGCCACCGTTGCGTCTGTACAGGGAATCTCTGGATGCAGCGGAACGGGCCGCCTTTGACGCCGCCTTTGCCGGCGGTATGATGGGCGAAGCCGAGGCCGCCGTCATAGCCGAGCGCATACGTCGGGCTGGCTACGACAATCTGACCCGCCTTGACGCCCAGCGTTGCCTTGATCGCGCCCTTGCCGCTCTTGAGCTTCTGCCCGATGGCCCGCAACGTTCCCTTTTGCGGGAAATATGCGCCGCCGTGAGGGAACGGAAAAAATAATGGCCTTGCTCTGCGCCGTCTTTTGGCATACTTTCAGTTGTTCCGTCGGCGGCCGTGTTTTGCGCCATGACGCTTTTACCGCTTGCGCGCCGCGGCCGCGACGCCTTTTTTTGGGGAGAGCATGCTTTACCGTATAGAAACAGGCCCGCGTGAAGGCGTGGAGGACACGCAGGGGCGCAGAACGGCCCTGAACCTGGAAAAATCCCTCGGTCTGCGCGTGGCAGGAGTGCGGCAGGTCAAGGTATTCACCTTTGAGGGCCTTGACGGCGGCCAAGCGCAACGTCTGGTCGACGAGGCCGTTCTGCACGATCCCATTCTGCAGCGCGTCGCCGTCGGCACGCTGCCGCCGCTGCCGCCCATGCCGGACTGGTTTGTGGAGGTTTCTTTCCGCCCCGGCGTTACGGACAATGAAGCGCGCACCGCCAGAGACACGGCGGCCATGGCGCTTGGTCTCGCCAGGGAGAGCCTGTCCGTCTACACAGCTCTGCAGTACCGCATCTGCAACGGCCCATCCCCCCTTTCCCGTGAACAGACGGAGCGGCTGGGCAGGGATTTGCTCTGCAATGACCTGATCCAGCGTCTGCGCGTCAAAAGCCGGGAGGAATGGCTGACGGATCCGGGTTTTGAACCCCGGACGGCCAGGGCGGCCGGCTGCGCCGACGACAAGGTGGCTGTCATCCCCCTTTCGGCCATGGACGAATCGGCCATGTTGTCCGCAAGCCGGGGGAACACCTGGGCGTTCAACCTCGCGGAACTGTGCCGCATAAAGGCGGCCTTTGCCGCGCCCGCCGAACAGGCCCGCCGCGCGGCCCTTGCTCTGCCCGCCGACCCCACAGATGTGGAAATGGAAGTTTTGGCCCAAACCTGGTCGGAACACTGCAAGCACAAAATCTTCGCCTCGCGCATCGTCTGCCGCAATGCCGAAACCGGCCTGCGGGAAGAGGTGGACAACCTGTATAAGTCCTGCATACGCGACGCCACAGCCCTGCTGCGTGAACGCATGGGGGAAAGGGACTACTGCAAGTCCGTCTTCAGGGACAATGCCGGAGTTATCGCCTTTATCGGCGGCTATGACCTCTGTATCAAGGTGGAAACCCACAACAGCCCTTCGGCTCTGGATCCTTACGGCGGCGCCCTTACGGGCATTGTGGGCGTGAACCGCGACCCCATGGGGACCGGGCTGGGGGCGGAGCTTGTCTGCAACACCGACGTCTTTTGCTTTGCTTCGCCCTTTTACGACAAGCCCCTGCCGCCCAGGTTGCTGCACCCGCGCCGCGTGCTGGAAGGCGTGCGCGAAGGCGTCGAGCACGGGGGCAACAAGTCCGGCATTCCCACAGTCAACGGCTCCCTTGTTTTTGACGAACGCTATCTCGGCAAACCCCTGGTTTACTGCGGCACCGTGGGCATTCTTCCCACCGAGGTCGCCGGGCGTCCGGGCTGGAAAAAACAGGCCCGCGTTGGCGATGTGATTGTGATGACAGGCGGGCGCATCGGCAAGGACGGCATACACGGGGCCACCTTTTCCTCCGAGGAGCTGCACGAGGGCTCACCGGCCACGGCGGTGCAGATAGGCGACCCCATCACCCAGCGCAAAATGTACGATTTTATTCTCACGGCGCGCGACAGGGGACTGTACAATGCCATCACGGACAACGGCGCCGGGGGTCTTTCCTCGTCCGTAGGGGAAATGGCCGAGGACACGGACGGCTGTCAGCTGGACATAAGCCGCGCTCCCCTCAAGTATGATGGGCTCAAGCCCTGGGAGATACTGCTTTCCGAGGCCCAGGAGCGCATGACCCTGGCCGTGCCGCCGGAAAAGCTGGACGAGTTTTTGGCCCTGGCCGCGCATCTGGATGTGGAAGCCACGCCGCTGGGGCATTTCACGGACTCCGGTTTTTTTGAGGCGCGCAGCGGGGACAGGATTATCGCTTCCCTGCCCATGCATTTTCTGCACAACGGCGTGCCCCAGATGGAGCTTGAGGCGGCTTGGCCCGCGCGGGATATCCAGGACATCAGAATCGACGCCGCAAGCGTATGCGAAAGCGGCTTTCTCAAGCGTATGCTGGGGCGGCTGAACATTTGCTCCAAGGAATATATCGTCCGCCAGTACGACCATGAAGTGCGCGGCGGCAGCGTCATCAAGCCCCTGGTCGGGCTTATGGGCGACGGGCCGTCCGATGCGGCGGTATTGCGCCCCCTGCTGGAATCCGACGCGGGGATCGTCGTTTCCCACGGCATTTGCCCCAAATTCAGCGATTACGACACATACTGGATGATGGCCAACGCCGTGGACGAAGCCGTGCGCAACGCCGTAGCTGTGGGGGCCAATCCCGACGCCCTGGCCGGTGTGGACAATTTTTGCTGGTGCGACCCGGTGGCGAGCGAGAAGAATCCCGACGGACAGTACAAGCTGGCCCAGCTTGTGCGGGCCTGCAAGGCCCTGCGGCATTTTTGCCTGGCCTACGGCGTGCCGTGCGTTTCCGGCAAGGATTCCATGAAAAACGACTATGTCGGCGGCGGAGAGCGCATTTCCATCCCCCCCACAGTGCTCTTTACCGTTCTCGGAGTCATCGGCAACGTGACCCGCGCCCAGAGTTCCGATTTCAAGCGGGCGGGTGATCAGATTTATATGTTCGGCGGCGTCTGGCGCGACATGGCCGGCAGCGAGGCGGCCTCGGAACTGGGGATCGTCGGCGGCAGACTGCCGCATGTGGACGCGGCCGCTGCCCTGCTGCGCTACAGGACGGTCTACGGGCTTATGTCGCAACGCGCCGTCGCCGCCTGCCATGATTGCTCGGACGGTGGTTTCGCCGTGGCCCTTGCGGAAATGTGCATCGGCGGACGGCTGGGCGCCCGCGTGGATGTGGACGCCCTGCCTGTCATGGAGCCCATGAGCCGCGCCGAACTCTTGTACAGCGAAAGCGCGAGCCGTCTTATAGTCAGCGTGCGGGCCGATCTCGCCCCGGCGCTGGACATGCTGCAGGGGCAGTTGTGCCGGCGCGTCGGCGAGGTCACCGGGGACGGACTCTTGACCCTCGCCAGCGGTTCGAGCGTCATCATGCAGGAAAGCGTGGAGAATCTGACCCGTGCCTTCAAACAAACGCTCGACTGGTAGCCCCGTCTCCCGCTATCCCGCGCCGGGCTGCGTTGTGGAATACATGGACGGCAACGCTCCCCAGATCGCTCTGGTCACCGGGGAAAGCGGCGGTCAGTTGCGCCTTCTGCTGCCCAACAGGCGCGAGACGCGCTTGCCCTCCTCGCGGGTTTTGCCCTGGATAGGCCCGCTCTACGACGCCGCTCTGAGCAAGGAACATGCCTTGCGTCTGCTGGAAGAGCGCAGGAGAAGCCGGGAGGATATCGCGGCCGGGATACAGCCTCTTGAGGTCTGGGAAATAGCCCACGACGAAGTGCCTCTGGCCCCGGCCCGCTGGTTTGCCGAGCTGTTTTTCGACAGTCCGGACGAGGACATTGTGGCCGCTTACGGTCGGGCCCTGCTGGCCTGCAAAAGCCATTTCCGCTTTCATCCGCCGGATTTCCTCGTACACAGTCCTGAACTGGCCCAGAAACGTCTGGCCGAAAGAGAAGCCAGACAGGCGCGGGAAGCCCTTGTTTCCGGCGGGGCGGCCTTTCTCCGCCTGCTCTGGGATGTGGCCTGCAAAAAACGCGCGCTCCCGGCGCGCGCGGACAGGGAGGGGCTGTGGCCCTCTCCGGAGGTGGCCGAACGGCTCAGGGATGTTCTGTTCGCCCGAATGAGAGACCCGGAGCGTCAGGACAACGACGGCCTTTGGGCCATGCTGTCCAAGGGCCTGCCTGACGAGGCGCATGTGCCGCTCCAGTTGCTCGCGGCCTGGGAGCAGGTGCCGGAGCATTACAATTTTTGGCTGGACAGGGCGGATTACGCCCCCGGAGACGACTGGTGGCGCCCTTTCGCCGACGAGACGCAAGCCGTCGCCGAGGCCGCGCGGGACTGCGCCCTGCCTCTTTGCGACCTGCCCTTTGTGAGCATAGACAGCGCCAGCACCCGCGATGTTGACGACGCCTTTTACGTGGAGCACGAACAGGACGGCTTTCGCCTGACCCTGGCCCTGGCAGCCCCGGCCCTGTATTGGCCCTTCGCGGGCGAAACCGACAGCCGACTCAACAGAGCCGTGCTGCATCGGGGCACCAGCCTGTATCTGCCCGAAGGCACCTGCCACATGCTGCCGGAAATGCTGGGCACAGACGTGTTTTCCTTGGTTGCCGGACAGGAGCGCCCGGCCCTGTGCGTGCGGATGCGCCTGGACGCGGCTGGCGGCCTGACCGGGAGCGAACTGTTTCTGGCCAGAGTCCGGCTCGCGGCCAATCTGAATTACGCCGACTGTCAGGCCGCGCTGGACGCCGGTGAGACTTCCTCTCCGTCGGACAATCCGGCAACGGCCTGTCTTCAGGCGTTGCGCCTCGGCGTGGAACTGGCCCGTCTGCGGCAATTGGCGCGCATAGCCGCCGGCGCCGTGATCATGAATCGGCCCGAGCCCGTGCTGCGCCTGAGCGGCGAGGGCGCGGACACTGTCGTCAGCCTGGAGCCGGAAGTCCCGGCCCACGATGCCCAGCAGCTTGTGGCCGAAATGATGATCCTGGCCAGCGGCGTGGCGGCGGATTGGGCGGCGGAACGGGGCGTTCCCCTCATCCACCGCACCCAGGACGTGACTTTGCCCAAGGAATACGCCGGCCTGTGGACAAGACCGGAGGACATGGCCCGGATTATCCGTTCTCTGACGCCTTCCTGCCTGGAAGTGCGGGCGCGGCGGCACGCCGGTCTGGGCGTCGCCCGCTACGCCCCTGTCACGTCGCCTTTGCGCCGCTACACAGACCTGGTCAACGAGGCCCAGATAGTCTTTTATTTGAACAACAACAGGCCGTTGTGGGATGAAACGGCGCTCGCCGGCCTGCTCGGCCTGCTGACGCCCGTGCTGGAAGCGACGGGCCAGGCGCAGCGTTTCCGTCCGCGCTATTGGAAACTTCTCTATTTCAGGCAGCAGGGCGACAAGGTGTGGTGGCCCGGCGTCATCACGGAAGAAAACGACGTCTTCGTCAGCGTCAGCCTGCCGGAACAGGGAGTCTTCGCACGCGGCAGACGCCAGCTCTTCGACGAGCGGGCCTGCCCCGGCCTGCCCGTGTCCGTGCGCCTGGGCAAGATCAATCCCCTGTATAACGAAATGCAGATACTGGAAGCAAGGTCATGACGCCGCTGATCCCCGCCCTTTGCCTGTCCGTCGCCGCCTATCTCCTGGGTTCCGTGCCCTGGGGGCTGGTTATCGCCAGAACATGCTGCGGCCTGGACCCGCGTTTGAGCGGCAGCCGCAACACCGGCGCGACCAATGTGGCCCGTCTGTGCGGTTTCGGCTACGGCGTGGCGACGTTGCTCTGCGATCTGCTCAAGGGCGCGGCCCCCGTCTGGCTGGCCGCGCGCTGGGATTTCTCCCCCCCGCTGATCAGCGTGGTCGCTTTGGCCGCCGTTGCCGGGCACGCCGCTTCCTGTTTTATGAAGTTCAGGGGCGGCAAGGCGGTCGCCACCAGCATCGGCGTTTTTCTGCCTCTGGCCTTTTTTCAGCTCTTGACCGCTTCCGTCCTTTGCATTCTTGTCATCTGGCGTTCCGGCTATGTTTCCCTCGGTTCTTTGACTTTGGTCAGCGTTCTGCCCCTGGCGCTGGCCGTTTCCGGCCTTTGGCAATGGCTGCCCCTGAGCCTGTGCGCGCTGGTTCTGGTTTTCTTCAAACACGCGGAAAACATCCGCCGTTTGCGGGCCGGGACAGAAAAGAGCTGGCTGAAGTCAAGGCACAAGGCGGATGAGCCCGGCAATCCGTAACGGCGGCGACCGCGTCCGGCTGCCCGATTTTTCCGGCCGCCCGGTCAGCCTGCCCGACGGCCCCGAAGCCTGGGTGGAACTGACCGGCCCGGCCGGTCTGCCGCGAAAGCCGGACGCGCCGTTTCTTGTGCTGGGCCTTGGCCCCTGCCCGAAAACATTCCCGGCGGTCCCGCCGCGCGGCGTCTTCTGGCTGGAAGCCCCCGGCGTTCTGCGCCGGCTGTCCGCATTGCGTTCCGACAGTCTTGTCCCGGCGGGCTGGCGCAGAATCAGCGTCCGGCGGGCGCTTGATCTTGCGCCTGTCTGCCGCGTTTTTGCCTACCGGCTCAACAACCGCCTCGCGCCGCTGTTCTGGGGGCCGATTTTGGGACGCCTGGCCTCGCTTTTCGCTTCGGTTGCCGTCTCCGTCGGCCGCAAGAACGGCCGCGCGCGCGAGACGGCGCTGTTGCCGGGCACGGAGCGGCAACTGCTGCATCAGGAGCTTAAGGCCGCCCTGGGCGCGAGCGGCCTGGCCGCGCTGGAGATGCCCCTGTGGGCCGGGCCTTCCGTCCTGCCCGTCTGGGAAGAGGCCATTGTCCGGCGCAGACCGGCGCTGCTCCTGTCGGTCAACGGGCGCGGCCTTGACCCCGAGGGCGCGATATTCTGGCTCTGCCGCGCCAGGAACATCCCGGTGGCCATATGGTTTGTGGACAATCCCTGGCATGTGCTTCCTCCCCTGCCCTGGTGGAAACAGGCCGCGCTCTTCGTCACGGACGCGAGTTTCATCGCCCCGCTGCGGAGTCTGGGGGGGCGCTGCGTGCGCCATCTGCCCCTGGCCGTCGCTCCGCACATGTGGCGCGCCGGAATTTCGGAAGGCTGCGAACCGCTTTTTGTGGGACGATCCGTCTTTCCGGAACAAAAGCGTTTTTTCGCGGCGGCCCGCGTTCCCCGGGAACTGATGGCCCGGGCCGAAACACTGGCTGTCGCGGCGGCCGACCCGTCACAGGGGCCGAATTTCCACTGGTGGATGGAAAAACTGGGGCTTTGCCCCTGGCCGGGGCACGACGCGCGCCGCGCCGGTCTGGGCGCCGAGGCCTGTTCGCGCCTGCGCCGCGCCCGCTGGATTGCCGCCGCCTTGCCGGCCGGCCTGGCCGTCGTCGGGGACAAGGGCTGGGAGGACATGCTTCCCGGCCTCGCCGTGGAGCCGCCGCTGGACTACTACACGGCCCTGCCCGCCCGTTATGCCCGGTCGGCCGCGCTCAACGTCACCAGCCTGCTTTTGCCCCACAGTTTGAGCCAGCGCCATTTTGACGTCTGGGCCGCCGGGGGGGCGCTCCTGACCGACGCCACGCCGGGGCTGGACATCTTTCCGTCCGAGTTGACGCGTCCGATCACGCTGGAGCGTCCGGAGGACTTTGGCCCGCGTCTGGCCCAACTGCGGGCTGACCCGGCCACGGACGCGCTGCGGACGCGCTGGCGCGAGCTGCTGCGCGCCGAACACGGCTATGAGCGGCGTGTGGCGGTTGTCCGCGCGGTTTGCGGCCTGGGGTGATTTCTGCCGCGGGGCGAATTTCGCCCCAAATTGAGGGACTTCGCAACAGAAATGGGAAAAAGGCCGACAAAAAACCTTACCGAAATTTTGACTTGCAAAAGATGGGGAATTGGGGCAATAAAAAAGCAAGGGAGCTTGGCGGATTTTGTAAATGCCCGTTTACTGCAAGTTTCCGGCAGTTTAGCATAACCTACCTTTCCTGCCGGGACTTTCGTCAAGCTCCCTTTCTGTTTTTTCTGTATATTCGGCAACCTGTCGGCTACCCCCGCAACGCTTCGCTATTGGCTTTGAAGGCCAAAAGTTTTTTTGACTCGGGAAAGCGGTTCCCGTAAAAAAATTTTTTCCTCAAAAGAAATTATAACAGTCTGTTTTTACAGATAAAAAAATTTTTCTGAAATTTTTTGCCCTAAAGAATAAAAATTTTTGTACGAAAAAGCTTGCATTGCGAAAGCTCATTGTGTATTGTGCTTCCGTGACGGGTAATTGTGTGAAGAGGAACTCTTAACGCGCTAACCGCGCAAAAGAAGGAAGGTTTTAAGATGAAGAAACTCGCAACACTGCTCCTGGCTGCGGGTCTGGTGCTTGGCGCTGCTACGGGCGCGAGCGCTGTGGACTTCAAAGTCAAAGGCGAATGGATCGTCACGTTCGACTACGGTCAGAACATGAACTTCACCAACAACAATGTCGGCGCCGGCGACGGCAGAGACGAGTTCGAGGCGGGCCAGCGCTTCCGTCTCATCTTGGATGCCGTGGCTTCCGAAGCCCTGTCCGGACAACTCTTCTTCGAAATAGGCGGCGCCCAATGGGGCAGTAACGCCGCAGGCGCCGGCCTCGCCCTC
>JAISTW010000028.1 GCA_031272405.1 Desulfovibrio sp. | reverse complement strand
TTCCATGGGGATACTCCGTGGGCACGGTGCCCGGTTGATGGTGTGTATATGCTTCCATCAAAACGGAGTTCCCCTCTTTTGACAAGGGACACTGTCAGATCAAATCGCGACTACCTCAGATGAATAAAATAAAAGTTAAACTGCTCTAGCTCCAGCTGCGCTTCCCGGTTCGCCCACTTTTTGCTTCAGACGCTTGATCTGTTCATCCATCAGTGCCTCGTCGTCTTTGGGCCTGCTCCTCGGATTATACTTTGGCGAGCCGGCATCCGGCAAGTTCCCCGCAATGGGGGCAGACGTCGCTCAAGCTTTTAAGGATGCCGCACTCCGCTTTTTTGCCTCCCGAACACGCGCGCAGCAATTGCTCCAATTCTTCCTTCAACTGAGTCAGGGAGTCAATCTGCTCCGTCACGGCGGCTATGTGTCCGCTGACCAGAGCGTCAATCCAGTCGCACGTCGTGCGCGGCGATTCCCTAAACGCCAAAAGCGCGCGGATTTCGGACAATCTTATGCCGAGGCGGCGACAGTGGCGAATAAAGCGTAGCCGCTCGACAGCCCCATCCCCGTAAAGGCGGTAGTTCGAGCCGCTGCGTTCCGGTTCGGGCAGCAATCCTTCCTTTTCATAATAACGTATGGTCACGACCTGACAACCGGATATTTTCGCAAGCTCGCCGATTCTCATCATGATTTTTCCCTTTATTTTGAGTCCGCCCAAAAAAATTTTCGACGACGCTTGACTCTATACCAACTATAGGCATTAGCTTCAACACATTGTTCGGCAAACGCCGCGCGCGGCTTGAAGCGCCCGCCGTGCGGCAACGGAGTCACCATGATGGAACGTATAATTTCCGAGCTTTCGGGTCTGCGTATGACAATGGCGGCCGGAGTTTTTCTCGGCCTCAGTTTTTTGGCGATGCGGGGGGCGTTCAGTACGTCTGTGGACCCGGCCTGGCTGACCATCATCATTTCGGGCAGCCCCTTGGCCTATTGGGCGCTGAGGAGCCTGTTTCTCCAGAAAAGCGTCACCTCCGCCCTGCTCATATCCTTGGCGATGGCGGCTTCCGTCGCCATAGGCGAGACATTCGCGGCGGGCGAGGTGGCTTTCATTATGGCTGTCGGCGCCCTTCTTGAAGACAAGACGACGGAACGCGCCCAAAAAGGCATCAAAAAACTCATCAGCCTTGCCCCGCAACAGGGCAGAATCATTGCGGCAGGCGGGGAGAAAATCGTGCCTGTCGAGGAAATCCGCTGTGGGGATCTGTTGCGCGTGTTGCCGGGCGAGACGATACCTGTGGACGGCGACATTGTTTTCGGCGTCACGTCCGTTGACCAGTCCATCATGACAGGCGAATCCCTGCCCGTGGACAAGGCGGTCGGAGACAGCGTCCACAGTGGAACAATCAACCGTTTCGGCTCGATTGACATCAAGGCTACAAAAGTCGGCGAAAACTCCTCGTTGCAGAAACTTATCAGGATGGTGCGGGAAGCGGGAAACAACAAGGCGCCCATGCAGCGCATCGCGGACAGGTGGGCGAGCAGGTTGGTGCCGACGGCCCTGGTCATCGCCGTCATCGTGTACATGCTGACGGGCGACATCATCAGGGCCGTGACCGTTCTGGTCGTGTTTTGCCCTTGCGCTCTCGCTCTGGCGACGCCCACATCAATTATGGCCGCCATAGGGCAGGCCGCCAAGAACGGAGTTCTCGTCAAATCCGGCGAGGCGCTGGAAACTATGGGCAAGGTGGACAGAATAGCCTTTGACAAGACTGGAACGCTGACGCGCGGCGTGCTGAAAGTGAGCGACGCCATTTCTTTCACGCCGGAACTGACCTCCGACGAACTGTTGCGGCTGACGGCCTCTGTGGAAGCCCGGTCGGAGCACCCTCTCGGCAAGGCCGTCACGGCCTTCGCCGCACAGAAAGGCCTGAAAACCGCGCCGATAACCAACTTCGCAATGTCTCCTGGCAAAGGGGTTCAGGCGGAGGTGGACGGGGAAACCATTCTTTGCGGCAGCAGCGCCTGGCTGGAAGAATCCGGCGTAAAACCGGACGACGCCGTGTCGGCCGCGTTGAAGGGCTTGCGCAAACAGGGCAAAGCTGTCATCGTGGTCGCGGTTTCGGGCAAATGCGTCGGCGTGGTGGCTCTTGCGGACATTCTGCGGCAAAACGCGGCCGATATGGTTGACAGGTTGAAAAAAATGGGCACGGAGGTCATCCTGTTGACCGGCGACCATGCGCAGGCGGCCGGGTACTTCGCCGAACGGGCGGGCATCGGGAGCGTGTACGCCGAACTCATGCCCGAAGAGAAGGTCGGACACATAAAAATGTTGCAGGAACAGGGACATATCGTCTGCATGATCGGGGACGGCGTCAACGACGCCCCGGCCCTGAAGACCGCCGACGTGGGCGTGGCCATGGGAGGCATGGGCAGCGACATAGCCCTGGAGGCCGCCGAAGCGGCTCTGATGGGAGACGACATAGCCAAAATCCCATACCTGAAACGGCTCTCCATTGCCGCCAACCGCTCCATCAAATGCAACATCGGCATGGCCATGCTGATCAACTTCGCCGCTGTTGGGCTGTCCGTGTTCGGCCTGCTCACTCCCGTCAGCGGCGCGTTCGTCCACAACGCCGGCTCTGTTCTGGTGGTGTTGAACGCCGCGCTGCTGTACGACAGGAAGCTTTGAGCGGCATCCGGGGGAAACATGCTGTGCGCAAAGAACGGTTCGACATAAACGGCATGACCTGCTCGGCTTGCTCCAGCCGCGTCAACAAAGCCGTGGCCGTTCTTGACGGCGTGGCTGAAGTGAACGTGAATCTGTTGAAAAACAGCATGGCCGTGTCTTTTGACGAAAAACTCGTCTCGGGGCGGACAATCGCGGCGGCCGTGGAAAAGGCCGGATACGGCGTCGGGCGTCGGAATGGGGACAGGGCAGACGCCGGAAACGACGACGAGCAGCGGGAAATAAAAGAACGCCTGCTGATTTCCTGCCTTTTCGCCGCGCCTCTGTCCTATATCGCCATGGGCGCGATGCTGCATCTGCCCCTGCCGGATGTTCTGCTTGAGCCAAACAATGCCCTGCTCAATGCTTTTTCACAATTTCTTCTGACTGTCCCGGTGATTTTCGTCAATTTCGGATATTTCAAGGGAGGACTCAGAAGCCTGTTGGCCGGCGCTCCGAACATGGATTCTCTCGTCGCCGTTGGTTCGGGGGCGTCCGTTCTTTTCGGCGTGTACGCCATCTACAGAATGGCCTTTGCCCTGGGGCACGGCGATGCGAGCATTGTGGGCCGCTTTGCCGAAAGTCTCTATTTTGACTCGGCGGCCATGATCCTGACCCTGATCACCTTGGGCAAATTTTTTGAGGCCAGGGCCAAGGGCAAAACGTCGGAGGCCATAGCCCGCCTTGTGAACCTCGCGCCCCAGACAGCGACGGTTCTCCGTGACGGCCGTCAGGAAGTCGTCGCGCGGGAGCAGGTTCTGCGCGGGGACATGCTGGTCGTCAAAGCCGGGGAGAGTGTGCCCGTTGACGGCGTGGTCGTCGAAGGCCGCGGTTTCGTGGACGAATCCCTCATCAGCGGTGAAAGCATGCCCCTTGAAAAACAGCCCGGCGACGCCGTAACGGGCGCGACCATCAGCAAAGGCGGATTTTTTCTAATGCGGGCCACCCGCGTGGGGGAGGACACAACGCTCGCGCGCATCATCAGCCTTGTGGATGAGGCCACATCATCCAAAGCGCCTGTGGCGCGGCTGGCGGACAGGATAAGCGGCGTCTTCGTCCCGATCGTCATCGTCATCGCAGCAGCCACCATGGCCGCCTGGCTGCTGCTCGGATACGATCCGGAGTTCGCGCTGACCAGAGGCATATCCGTTTTGGTCATCTCCTGCCCCTGCGCTCTGGGGCTGGCGACGCCGACGGCCATTATGGTCGGCATCGGGCGTGGAGCGAGCGACGGCATTCTGTTCAAATCCGCCCAGGCCATTGAAACCCTTCAGTCCGTCAACACGGTGTTGCTGGACAAGACCGGCACCGTCACCGAAGGCCGTCCCGTAGTCGCCGATATTATCGCGGCCCGCGGTGTCGATGAGGAATTTTTGCTTGCCGTGGCCGCTTCCCTAGAAAAACTGTCCGAACATCCTCTGGGCGCGGCCATCGTACAGGAGGCCGAAAAGCGCGGCATACGCCTACTCGGCGTTGACGATTTCAGGCAAAATCCCGGTTTGGGCATAGCTGGAACCATAGACGACATACGTTGCATGGTCGGAAACACGGCTCTGCTTCAAAACGGACGCGTCACGGACGCTGGCCTGGCAGTCAAGGCCGCGGAATTTGCCCAGGAGGGGAAAACAGCCCTCTATGTCGTCCGCGGGGAGGAAGCACTCGGGCTCGTCGCCGTGGCCGACGCGCTTAAAAAGACCAGCCCCCAGGCAGTGGCCGCATTGCGGGCCATGGGCCTTGACGTGGTCATGCTCACCGGGGACAATGCGCGAACCGCCGCGGCCATACAACGCTTGGCGGGGCTGGAACATGTTCTGGCGGAAGTGCTTCCACAGGACAAGGCACGGGAGGTCGCCGCCCTGCAGGGAAAAAGCAGGAAGGTGGCCATGGTGGGCGACGGCGTCAACGACGCTCCGGCCCTGGCCCGCGCCGACGTGGGCATCGCCATCGGCGCTGGGACGGAAATCGCCGTGGAATCGGCGGATATCGTGCTCATGAGAAACGACCTAGTGGATGTCGCGGCCGCCATCCAACTGAGCGGGGCTGTCATGCGCGTCATACGCCAAAATCTTTTCTGGGCCTTTTTTTACAACTGCGTGGGCATCCCTGTGGCTGCCGGCGCGCTTCACGGACTCTGCGGGCTGACGCTCAACCCCATGATCGCGGCGGCGGCCATGAGTTTCAGTTCCGTCAGCGTAGTCACCAACTCTTTGCGCCTGCGTCTGTTCAAGTCGGAATACGCGCCGGACACGGCAGATGCAACGGACGCGACGCGCATTGACCCGACAACCAATTCAGGGAGTTTGACCATGAACAGAACTTTGCATATCGAAGGCATGAACTGCGGGCACTGTTCCAATGCCGTAGAAAAAGCCCTGCGTTCCGTCCCGGGCGTCAGGGAGGCGAATGTGCTTCTTGCCGCCAAAACAGCTGTTGTCGCGGCGACGGAGGGCGTAACGGACGAAGCCTTGAAAAAAGCCGTGACCGATGCCGGTTTCAAGGTGGTCGGCATGGAGTAGAGAACCCGGCATACAGCGGAGCTATTTGCCGCCTTTCGCGCTTGAGCGCATCACGTCAAGCATCAGGTCCTTGGGTTGCGCCTTGCACTTGGCCATAAAGTCGTTGAATGTGCTGTCGCTCTCCAGAATTGACGCGCCTGTGCCGCTTTTGCCGCGATTGTATCCGTCAAGCCAGATGACGAAGCCGCTGCCGTCATCCTCATTGGCGGCGTAGTCCCCGCAGGTGGTCTTGTCCGCTCTCCAGGGGGATTCTTCGGAAACCGTCAGGCCTTCTCTTCCTTTTTTCCAGAAAGCCAGCACGGTTTCCGTGGGCGCGGCCTGACATGCGACATAAACCTGTTCCAGAAGAGGCGCTATAAGGGTCGGATCCGCAATGGTCGCGTTCTGTTGTGCGCTCAGGTAGCCGTCAACCTGCAATGCCTCAAAAAGAGAAGGTTCTCCGGTTGTCGTGGGCATGGCGACAAGTTCGGCGCAAATGAAGTCCGTAGGGTCAATCTTTTCTCCAGCCCCAGCCGCTGTGGGAAATACCAGGGCAAGGCAGCAAAACAACCACAATTTTTTCATTCCTGGGCGTCCTTCGTGAATATTCCCGTTGAGGGCAGCTACAAGTCTTCGGGTAAAGCCTGCAACTGTTTGAAACTGTATACCGGGCCGTCCACGCAAACATAGCTTCCACCTATATTGCAGCGTCCGCAAATGCCTATGCCGCATTTCATGCGCTTTTCCAGAGTGGTTACGATGTTTTCAGGCTTGAAGCCGAGCTTCTCCAAGGCCTGCAAGGTGAATTTTATCATGATGGGCGGTCCGCAGATCACGGCCACGCAGTTGTCGGAAGACGGGCGCAGTTCCAGAAGCACATTGGGGATGAGCCCGACTTTGTGTCCCCAACCTTCGGCCGGCGCGTCAATGCACAGGGTGCAGTCCAGATCGGGATTGTCGAGCCAACTGTCGGTTTCATACATGTAGGCCATATCCCTAGGCGAACGCGCTCCGTACAGCAGACCTATCTTGCCGTAATCCGCCTTGCGTTCAAGCAGGTGCAGCAGGGCGACGCGAATGGGGGCCATTCCGATGCCGCCGCCCACAAAAAATATGTTTTTGCCCCTCCATTCCCGCCAGGGAAAGAAATTGCCCAGCGGCGCGCGCACGCCGACTTTTTCGCCCACGGAAAGACGGTGTATGGCGGCCGTGACTTCGCCGGCCTGCATAACGGAGAATTGCAGGTACTCTTTCTGTGAAGGGGGCGAGTTGATCACGAAGGTGGATTCACCATAGCCGAAAACGGAAATTTGACCGACCTGGCCCGGTTCATAAGTGAAATTGGCCATGTCCTCGGGGTTGTCCAACACAAGCCTGAGCGTCTTGATGTTGGACGTTTCCTGGATGATTTCCTTGACGGTGGCGATTTGCGGCATATAGGGGTTGCCCGTGGGCATGGGACGCGGTTGGAAAGCCCGCAGTCCTTCAGTGGATGCCCCGGGCCTCTGCTCCGCCACAACGGGCGGGGCGCTTTTTTCTTTCAGGACAGGGGGGGTGCTTTCGCGCGCGGCCACTTCGCCCTTGTCCCGGATTTTGGGGGCATGGCTTTCATGGGCGGCGAGTTCCGCCTTTTCTTTCAACGCGGGCGTTGGGGCTTCTGTCCGGGCCTTCCGTGGCGTCGCCTTGAGAGAGGTTTTGTCTTTTGATTTTTTGACGGCCATATCGCTCCTCCGGCTTATTCGTCCTCAACGGCCAAGGCGTTCACGACAACATCGCGGATGTCCAGATGCACAGGGCAGTTGCTGATGCATCTTCCGCAACCGTTGCAGGAAAATTTTCCCCAGTTCTCCGGATAGGTGGAGAATTTGTGTGAAACACGGTTACGCAGGCGCTGGGCCTTCTGCGCCCGGCTGTTGTGACCGCTGGCTTCACGCGTGAACAAAGAGGACATGCAGTTGTCCCAACTGCGCAGACGCCGCGCGCCGTCGGCCTCGAAAGCGTCCCCTTCGTCCGTGATGTTGAAGCAGTAACAGGCAGGACAAAAATAAGTGCAGGCCCCGCAGGAAAGACAGGCGGCGGCGTGTTCCCGCCAAAATTGTTCGTTTTTAAAAACGGCGGCGACTTTTTGCTGTGCGTTTTTGAGGTCCGGGGCGGGAAGCAGCGAAGCCCAGGCCGCTTTGCGCGCGGCTTCAGCCTTGGGGAAAATATCCTTGCCGTCCGCGAGGTTCGAGGATTCAAGCAGTGCTTCTCCGGCCGGAGTCATTGCCTGGAGCACAAAACCGTCCTCAATTTCGGTCATCAGGACATCCGAACCCTCCGGAGAGGACGGACCGCCGCCGACCCAATGGCAAAAACAGGTATTGCACCCGGTTGAACAGGTCAGGGTGATGACGGCGAGCCGTGCCCTTCTCGCCTTATAATAGGGGTCGGCAAAAGGTCCCTTGAGGAAAGGACGGTCAAGCACGGCAAATCCCCGGGCGTCACAGGAACGACAGGCGAAAATCAGCGTGGGAAGCGTTGTTGACGCGTCTTCCGGAACCGTGCCCAGCGTCATGCCCACGTCTTCCGGATTGTCGGGATTTTTGGATTTTTTGCAGACAAACAGCGTTTCGCACTGCGGCAGGACGGCTTCTTTCGGCGGAACAGTCGTTTTTTCCAGAATGACGGGCATGCCCTCCCGCCACTGCTCGAACACCACCGAGCGTTTGCCGGCCGGTTTGACGACAGGTGCCAGAACCCGATTGTTCCGGGACAGGCGAGCGAGAAAATCGGGGAAACCGTCAGATTGTATAAAGCGTATGACCCTCATTTCCACTCCTCAGATACGCGTTTCACGTATGTTCTGTTCTTCCACTTCATAGCCCAGCAGCGGCGGCACGGCGGCCGGATCGAAACCCGGCTTGTAGCCGCCGAAGAGTTCTTCCACGGCGCGGGCCGTCTGCTGTCGCAAGGCCAAGATGGGAATGCCTACCGGGCAGGCCCGCTGGCATTCGCCGCAGCCGGTGCAGCGGCCGGCCAGATGCAGGGCGTGTATGGTCTGAAAAAAGAGTTTCTGGACAACGTCTGCCTCCTGCGTCATCCAATGGGGGTCGCGGGCGTCGGAAACGCAGTGATCGCGGCACACGCACATCGGGCAGGCGTTGCGGCAGGCATAGCAGCGCAAACACCGCTCCATCTGGCCGCGCCAGAATCCCCTGCGTTCTTCAAGCCCCATGGAGTCAAGCAGAGCCAGTTCCGGCGGCGTCGGCGCGGCGGCCGGCGCCTGAGGCGCGTCCCCAACCAAAACGTCAGTCAAAACAGCCGAGGGGTGCGTGCAACAGCGACATTTGCCCTGGGCGAGTTCTTCCATGGCGAGGCTGTGCTTTTTGCCGTCCACAGTCACGAGCAGACCGGCGCCGTCGGAATCAGCGGCATTGACAATGGTATAGCGTCCCAGTTTTTCATTGACGCGGGCCACGTCAAGCGTTCCTTCACAGGGCATGGCGAATATGGTTACAGCTTCACGGGAAATCAAGTTTTCCTGGAGGAGTTCCACCACGGAACGACTGTCGCAGCCCTTGACGACGATGCCGACTTTTTTGCCCTTGAACTGGGAAAGATAGTTCGCCGTATTGACAACATTGAGCGGTCCCCAGACGAGTTTGTCCACCTCCTCGGCGCTTTTCATAAAAAGCGGCGTCGTGTGGATGTCGTCATAGCCTTTTTGCCAGCCTATCACACATTCCAGTTCGGGGAGTTTCGCCTTGATGGCCTCTTTCAGTTTTTCCAGAGGAGCGTTTTTCCCTGTCCCCAGGGTGCGTAACGGCTTCAGGGCCATATCGGCGACCTTGAGGAACGGTTTTGCGTCCTCAATGCGAGGCGCCGCCCCCAAGGCGTGAACGCGTTCGGTGAACGAAGTGACGACCTGTTGCCAGCGCTGACCCTCCGCCGCGGAAACCCAGGTATACTCAAAGCGGGCGTCGTCTATGCCGATGACGGGCAGAAAGCGCTTGAGCACTTCCAGGCGGCGTCTGGCGTAAAAATTGCCGGCCGAATAATGGCAATCGCGGGGATGACAGCCGGAAACCAACACGCCGTCAGCGCCGTTGAGCAACGCTTTGACGATGAAGAGCGGGTCGACGCGGCCGGAGCAGGGCACACGGATGATCCGCAGGTCGGTCGGCTGTTCGGCGCGCGCCACGCCGGCCGTATCGGCGCCGCCGTAGGAACACCAATTGCAGAGAAAACCAACAATACGCAATTCCTTGCCTTGCATCACCGGCATAGCGCGTTCACCTCCGCGAGAATCTGGTTGTCCGTGGCGTGAGCAAGCTGAATGGCGCCCTGCGGACAGGTCGCCGTGCACAGGCCGCAACCCTGACAGACGGTTTCAATGACCTGCGCCTTGTTCTCGCCGCGTATTTCGCTGTCTTTTATGGCGCCGAAGGG
Source organism: Desulfovibrio sp. (assembly GCA_031272405.1). GTDB lineage: Bacteria > Desulfobacterota > Desulfovibrionia > Desulfovibrionales > Desulfovibrionaceae > Desulfovibrio. The sequence goes on along the minus strand of JAISTW010000028.1, from coordinate 16,250 downwards.
ACAACAGCGTATGCATTTTCCGCACCCAACGCAGCGGCGTATGTCCACCTGGGCCGTCTGGGGGTCGTTTTCGAGTTTGTCACGCGCAAAAAGGGCCAGCACTTTGGCCGCGGCGGCGGAACCCTGCGCGACAGAAGCGGGGATATCCTTCGCCCCCTGGCAGACGCCGGCCAAAAACACGCCCGCTGTATTGGTTTCCACAGGTTTCAATTTGACGTGGCTTTCCATGTAAAAACCGTAGGCGTCATAGGAGATGCGCAATTTTTCCGCCAGCCCCGGGGCCCCTCTGGCGGCCTCAATGCCGACGGCGAGAACCACCATGTCCGCCTTGATTTCCACCTGCTCGCCCAGGAGCGTGTCCGCGCCCATCACAACGTATCTGCCCTGTCCGTCAGGATAAATGGCCGAAACGCGCCCCCGTATGTATTCCACGCCGTATTCCTCGACAGCGCGTCTGGTGAACTCGTCGTACATTTTGCCTGGCGCTCTGATGTCCATATAGAAAACATAAGAGCGCGACCAGGGGAGGTGGTCTTTGGTCAGTATGGTCTGCTTGGCCGTATACATGCAGCAGAATCCGGAACAGTAGGGGCGGCCGATGGATTTGTCCCGTGAGCCGACGCATTGTATGAAGACGATGGTCTGCGGCTCCCTGCCGTCGGAAGGCCGCACTATATGGCCGCCGGTGGGCCCCGAGGCCGAAAGCAGACGTTCGTACTGCAACGAGGTTATTACATCCGGCCAGACGCCGCCGCCGTATTCCTGATAGACCGTCCAGTCCATGAGCTCGTAACCCGTCGCCGCGACAATGCACCCCACTTCTTCGGTGACGAAGGCATCCTGCATGGCGTAGTCAATGGCGCCCGTGGGACACGTTTTGGCGCAGACGCCGCATTTCCCTTTGGTCAGTTGACGGCAGTGGGCGGCGTTGATGACCGCCTTTTTGGGGATTGCCTGCGGGAAGGGTATGTTGATGGCTGTCGTAAGGCCCGTAAACTCGTTAAAGGCGTCCGGCGTTTTTTTGCTTGGGCATTTTTCGCTGCATGCGCCGCATCCGGTGCATTTTTCCCAGTCCACATAAGAGGCGCGCCTGCGTATCTTCACGGAAAAATTGCCTACATAGCCGGAAACTTCTTCCACTTCCGAGTATGCGTACAGCGTGATGTTGGGATGTTGAGCGACATCCACCATCTTGGGGCCGAGAATGCACGCCGAACAGTCCACAGTGGGAAAGGTCTTGTCGAGTTTGGCCATTTTGCCGCCGATGGTGGACTCCCGCTCCACCAGTATGACCGGCACGCCGCCCTCGGCGCAGTCCAGCGCCGCCTGTATTCCGGCCACTCCGCCTCCTATGACGAGCACCTTTTTTGTGACGTCAAAGGTTTTGGCCGTGAGGGGGCTGTTGTTGCGCAGTTTGGCCACGGCCATTTTCACAAGTTCGGCCGTCTTGTTGGTATTGGCCTCCTTATCCTTGCCTATCCAGGAGACATGCTCGCGTATGTTGGCCATCTCGAACATGTAGCGGTTCAGGCCAGCCCGTTCCACGGTACGGCGGAATGTGGCTTCGTGCATGCGGGGGCTGCATGAGGCCACAACCACCCCGTCCAGCTTGTGTTCGTGAATCGCGGCCTCTATGGCGGCCTGTCCCGGTTCGGCGCAGGTATACATAGTATCCGCGGCGTAGACGACGTCAGGGAAGCTTTTTGCAATCTCGGCCGCTTTCGCGCAATCAACTGTGGCGGCGATGTTGCTGCCGCAATGACAGATAAAAACGCCTATTCTCATGCTTTGCCCCCTTCCGCGGAACCGCGCTGCGCGGATGCCGCCTGTTCGATCTTGAGCAACAGGCCGTCGGCGCCGACACGGAGTTTGTCAAGCCCGAGATCGTCCCCAGACAGGCCGAAGGCCAGCCCCATGATCTGGGTGAAATAGAGCACGGGCATGTTGAAACGGGCGTCGGCACTGTTGGCCGCCTGTTTTTGTCTGAGATCCAGATTCATCTGGCAGAGCGGACAGGCCACAATTATGGCGTCCGCTTCCATGTCCGTGGCGAGCTGCAGGATACGGGCGGAAAGACGCGCCGTCATCTCCCGTTCCGGAATGCCGTAGGAAGCTCCGCAACAGGACGTCTTCAGGGGAAATTCGAGAACCTTTGCCCCACACGCCCCAAGCAGGCTTTCCATAAGCGTGGGATTTTCGGGGTCGCCGAAGTCCATGATTTCGGCGGGACGGCTCATGAGGCATCCGTAATAGGGGGCCAGGGAGAGAGCGCCGAGATTCCTGCGCACGTGTCGGCCGATTTCGTCCGCGTCGCAGTGGGCCGCCATGCCCTGCATGACGGAGGTCACGGCGGGGAATTTCAGAGCCGTCGGGTTATCCAGAAGTTCGTCGACTCTGGCGTGAAACGCGGGATCCTCCATACGTTTCGCCGCGTGCCGCAGATTGGAGAGGCAACTCGGACAGGACGTCAGGAGTTTCTGCACCCCCTGTTGGGCGGCGATATCCAGATTGCGGGCGCACAGCGCGGCAGAGAGCTCCGTGTTTACTGCGTGGGCCGGGGTTGAACCGCAACAGTTCCAATCCCGGATATCCACAAGATTCATGTCAAGCATCCCGCACACCGCCTGCGTGGATTTTTCATAGTCCGCCGAGGATCCCTTGGCGGAGCATCCGGGGTAGTAGGCATAGTTCATGGGCGTACACCTTCCCGTTTTGCGCGTTCCCTGTAGCGTTTGAATATCCGGGTCACGGCCGCGGCCCCGCCGTCGGGAATGCTGTGCGGTTTGAAGGGGAGTTTTTGTTTTTTCAGAGCTTCAGGGGCAAGATCAAGGTCTGTAAACACGCGCAGCGAACGCAGCATATACAGAGCCATAGTGCCTATCTCCCAGGAGCGTCCGAAAGCGCGCACCGTGTCGAGAAAAGAAAACCAGAATTTTTCCACTTTCGGCACCGCCACCCGTTTTTCTTTACGGGCCATATGCCTGAGCGTCTCCATGACTGTCGCCACATCAATATTGTTGGGGCAGCGCAGAGAACAGGTGGAGCAGGACAGGCACATCCAGATGGAACGGCTGTTGAGAACCTTGTCCCTCAAGCCGAGCTGCACGCCGCGCATAATCTGGTTTACCTGCCTGTCGTAAGCGAATCCGGCAGGGCAACCCGCCGTGCAGTTGCCGCACTGGTAACAGGTTGAGAATTTCTGTCCGCTGTGCGCCTCCACCTCGGTAATGAAAGCGTCGTCGCGTTTTTTGCCCAGGTCAATGGTGTCTTTCATGGCAAATCTCCTGTCAGGGAGCATTATCGGCAAGGGCTGAACCTGGCCGGAGCGAACGCGTCAGCGCCGGCAGGTTTATATTCCCAAGTATAGCAGCAATCAAAGCGGAGCGTAAAGTCATTTTTCCCGGCTTTTTTGGGCAAGGCCGTCGCCCGGTTCACAGAGAGCCCTCAAGGCCAGCAGGTAGCTCCCGACGCCGAATCCGGCTATACAGCCCGCGCAGACTCCGGACAGAACCGAACGGCGGCGGAATTCCTCACGCGCGTGGATGTTCGACATATGCACTTCCACAACCGGCAAGGCAAGTATGGCCAGGGCGTCCATAAGAGCATAACTGTAATGCGTCCACGCGCCGGCGTTGATGATGACGCCGTCAAACCCTTCGTCCGGGATGGCATGGATGCGCTCCACTATGGCACCTTCGTGGTTGGTCTGGAAAAAATTCAGGTCGGCGCCGAACTCCCTGCCCAGCGCGGTCAGGCGACTGTTGATTTCTTCCAGAGTAATGCGGCCGTAGTGCGCCGGATCACGTTTGCCGAACATATTCAGGTTGACGCCGTGCAGTACCAGAATACGCATGTTTTCCTCTCTGGATTGGTCAGATTTTCCCGACGGCGTTCAACCGTGTTCTGAGCGCTTCAAATGCCGCCGGCGGAAGTTCCTCGCCGGTCCAGATGCGAAATTGCGCCGCGCCCTGGCCCAGAAACATAGACAGCCCCGAAATGCAGTTGTGGCCGGCCAAACGCGCTTCCCGCAGGAAGCGCGTTTCAAGGGGATTGTATACCATGTCGTAGACGGTCAGCGGGCGCGCGCTCCCCTCGCGCGGCCGGGCAAATTTTTTGAAGTCAAGGGGCGTTTCGTTCTCATGCGCGCCGCACATGCCCAGCGGCGTTGCATTGACGACAATGTCCACCGGCACGTCGTGTCGTTCTCTCCACAGCACCGGCGTACAGGAAAAGCGCCGGGCTGGCTCAAGGTGGTTTTTGTCCGAAGGCGTGGCGATGAAAACCCGCCGAAAACGGCGCAGGGTCAGACCGGCTGCGGCGGCATGGGCCGCGCCGCCGGACCCGAGCAGGAGCGCATCGGCATTCGGCGCGTCAATATCCGCCAGCGGGGCCAGAAAACCAGTGACGTCGGTGTTTTCTCCGCACACTTTCGCGCCGTCATGGTAAATGGTGTTGACCGCGCCCGTCAGCCCCGCTTGTTCGGTGACTTCGTCAAGCAGGGACAACAGGGCGATTTTGTGCGGTATGGTGACGGACGCGCCCCTGATGTCGAGCAGGCGCACACTTTCGAGAAATCCCGGCAAACCTCCGGGAGGTATCGGCCAGCGCAGATAGACGGCGGGCAGACCTAGGGCCTGAAAAGCGGTGTTGTGCAAAAGCGGGGAGAGCGTCTGACCCAACGGCCAGCCCACCACGCCATAGAGAGCCGTGGGGATGAATGTGGATGTCGCGGGCAGGCGGCGGGATGACGTTCTCATGAAGTTCAGGATAACCCAAAGCACCCGGAACAGGCAAGGGGCCAGAACAGAAGCATCCGGGCTTACACAGCCAGCGTGTCGTGGGGAGAGTTGTCAATTGCAACGCATGAAAATCACTGTACAGCGTAAATGGCGTTTTATATAGTAAGCATGCTTGAAAAAATGCCCAACCCACCATCCATGTCACGGAGGATGCGTATGAGACTTTCAACCATTCGTCTGCACGGTCAGGATACGGCGTGCGTTGCGAGTTCCAAAGGGCTGATTCCCCTTTGCGAGTTGAACAGGGCCTTCAACAAATGGTGGCCCACAGACATGTTTGAACTCATCCAGACCGCCGGTCTGGACGACCTCAAAGCCTGGCATGCCGCAGGCGGCAAAGAAGCCCTGGAGAAGCTTCCGGCGCTGCCCAAAGAGCAGGCGATCTACGCGCCCCTGTACAGACACCCGCACAAAATCTGGGGCATTGGTCTCAACTACGTGGATCATGCCGGCGACCTGGCCGAAAAGGCCCCCACGGAACGCCCCGCAAGTTTTCCCAAATGGGACAATACGATCATCGGGCAGGGAGAGGCCATCAAAATTCCCGTCCAATCGGAAAAAACCACGGCGGAGTCCGAGCTGGGCGTCATTTACGGCAAACAGTGCAAGGATGTGGAACGGAAGAACTGGCTGAGCGTGGTCGCCGGTTTCACCACCATCATAGACATGACCGCCGAAGACATTTTGCGTCTGAATCCGCGTTATCTGACCCAGGCAAAGAACTTCGACACCTTTTTTTCCTTCGGGCCGGAACTGGTGACCCCAGACGAAGTGGATGACGTCATGAAACTGAACGTGGCCACCGTCATCAACGGATCGGTTCACGCCCGGAACGCGGTCGCGAACATGACTTTCCCGCCGGACTTTCTGGTCTCCTACCACAGCGCAATCGCGACGTGCTGTCCCGGCGACGTGATTTCCACAGGAACACCCAGGGCAGCGCACATCAAGCACGGCGACGTGGCGGAATGCCGCATCGACGGCTTCGCCACGTTGAGCAACCCCGTCATCGACCTCAAATCCGGCAGGTAGCCGTCAGGGTTTCGCGCGGCCAGACCGGAGCGGAAAGCGTCGCTGCGGCTCCGAAAATTCTGTGGACAAAAATGCTTTCTGGTGCTTAAATATTCCAGTAAAGGAAAAATCGGTCGCTTTGTCGAACCCATGCCGACGCGCCGGTTGTTTCTCCCCGACCGGTTTCCATGCGCTGACGGGCGGTCGCTTTTGTCCGACGGACCTTTGCCCGCGAACCAGGACAGAACCTGTGGGAAGCCATGATGAAAAAGAACCGCAAACTCATCATGATGGTTGACGACAGCCTCGCCAACCTGTCGGCCGGGAAAAACGCCCTTTCGGACGCCTACACGGTGCTGACGGTTCCGTCGGCCGCCAAAATGCTGGAACTGCTGGAACGTTACAAGCCGGACCTCATCCTGCTGGATGTGGACATGCCGGAAATGGACGGTTTCGCGGCCATCAAACGGCTCAAGGAACAGCCGGAAACGTGCGACGTGCCGGTCATATTCCTGACGGGCATGTACGACGACGACGACGAGATGGAAGGGTTGAGTCTTGGCGCCATCGACTACATAGTCAAGCCTTTTTCCCCACCGTTGCTGCGCAAGCGTGTTGAGGTGCATCTGCTTGTGGAGTCCCAGCGACAGGAACTGCAGGAGTACAACACCAATCTGGAAGGCCTGGTCGCGAAAAAAACAAAAACCGTTCTCAAACTCCAGAACAAGATTCTGAAGGCCATGGCGGAACTGGTGGAAGGCCGCGACATCATCACCGGCGATCACATTGGAAGAACACAGACCTACCTGGGCATACTTCTGTCCGCCGTCGTCAACTCCGGAGCGTGGGAAAAACAGACCACCGACTGGGACACGGAACTGCTTCTCCAGTCTTCCCAGTTGCATGACGTGGGCAAGATAGCGATAAGGGACAGCATCCTCAAAAAACCGGGCCCCCTGAACGCCGAAGAGGGCGAAGAGATGCGCCGACACGTCGCTTGCGGGGTTTATTTTGTTGAAAAGCTGGAGGACGACGAGGAGGACAGCCGCTTTTTGCGCTTCGCGAAAATTTTCGTGTCCTTTCACCACGAAAAATGGGACGGCTCCGGATACCCCCACGGTCTGTCGGGGGAAGACATACCGCTTTTGGGGCGTCTGATGGCCATAGCCGATGTATACGACGCCCTGTCTTCCGACCGCCCCTACAAGAAAGCCTACAGCCACGAGGATTCCGCCCGCTTCATCCGGGAAGGCGGGGGAAAACACTTTGATCCGGCCTTGACGGAACTTTTTGAACGGGTCGAGGAACGCTTTGCCGAAACTCTGTCGTCCTGGAACATACCCACGCGGAACGGGGCCGCGCGGCCATAAACATTGGATATGTCCGTGGTGATGCTATGATGAGGCTGTCACAGACGCGCAAAGGCGCGCTCGTCTTCTCCGTTGCGGCGGCCCTGCTGTTGTGTTTTTCCCTCGCCCGGGCGGATGATGCCCTGAACGTGAGGGAAGAGCCCCGGGATATTCCCGCTTTCAAGAGTTACCGGGACATTCCCGGCGTGACGGAGGAAGAGCGGGAGGCGATTGAAATTTTGCGTCGGCAGCGTTCCTCCTTTGTCTACGGCATGGTGATGTCTTCCGAGCTGTTCCGCCGCGCGGACGGAAATTACGGCGGCTATGCCCCGCTCTTCTGCGAGTGGCTGAGCGGACTTTTCGGCATCCCCTTCAAGCCCGTCGACTACGCCTGGAATGATCTGCTGGAGGACATAACCGCCATGAAGGTGGACTTCAGCGGCGATTTGACCAGCACCCAGGAGCGTCTGAAGCGGTACTGGATGACCTCGCCCATCGCGGAGCGCACGCTCAAGGTGATGCGCCTGGTCGGCAGCGAAAGCGTCGAGGAGAAAACCGGCGGCCGCCCGCGGTTCGGATTTTTGGCCCAGTCCGCGACTGTGAATGTGGTGCGCGCCACCCTTGGCGCTCCTTTTGACATCATCTACGCCCAAAACCACGAGGAAGCCTATCGGATGCTCAAGAGCGGCGCTGTGGACGCCATTGTGGACGAAGGGCCCTTTGAGGCCGCCTTTGACGATTATCCCGACGTGACGGCAGAAACGCTTTTCCCCCTGGTTTACGAACCGGTATCCCTCACGACAGGCAATCCGGAGTTGGCGCCCGTCATCTCCGTTGTGGAAAAAGCGCTACGGAACGGGGCGCTGAAATACCTGAACGGTCTGTATCGGCAAGGGCTCAGGGAATACAAACGCCACAAGTTTTTCCTGACCCTCACGGAAGAGGAAAAAGGCTACATCCGCGAACACGGCCCTGAAGGCGCACCCGTGCCGGTTGGCGTCAAACGCGACAATTACCCGGTCATCTTTTACAATGAGGCGGAAAGGAAATGGCAGGGCGCCAGCCTGGACATTCTGGCTGAAATTTCTGACGTCAGCGGCCTGCGCTTTGCCTGGACGCACACAAAAACAGAAACATGGACCGATACGCTGCGCGCGCTAGAAAACGGCGAAATCCCCCTTGTGGTCGAGCTTATCAGAACGCCGCACCGGGAAGAGCGCTTTTTGTGGACGGACACGCCCTATCTGACGGACAACTTCGCCATGCTGTCCCGCGCGGATACGCCCAACATCGCCATCAACGAAGTGCTTCAGGCCAGAATCGGCCTGACCCGCGACAGCGCCTGCACGGAAATTTTTCACCAATGGTTCCCCGGACATGTGAACACCGTGGAGTACGAGGACAACCTGAAGGCCTTTGAAGGGCTGGAACGCGGGGAAGTGGACCTGCTCATGGCCTCGCAAAATCTGCTGCTCTGCCTGACCAATTACCTGGAAAAACCCTATTTCAAGGCCAACATCATTTTCAGAAGAAGCTACAGCTCCTTTTTCGGCGTGAACAAAAAGGAGAAGATTCTGCTTTCCATCATCAACAAGGCGCAGCGTCTGGTTGACTACAGGGACGTCGTGGACGGCTGGAAATCCCGCATTTTCGATTATCAGGCTGCCCTGGCCCGCGCCCGCTCGCCCCTGCTCGCCGGTTCCTTGGTTCTTTTGCTTCTGGTCATCATTCTTTTGTCCAAGGTCGTGATCAAAAGCCGGAGAACGGGCAGGGAGCTGGAAAACGCCGTACAGGAAAGGACGCGGGATCTGGAGCGGCAAACCAGGCTTGCCGAGGAGGCCTCCCGCGCCAAGGACACTTTTTTGACCCGCATGAGTCACGAAATACGTACGCCCATGAACGCCATCATCGGCATGAGCGAACTGGCGCAACGGGAATACGGCACGAGCAGAGCGCTGGAATACATAGTCAACATCAAGACGGCCGGCGCCAACCTGCTTTCCATCATCAACGACATTCTCGATTTTTCCAAAATCGAGTCCGGAAACATGCAGATTATCTCTGTGCCCTACGAAACGGCTTCCCTGCTCAACGACGTGCTGACCATCATCCGCGTTCGCCTGGTGGACAAGCCCGTTGAAATGCTGACCAGCATAGACCCTGCCATTCCGGCCCATATGACTGGAGATTCCGCGCGCATCCGGCAGATTCTGGTCAATCTGCTCAGCAATGCCGAAAAATACACGGAACAGGGTTTCATCAAATTTTCCGTTTCCGGAAAACGCGAAGGGGAAGACTCCATACGCCTGACCTTCAGCGTGGAGGACAGCGGCATCGGCATCAAAAAGGAGAATATGGCGCGCTTGTTTGAAAGTTTCGCCCGCTTCGACGAACGGCGGAACAGGGACATCGAGGGTTCCGGGCTGGGGCTGTCCATAACCCGCAGTCTCTGCCAGGCCATGGGCGGCGAGCTCCTTGTGACGAGCGAATACGAAAAGGGGTCTCTCTTCACCGCAGTTTTGCCGCAAACCGTCACGGACTGGAGCCCCATGGGGGAACTGTCCCAGAAGATGCAGATGCGGCAAAAAGCGCAGCAGATCAGCTTTATCGCGCCGGAGGCCGATGTGCTGCTTGTGGACGACCTGCCCTCCAACCTTTTGGTGGCGGAGGGGCTGCTTTCCCCCTACAGGATGCGTCTGTGCACCTGCCTGAACGGGCGCGAGGCCGTCGAAATCGTGCGTGAGCACGCTTTCGATCTCGTGCTGATGGATCACATGATGCCGAATATGGACGGCGTGGAGGCGACGAAGATCATACGCGATCTTGGCGAGGCAGATGGGGAGAAGCGCTTCAGAGAAATGCCTGTCGTCGCCCTGACGGCCAACGCCGTTTCCGGCATGAGGGAAATGTTCCTTGCCAACGGATTTAACGATTTTCTCGCCAAACCCATAGAAATATCCAAGCTGGACAGCGTTCTGAAAAAATGGATTCCCGCCTTCAAACAGCAGAAAGCGCCCGGAGGCGCTGATGCCGATCCGTCGCCCGGCGAAGCCGCCGTGACCATCCCCGGCGTGGACACAAGCCTCGGCCTTTCCAGAGTCGGCGGATCGCGTGAGCGTTACCTGAACTTTCTGGAGATGTTCTTGCGGGATGTGGAAGCGCGTTTCGCGCTGCTGGACGAAATTCCGGATGAAGCGGAGCTGTCCGCTTTCACCACTCAGATACACGCTCTGAAAGGGGCCCTGGCCAATCTCGGCGCCGAAGAACTCTCGCGTATCGCCGCCTCGCTGGAAAGCGCCGTCCGAAACGGAGACATGCCAGCCGTCAGCCACGGTCTTGTCCCGTTCCGCAAGGCGCTCGGCGTCCTGCGGGATGACATTGAAAGCGTTCTATCCTCGTTGCGCACCGGAGGGGCCGGAAAACACGCCGAACTGGAAGCCGGTCTGCTGACGAGCTTGCGCGAGGCGTTGCGGAACGACGACCTGGACGCGACGGACGAAATCCTGGACAGGCTGAAAGAGCTGCCCTTGAGGCCGGAGTGGCGAAAAGCCGTTTTGGACATAGCCGAACTGGTTCTTGTGGCCGACTTCGCGCAAGCGGCGGAGGCGGTCGACAGATTGGCGGACAGCGCGAAGGCGGCGTGTCCGTAAACGAAAAAGATGACTTTCTGGAAAAACAAAAACGAAGGAGTGAACCATGCGTATCCTGTCATTGTGCGCCGCGATCATCGTCTGTATCATCCTGTCGGCCTGCGTCCCGCCCCGTCGCGACTACTACGGCGACCCCTACTATGAGCCGCACGAAAAATACGACCACCGCCGTGACGACGAGCTGCATCGCCGCGAAATGGAACGCAAACGGGAGATGGAGCGCAAGCACGAAATGGAGCGGCAACGCGAAATAGAACGCAAGCATGAAATGGAACGGCAACGGGAAATGAACCGCAAGCGGGAAGTGGAGCGCAAGCGCGAGATGGAGCGCCAGCGCGACAGCAGCCACAGCAAACCCGAGCGCCATGAGGGCGGCAAACGCGAACGCCCTGCCAAAAACGACGACCGCAAGGTCAGGCCGGGGGGATAGGGCGCAATAATCACAGAACCCGGACGCCGTCTTCCTCCACCAGCACGGTATACTCCAGGCGCACTCCGCCCCAGCCGGGGTAATACAGGCCCGGCTCCACAGTGACGACCATGCCGGGCTCAAGGGGCGTTTCGCTGCGGGAATTCAGGGATGGCGCCTCATGCGTCTCCAGCCCGACGCCGTGACCAAGGCCGTGCGTGAAGGCTCCCGCCTCCCCGGCCTTTTCAAAAACGGCTCTGGCCGCCAAATAGGCGTCCTTTCCGGTCACGCCCGGTCGCATCATGTCGAGCGCGGCCCGCTGGGCCGAGCTGACAAGCTCGTGAACGCGGGAAAAACGCGCATGCTCCGGTCCCGATTTTTCCCCCAGCCACCAGGTGCGGGTCTGGTCGGAGCAATACGCGTTCACGCGGCATCCCGCATCCACCAACAGAGGGCAGTCCCTGCCGAGACGCTCGTCGCCTGGGATGGCGTGTGGCAGAGCGGCGTTGGGGCCACGCGCGGCAATGACTGGGAAGGCCAGCTCCGAAGCGCCGTTCTCCCTGAAAAAACGCTCAATGCCCCAAGCCAGTTGAACCTCTTTCGCGTCTTCCCCAAACCGTCCTTCGGAAAGGGACTGGCCCAGCCATTCCAGCATGGCGTGATTGAGGGCGAAGGATGCCTGCAGGGCCCCGATTTCTTCCTGGCCCTTGCGCATGCGCGCCTTCTCCGTCAAACCGTCGGCCGCTTCCAGGAAAAGCCCACCCTGCTTGCCAAGGTCGCGGGCCCAGGCGAAACTGACGCCTCTGGCTTCAAAACCGATGCGGCTGCCGCAGCGCTTGAGCAGAGCGGCCACATCCCGCGCTTCATCCTTGTAGACAAAAACGCGTTCCGGATCCCACTGACGGGTGGCGGCCTCCGCGAAGCGGGAATCCGTGGCCAGCCAGTCCCGCCCGTCTCCGGTGATGACCAGACGGCCGGAACTTTCGTTCATCTGAGCGTCATGCAGTTCGAAACCGGAAAGATAAAACCTGTTGACGTCGCGGCTGACCAGCAGCGCGTCCAGCCCGCGTGCCCGCGCCAGCGCGCGCACTGCGTCGCGGCGTTGAGCATGCACAGTTTTCATGCCCGCTGTCCGCAGCATTTTTTATATTTTTTGCCGCTTCCGCAAGGGCATGGATCGTTGCGCCCCACGCGGGGCGCCGCCCTGACCGGCCGTTGCGGCGGCGCATCTCCTCCGCCGGAATAGGACAGGGAACTCTCGGCCTTTTCCTTGTGGCGGTATTCTCTGGCCACACGCTCCGCTTCCTCGTCTTCCGCGGGCAGTTGCACGCGCAAACGCGTGAGCACCCGGAACACGCCCTCGCGGATCTGGAAGAGCATGTCCTGAAACATGGCGAAGCCCTCGCGCTTGTATTCCAGCTTGGGGTCTTTCTGTCCGTAGCCGCGCAGTCCTATGCCGTCGCGCAGGGAGTCCATGCTGCGCAAATGTTCTTTCCAGCAACGGTCAAGCTCTTCCAGCAGAAAATAACGCAAAATATCCTTCCAGCTCACGCCGGCGTCGTTTTTAAGCTCCCCGAGCATGCCCCTGACATATCCCTCGCACTCTTCCCGCGAGGGCAACAGAGCCTGGGGCCCCAGCACGCGATCAAGATTGAACACGTCGCGCAGCCGCTGCAGCACGGCGGCCTCCGCATCCTCGTTTCTGTCCCCGCTGCTGACGCCCTCTCCGACCGTTTCATATTCGTTGTCCAGCACGTCGCCCATAAATTCTTCCAGAACGGGATCAAGGTCTTCCTCCACCATGAGTTCCAGCCTGAGGGCGTAAATGACTTCACGTTGCTGATTCATGACGTTGTCGTAGTCGAGCAGGGTTTTGCGAATCTCGAAATGATGCGCTTCAACGCGCTTCTGCGCGCTTTCCACAGCGCGGGAAACCATGGCGTTCTCAATGGCCTCGCCGTCGCGCAGGCCGAGTTTTTCCATAATGCCCTTGATCCGGTCAGAGCCGAAAAGACGCATGAGATCGTCTTCCAGGGAGAGATAAAAACGCGAGGAACCCGGATCGCCCTGCCGGCCGGAACGTCCGCGCAACTGGTTGTCGATGCGGCGGCTTTCGTGACGCTCCGTGCCCAGAATATGCAGGCCGCCCAATCCGGCCACGCCTTCGCCGAGCACGATGTCCGTGCCGCGCCCGGCCATGTTGGTGGCTATGGTCACCCTGCCCTTTTGCCCGGCCTGAGCCACGATTTCCGCTTCTTTCTCATGCTGTTTGGCGTTGAGCACATTGTGCGGAATATCCAGCCTGGCCAGTCTGCGGGAGAGCATTTCAGAAGTTTCAATGGAAATGGTGCCCACCAGAACAGGCTGCCCCCTTTTGTGGATATCCTCAATGGCGGCAATGATAGCGTCGAATTTTTCCTGCCGGCTGCGGTAGATCATGTCCGGCCAGTCCTTGCGTATCATGGGCTTGTTGGGCGGTATGCTCATGACTTCCAGATTGTATATCTGCTGAAATTCCACGGCTTCCGTGTCCGCCGTGCCCGTCATGCCGGAAAGCTTGTCGTAAAGGCGAAAATAGTTCTGGAAGGTGATGGAGGCCAGAGTCTGGTTTTCCGCGGCCACGGACACCCGTTCCTTGGCTTCCAGGGCCTGATGCAGGCCATCGGAATACCTCCTGCCGGCCATCAGGCGACCGGTGAACTCGTCCACGATGACCACCTGATCGTCCTTGACGATATAGTCCACATCGCGCCTGAATATTCTGTGCGCCTTCAAAGACTGCAAAACATGGTGTTGAAGCGTTATGTTGGCCGGGTCAAAGAGATTTTCCACCTTCAGGAGCTCTTCGCAACGAAAAATGCCGGCATCGGTCAGCATGGCCGTGCGGGCCTTTTCGTCCAGGGAATAATGCTCCGGCTCCAGTTGACGCACCAGTTCGTCTATCTTGCGGTACATGCTCACCGATTCGTCGGACGCCCCGGAAATGATGAGCGGCGTTCTGGCTTCGTCTATGAGAATGGAGTCCACCTCGTCGACTATGGCGAAATTGTGGCCGCGCTGCACGAGCTGGCTGGCGTAGAACTTCATGTTGTCGCGCAGATAGTCAAAGCCGAATTCGTTGTTGGTGCCGTATGTAATGTCGCAGGCATAGGCTGTTTTACGCTCCTCGTCATCCAGCCCGTGCACGATGATTCCTGTGGAAAGACCCAGGAAGCTGTATATCCGCCCCATCCAGGCCGCGTCGCGTTTGGCCAGATAATCGTTGACCGTGACGATGTGCACCCCCTTGCCGCCGAGGGCGTTCAAGGCGACGGGCAAGGTAGCGGCCAGGGTTTTGCCCTCGCCCGTTTTCATTTCCGCGATCTTGCCCCGGTGCAGGGCGATGCCGCCCACAAGCTGCACATCGTAATGGCGCATGCCCAGGGTACGGCGCGATGCCTCCCTGGTCAGGGCGAAAACCGGCGGCAACAGGTCGTCAAGTTTGGCTCCATTTTCCAGTTCATGTCGGAAGCCGGCCATGCGGGCGGGAAAATCCGCGTCGTCAAGACCTTCCATCTCCGCTTCCAAGTCATTGATGCGTTGAACGAGCGGACGCAGACGGCGCAAAAAACGTTCATTGCGGCTGCCGAAAATTTTGCCGAAAAGAAAAGAAAACATAGGCCCTCGCGCTGCTGTGTTGATGGCAATTTGTCAATATACAGCGAAGTTTTCCGCATTGCAACAGGCGAACATGTTCAAAAAAATCTTGTCAGCAAAACAATCCTGCGGTACTGTCTTGGGACATCATGTCAGCAGAAAAATTTTATTTCCGACCACCCCGAAAAAGAGAGAGCGCCTTATGAGGCGTTCTTTCCGGGCAGGTTGTCCGGCAGCACAAATCCAGCACGCCGCTTCAGGGATATTGTTCGGGAACGTAGTTTTCCGGAACAATACCGTTCTTCATCTTCTCCTATATATCACATCAGCCTCGTCCGCGGAAGCATTGACTTTTGCCCCGCTGCATTCCGCATTCGAAGCGGGCAGACGAAAACCATACAACAGCATAACAGCAGAGAGGTAAAAAGCATGTCCCAAATGCAACTGGACTGCCGCAAGATGGAATGCCCCCAACCGGTCATGAGGGTCAGGGACACCCTGAACGCCGCTGCGCCGGAGAGCGTCGACGTTGTGGTGGACAACGAACCGGCTGTGGAAAATGTATCCCGTTTCCTGGCCTCGCGCGGTTACACAACCGCCGTTGAAAAAGAAGGAGATTTCTGGCGCATTCGCGCCCGGTTTGGCGCAAACGGAGCGCAGGCCGGCAGGAAGACGGTTGGTCAAGGCAATGACAAGGCGACGGCGCCGGGGCAAAAATCCGCGGGAAACGGCGGGACGAAGATACTGCTCATGCTCGCCGCGCCTGTTCTCGGCAGGGGCGACGACGAGCTGGGCGCGAAGCTCATGAAAAACTTCCTGGCGACAGCGCCGGAACTCGGCTCAAACCTCTGGCGCATCGTTCTCGTCAACGGCGGCGTCACCCTTGCCGTGGAAAACAGCCCGGTCATCGCCGAATTGCAAACTCTGGAAAAATCCGGCGCCGGCGTTTTCGTCTGCGGGGCGTGTCTTCAGCACTTCAACCTAGTGGAGAAAAAAGCCGTTGGTCAGACGACGAACATGCTGGATATCGTCGCCAGTCTGGAACTCGCCGACAAAGTCATACGGTTTTGAAAGTCGACGATTCCGCAGCAGCTCAGACTTGATCAGACAGTCGGTTCCGATTTGATGGTTCCTGTTGTCAGATCAAGTCTGAATTACATCAGCATATTCTACTTCCCTCACCAGCGGCGAGAGTTTTTTATTGCTGCGACTGCTTTTGTCGTCTCATGAAGATATGATCTGTAATCCCAAAAAAAATTTACATAGTTGCAGACAGATTAGAGCAATTTAACTTTCATTTTATATAGAAAAAATTTATACTCAGCCGCATGAAAACCGCATCTCCTGAAATACGGACTCTTGTTGTAAAGGCATATGCATCGGGAACTGCCACGAG
>JAISTW010000024.1 GCA_031272405.1 Desulfovibrio sp. | reverse complement strand
TTCCATGGGGATACTCCGTGGGCACGGTGCCCGGTTGATGGTGTGTATATGCTTCCATCAAAACGGAGTTCCCCTCTTTTGACAAGGGACACTGTCAGATCAAATCGCGACTACCTCAGTTAATGTGAGTCTGGCACTGTTCGGGAGATTTCGGGTCAACGGTAATATCGATGAACTTTTATCTCTTATAAGGTGACACCCTCGATGATTCTCTCCAATAGACGCCCTGATATTTTTTTGATACTATCCGGTCAGGCTTGCTCATGCGATTCCCCTGTGAAGTGCCCCATTTCCCCGATTTGTTACCGATGAGGCATAGTGTTCACTGGGTTTATCTGTGAAACGCGTGTCATTCCTATCAAAAAAGGAGTCACTTTGTCAACACATAAAAGCCTTATCTAGGCAAAGGAAATTTTGCCTCCCGAATTTTCCCCTGCCTGAAACCTGGAGAAGATATGGAAACAACGCAATTTATCTGGTTTGACGGAAAAATGGTTCCCTGGGACGAAGCCCGGGTGCATGTGCTCTGCCACGCCCTGCATTACGGAAGCGCCGTTTTTGAGGGCATGCGCGCCTATTCCTGCTCGGACGGGAGTTCCTCCGTGTTCCGTTTGCACGACCACTGCACGCGCCTGCTCAATTCGGGCAAAATTCTGCGTCTGAACATTCCCTGGACGGCGGAGCGGATAGCCGAGGCATGTCTGGAAACGCTCAAGGCCAACAAGCTCAGGGAGGGATATGTGCGGCCGCTGAGTTTTGTCGGTTGCGGAGAAATGGGCGTCTACCCCGGAGACAACCCGGTCAACACTATCATCGCCGTATGGCCCTGGGGCGCCTATCTGGGGGCGGAAGCACTGGAAAAGGGCATCCGCGTCAAAACCAGCTCCTTCGCCCGCATGCATGTAAACACGCTCATGACCAAGGCCAAGGCCTCCGGCAATTACATCAACTCCATCCTGGCCAAGGTGGAGGCCAAGGAAGACGGCTACGACGAGGCCGTCATGCTGGATACGGCCGGTTTCGTCTCCGAGGCTTCGGGCGAAAATATTTTCATCGTGCGCGAGGGCGTCATCAAAACCACACCCTGGACATCCATTCTGGGGGGCATCACGCGGGATTCCGTCATCAAGGTGGCCCGTGACCTGGGTTACATGGTGGAAGAACAGCAGTTCACCCGCGACGAGTTCTATATCGCCGACGAGGCATTCTTCTCCGGCACGGCTGCCGAGCTGACTCCCATCCGTGAGCTTGACCGCCGCGTGATAGGAGCGGGCAAGGCGGGACCGGTGACCAAGCGTCTGCAACAGGAATTTTTCCGCATCGCCAAGGGCGACAATCCGCGATACGCTTCTTGGTTGAGCCGCTACAGCCTGTGATGAAAAAGCGGGCGACACCGAGATGAAGAGGGCTTCGCTGGCCGCGAGATACCGGCCCCAGAGCTTCGCCGAAGTGGCGGGACAGAATATGGTCAAGGCCGTGCTTTCGCGCGCTGCGGCAACAGACAGTCCGGCACCGGCCTATCTGCTCAGCGGCACGCGCGGCGTGGGCAAAACCACTGTCGCCCGCATTTTCGCCAAGGCGCTCAACTGCGCCCATGCGCCCGCTCCGGAGCCGTGCAACCAATGCCCCCAGTGCCGGGCCATCGTTCTGGGTTCCCACATAGACGTGACCGAAATTGATGGCGCCTCCAACAACAGCGTGGACGACGCCCGCGCCCTGCGGGAAAACATCGGTTACGCGCCCATGGAGGGCCGCTACAAGATTTTCATCATTGACGAAGCCCACATGCTTTCCCGTCACGCCTTCAACGCGCTTCTCAAAACTCTGGAGGAGCCGCCGCCGCGCGTTGTCTTCGTGTTCGCCACCACCGAGGCGCACAAGTTTCCCGTGACCATCGTCAGCCGTTGCCAGCACTTCGTGTTCCGGCATTTGTCCGAAGATGCCCTGTTCCGCCGCCTCACCGAAGTGCTCGGCAAGGAGGGCATCGACTTCGAGGAAAGCGCCGCCCGCCTCATCGCCCGGCGCGCGGCCGGCAGCGTGCGCGACGGCATGTCGCTGCTGGATCAGGTTCTGGCCCTGGGCGCGGAGCGCCTGACCGCCGCCGAAACCCGCGAAGTGCTGGGTGTGGCCGGGCAGGAAGTCTTTGCCGGGTTGTTCGAGGCCATGCGCGGCCAGGACTGCGCGGCAGCGGCCGAAATATGCCGGCGCATGCTGGAAGACGGCCTGGACACGGGCTTTTTCGTACGCGAACTCATAGCCCGTCTGCGCGATCTGTGCCTGTTGCGGCAAGGCGGAGAAGCCGTGGCGCCTTCTTTGGGGCTGTCTGCCGATGAGGAAACCTTCCTGAAGGATGCCGCCCGGCATTTTTCCGCAGCCCACCTGCACGCCGCCTGGCAGATGGCCCTGGAGGCCCGGCGCGGCATCGTTTACGGTCTCGAACCCGGCGCGGCCCTGGAGCTGCTTCTGTTCCATCTGGTCATGCTGCCGCGTCTCGCGCCCGTGTACAAACTTGAAGGCGGGCCAGAGGGCGAGGCCGGGCCAAACGTGCAGGCCCCACTAGCCCCGGCGCGCCGGGGCAAAGCCGACTGGACGGGTTTTTGCGCTTTTTGCGCGGCGGAAAGGGAAGCCGGACGATCGGCTCCGCACGCGTCCCTGCTGGCTTCGCTGGACGTGGAATGGAAAGACGCGCCCCCCGGATTGACCGTCAGGCCGAACGGCGCCACAGTCGGGGAACAACTCGAACGGCAGCGTCCGGTCTTTGGGGCGGCGCTGAAAGCCTACTGCGCCGCCAACGGAACCGATGTCCCCCCAATTGACCTGCTCACCGCGCCGGCGGCGCGCACAGAGTCGGAAATGGCGCTCGAGTTCAGCCGACGCCCGGAACTGGCCCCCTGCCTGGAGGTGCTCGGCGCGCGGATTGACGGATGTAAAAAGAAAATTTGAACCGGAAGACACTGTGACTGTCAAACATGAGAAACGAGGAGAACACGCGTGCGCAATATGAACGACATCCTGCGTCAGGCGCAGGTTATGCAGCAAAAACTGGCCAAACTCCAGCAGGACGCGGCGGAGCATGTCTATGAGGCGTCCAGCGGCGGCGGCATGGTCAAGGCCGAGGTTTCCGGCAAACAGGAACTGGTGAGGCTGACTATTGACCCCAAGGCCCTGGAAGGCGGAGACGTGGAAATGTTGCAGGATCTCGTGACCGCCGCCGTCAACGAAGCCGGTCGCATCGCCCGCGAGAGCCTGGAAAGGGAAATGAACTCCATTTCAGGCGGCATAAAGATTCCCGGCATGTTCTAGGACATGGTCTGAATGCACCCACGCGCGCCGGCGCCTCTCAAGGCGCTTGTGGAGCAACTGGCCCGCCTGCCCGGGATGGGGCCCAAATCAGCCCTTCGCGCGGCCATGGCTCTGCTCGCCTGGCCGGAATCCGAAGTGCGGCGGCTCGGCTCGGGCATATACGGCCTGCGTGACGCCCTGCGTCTTTGTTCGCGCTGCGGCGGCCTTACCGCGGATGACCCCTGCGCCATCTGCGCGGACGCTGAACGCGGCCGGGACATGCTGTGTCTGGTGGCCGAATGGGACAGCATGCTCGCCCTGGACGAAGGCGGCTTCTATCACGGCCAGTATATGATCCTGGGCGGTCTTCTGGAACCGCTCGCCCAACGGGACTCGCGGACGCTGGACACGGACAGGCTTTTACGACGCCTGGCCGAAGGCGAAATCCGGGAGCTTGTGCTGGCCCTGGGGGCGACGCTGGAGGCGGAAAACACGGCGTCCTTCATCCAACGCCTCGTGGGCGGACGCTTCCCGAACCTGAAAATCTCCCGTCTGGCCCAGGGAATTCCCCTGGGCGCCGAAGTCAAATACATGGACAGGGAAACCCTGCGCCAGTCGCTGCAATACCGCCAGGAGCTGTCATAAATGCAGTAAAAACAATATATTATCAAAATCTGCTGAAAAAAATGAATTTTTTACACCGCCGCCTATCATTCCTTGACAAAATGCCTCTTCTGGCTCTAATCTAGGAGACGAGGGAACAGACACCCCTCCCGTCTGTCGTCATTGGCGGCGTGAATCAGTAGTGAGGTGGGCTTATGCGTTTCAGCTTTGACAAGGCCGCCTGTCAGAACACCCGCAGAGCGTTGCGCAAGGAATGGCTGTTGACCAACGGCCTCGGCGATTACGCTTCCAGCAGCATATTGTGCTGCAACACAAGAAAATATCATGGTCTTCTGACGGTCAACACCAAACACGGGCGGCATGTGCTGCTCTCAACCCTGGAAGAATCCGTCGCCGGGGCCGGCAAGGAATTCTTCATTTCCACCCGCCAACATCCCGAAGTGATACATCCCGGCGGGCACCAATATCTTGAACGCTTTCAGCTGGAAGACCGGCCTGTTTTTGAATACCGCATCGGCGACGTTAAAATCAGCCGGGAGATGCTCCTGACGCCGGGCGTCAGCCGCCTCGCGGCGCGATACAGCTTCCAGAGCGGCCCCGGCACGCCGCAATTGCGCCTTGTTTTAAAGCCCTTGCTGGCCTTTCGCCATTTTCACTCGCTCACGCATGCCAACCCGGCGCTGAACACGGCGACCAGTCCGCTGGACAACGGCTTCGCCATCGCCCCCTACACGGGCCTGCCGACCCTGTATGTGCAGACGAACGCGAAACACGAATTTTCGCCGTCGCCTGACTGGTACTACAATGTCGAATATTTTCAGGAAGCCGAACGCGGTTTCCCCGACCTTGAAGATCTCTTCCTGCCAGGCGTCCTGTCCATCCCCCTGAAAGACGGACAGGACGTCTTTGTGACTTTTGGAACGACGCCTTGTGAAGAGGATATCAAAAAACTGTGGAAGCGGGAATGCAAACGTGCCCAAGCCGGACGCAATGGCCCCGGTCTTGTCGGTGTTCTCGGCGAAGCCGCCCGCCAGTTCTGCATTTCCACGCCGTCCCGGCGTCCCGCCGTTCTGGCGGGCTACCACTGGTTTGATTCCTGGAGCCGGGACACGCTCATATCTCTGCCCGGTCTGACCTTTCTGAACGGCGAAACCGAGTTCGGACTCAAAACCCTCAGGCAGATAGCCGGGGCGCTGCGCAACGGACTGGCCCCGAACTACTTTGTGGAAGACGGCGACAACGCCTACAATTCCGCCGACGCCGCCCTGTGGTTCGCCTTTGCCGTGCAATGTTTCCTCAAGGAAAATCCGGATGGGCTGGGCTTGGTGCGCGAGCAGTTCTGGCCGGCCCTCAAGCTCATCGTGCGGGGATACCGCCAGGGCCCCGGTCTGGACATATTCGTGGATCAGCAAGGCCTGTTGCACGCCGGCAACGCCCACACCCAACTCACCTGGATGGACGCCAACTCGGGCGGCCGTCCGATGACGCCGCGCCACGGGTGCCCCGTGGAGATCAACGCCCTGTGGTACAACACGCTGGCTTTTACGGATTATCTGGCGAACCGGTTCCGCGAGCCGGATTGGGAAGCGACGGATGCCCTGCGGGACATGAGGGCCGCCTTTTTCGAACACTTCTGGGTAGCGCGGGAGGGCGGCCATCTGGGCGACGTCTGGCGTAACGGCATGCTGGATCAGTCCATACGGCCCAATCAAATTTTCGCCGTTTCCCTGCCCTACCCCGTTCTGGAAGAACGCTATCAGCCGTCTGTGGTCGAGTGCGTGCGCAACCGTCTCCTGACGCCCTTCGGCCTGCGCACGCTTTCCCCCGCCAATCCGGCCTACAAGGGACTGTATGAAGGCGGCCCGGAAGAACGCGACGCGGCCTACCACCAGGGCACGGTCTGGCCCTGGCTGCTGGGCCATTATGGAGACGCCCTCCTGCGCACGGCCTGGGATATGCAGGGCGCCGTTTCCGGCCTGCTGGACACCCTGACCCCCCTGTTCAGCGATCATTTGGCCGATGCCGGGCTGGGCTGCATTTCCGAAATTTTTGACGCGTCCCCGCCCTATCGTCCCAACGGCTGCATACATCAGGCCTGGAGCGTGGCCGAATGCCTGCGGCTTGTGCTCCGCCTCAAAAAAGCCGCGCCCGCTGAATACGAGTACTGGGAAAAACTGCTCGCGCTCCGCTTGGCCAACCCGCCCTCAGGCGATACGGCCGGCGTGTGCCGCGCCCTGATGACTCCGGCCTGACGCCGGGCAAAGACCGCTGGGGCAATGTAATGCGCATACTTATGTTTGGCTGGGAATTCCCGCCGCATATCAGCGGCGGCTTGGGCACGGCCTGCTTCGGCATGACGCAGGCCTTGGCCAGAGCGGGAGCGGAAATCATTTTTGTGCTGCCGCGCGCGGATAGGGGCGGCGCCAACGATTTCCTGCGTCTGGCGTCCGCGTCTGGCGCGCTCATCAACGAAGAGATGGCCCTGCGCATGGACGAGGCCGCTCAAAACGCCTGGCGGGAGAGCATACGCTTTCTCAGCGTGGACAGCCCAATCTTCCCCTATCTCACGCCGGAGTCTTATGCTCAATCCGTGGAATGGCTCAGACAACAGGGCGAAACATACCGACGCCGCCAAAGCGGCCGCTCCTTCACCTATGAGCTCTCGGGCGGTTACGGACCCGACCTTATGGGCGAAGTGCGCCGCTACAGCCGTCTTGCGGCCGCCATCGCCCTGCGGGAATCCTTCGACGTAATCCATGTGCACGACTGGATGACCTATCCTGCCGGAATGCTGGTCAAAGCCCTGACCGGCAAGCCCCTGGTGGCGCACATCCACGCCACGGAATTCGACCGCAGCGGTGAAAACATCAACGAGCAGGTGGCCGGCATGGAGCGGGCCGGACTTATGTCCGCAGACCGGGTGGTGGCCGTAAGCCACCTGACCCGCAAGACCGTGGTGGAGCGTTACGGGGTGCCCGCCCAAAAAGTGAGCGTGGTGCATAATGCCGTGGCCCGTCATGAGGTGGAGCGGCGCTATGTTGTGCCGCCCCGCATCCGCCATGAGAAACGGGTGCTCTTTCTGGGTCGGGTGACCTTTCAGAAGGGGCCGGAATATTTTATGGAATCGGCTCGTCTGGTTTTGCGGAAAATGCCGAACGTGCGTTTTTTCATGGCGGGCAGCGGCGACATGCTACCTATGCTCATACGGCGCGCCGGACAATTGCGCATAGGCAACCGCTTTCACTTTGCGGGTTTTCTGCGCGGCGAGGAAGTCGACCGCATGTTCGCCCTGAGCGATTTGTATGTCATGCCTTCCGTGTCCGAACCATTCGGAATCACCCCTCTGGAGGCCATGCTCTACGACGTGCCTGTGCTGCTTTCACGACAGTCCGGCGTTTCGGAAGTGCTCAAGCACGCCCTCAAGGCGGATTTCTGGGACACACGCGATATGGCTGACAAAATATGCGCTGTGCTGCGCTATCCCTGTCTGGCGGCCGAACTGGTGAAAAACTGCCGACAGGAAATGAAATCCATTCGCTGGGAGAATGTGGCTGTTCAACTTATGGCTATTTATCGGGATGTTACAGGAGGATGTCAATAATGCCTGCCCTTTGCTTGTGTTTTGACGTGCATGAAGCCTACCGTTTGCGCAAATACACCGTGTTCGACATTGGTCAGAACTCCGTCTACGAGGACGACGACCGCAACTGTGACGCCCTGATAGCCATAGCTCGCTCTTGCTACCTGCCCATGACCGACCTTTTGCTCAAGCTCATCCGTCGGCATAAAAAGGCTTTCAAATGTTCGTTCGCCATTTCCGGCACGGCCCTTGACCAGTTCGAACAGTACGCCCCTGAAGTCATTGACGGCTTCAAGGCGCTCGCCGCAACCGGTTGCGTGGAATTCGTGTCCGGCCCCTCGGCCTATTCCCTGGCCTTTCTCTATTCCGAACAGGAGTTCGAACGGCAGGTCAAGGAGCACAGCCTCCGGTTGAAGGGCATTTTCGGCAAAAAGCCGCTCGCCTTCCGCAATACGGAATTTATGTACAGCAACGAACTGGCGCAGGCGCTGAAGGCATTGGGGTTCAAGGCCATTCTGGCCGAAGGGGCGGAGCATGTGCTCGGCTGGCGCAGTCCCAATTATGTGTACACCGCCCCGGGTCTGGCCGAACCGCGGCTTTTGCTGCGCAACATGCTCCTTTCCGAGGATGTGAGCATCAGATTCAGCAACAGGGGATGGTCCGGCTGGCCCCTGACCACGGAAAAATTTGCCGGATGGTGCTCCGGAGCGGACGACGCCGACATCATCAACCTGTACTGGGACTACCACGCCTTTGGCATGCGCCATGACAAGGAGTCCGGCATCCTTGACTTTATGGAAGCCTTTCCGGCAGCCATGCTGGCGGACAAACGCTTCAGCTTCATGACTCCGTCCGAGGCAGCCAAAAAAATTGAACCCAAGGGCGAAGTTGATGTGCTGGATCTTGTCTCCTGGCGGGACAACGAACGGGATCTCACCATGTGGCTCGGCAACGACATGCAAAAAGACGCCGTTCATGCCCTCTACGCCCTGGACGGACGCGTCCGCGCCTTGGGTGACGCCGGCCTGATCCATGACTATGAACGCTTGCAGACGGCGGAACATTTCAGTAATATCTCCACAAAATGGTTTACAGGGTATCTTGCGGACAGGTCCAATCCGTTTGAAAGTCCCTATGACGCCTACATCACCTATATGAACGTGCTGGCCGATTTTGAGATGCGCCTTGCCGCCGCGGAAAAGGCCGCGTCAAAAAAGAAGACCGCGGGCGGGCGCGCGCGCCCCCCAAAGAAGAAGACCGACGCGCAACAGAAGAAATAAGGCCGCATTTTTGGGCCTATTCCCTTAACCCTTGGAGATCGTATGGATTTCAACAATTCCACCGTCACGCTTTTTGAAGTCAGTTGGGAAGTCTGCAACAAAGTGGGCGGCATTTACTCCGTTATAAGCAGCAAGGCCTTGCAGTCTGTGGAAACCTTCGGTGAGGACTATTTCCTCCTTGGACCGGATTTGCAGCGTAACGCCGGCTTTGAGGAAACGGAGGAGCAGGCCTGGGATTCCCTGCGCACGGCTTTGGCCCTTAAAAATCTCAAATGCCGTCTGGGGCGCTGGGATATTCCCGGGCGTCCCAAGGCCATTCTGGTGGATTTCGCCAATCGTTATTCCAGCAACCAGCTCCTTTACGAATTGTGGAAAAACTACGGTGTGGATTCGCTTTCCGGGGGATGGGACTATATAGAGCCGGTCATGTTCTCTTCCGCCTGCGGAGAGGTCATATCCACCATCCACGAGACGCTGGTGGAACCGCTGGGCGACAAGTCCGTCGCCCTGTTCCATGAGTGGATGTGCGGGGCCGGTCTGCTGACCCTCAAAAAAATGGCGCCGGGGGTGGGCACGGTTTTCACCACGCACGCCACCATGCTGGGCCGGGCTCTGGCCGGCACAGGACGGGACATATACAGCAACCTGCGCAGTCTCAATCCGTCTCAGGAGGCCGCGTCGCTCAACATTACCGCGAAATTTTCCATGGAAAGCATCTCGGCCAGGGAGGCTGACGCCTTCACCACCGTCAGCCCCATCACCGGCGTGGAGTCTTCCATTTTTCTGGGCCGCCAGCCCGACACGATTACGCTGAACGGCCTGGATTTGCGCGTCATACCCGATTATTCGGAAGACAGAACCGAACCGCTGATCAGACGTGCCCAAATCATGGCCGCCGCGGAGCGCTTCCTGCGTTGCAGGCTGCTCGAGCAAACGATGGTCTTCGTCATCTCCGGACGCTATGAGATGCACAACAAGGGCGTGGATGTTTTTCTGGAAGCCCTGGGCCGAGCCGCCAAAAGCATTTCCGGCACGGAGACGTCGGTGCTTGTGTTCTGCCTGATCATGGGAGGGCATACCGGCGTCAACGAGGCGGCCATTTCCGGCGATCCGCAGGCCAGCGACAACGGTAATCCCTTCATCTGCACGCACAATGTCTGGAACGCGCCGGAAGACCCCGTCATCAACCTCTGCCGCCGCATCGGTCTCGACAACAGACCGGAACGGCCAGTCAAGGTGATTTTCATACCGGCCATGCTTGACGGACATGACGGCTTTTTGAACATGCCCTATGAAGAAGTGCTTTCCGCATGCGACGCGGGATTCTTCCCGTCCTGGTACGAGCCTTGGGGATACACGCCGCAGGAATGCGCGGCCTGGGCCGTGCCGACTCTCACCACCGACCTTTCCGGATTCGGCATGTGGGCCAAGGGCATGTCTTCGGACATTTCCGAACCGTATCCCGGTGTTTTTGTTTTGCCCAGACGCGGACTGGCCCAGGAACAGTGTATAGACGCCCTGCACAGCGCCGTGATGAACTCCATCAGCGGCGCTGTGGAGCACATGGACCTGAGGCGCAAAAACGCGCGCCTTCTGGCGGAAAAAACCTCCTGGCAGCATTTTTACGAAAATTATCTCAAGGCGTTCAGAATGGCTCTGGACAAGGCGGAAGGACGCATCGCCGCCGTAACGAGCCACCGGGAGTTGGTCAGGATACTGTCCGCCTCCTCCACTGTGACGCCCTTTTTGCGCCAGATCATGGCCGTACCCGTATTGCCCAAGGAATTCGCCAGGATGCGCGATCTTGCCGCGAACCTGTGGTGGTGCTGGAACGAGAAAGCGAGAGATCTTTTCTTCAGGCTGGATCCCCAGCTTTGGGAAGAATCCCACAATCCGCTGCGCATGATAGAAGAAGTTGACCAGGAACGCCTGACCCACCTGGTGAACAATGCGGAATACCGCGCGCTGTACGAGGATGTTCTGCAGGAATTTGACAAATATATGGCCGAACCGCAGCGCTCCCTGAGCGACGAGTTGACGCCGGAGCATCCCATCGCCTATTTTTCGACGGAATACGGGCTGCACGAGTCAGTGCCCATCTATTCCGGCGGCCTGGGGGTGCTTTCCGGCGACCACCTCAAATCGGCCTCGGATATGGCCCTCCCTCTGGTCGGCATCGGGCTTTTGTACAAAAACGGCTATTTTATGCAGGAAATCAGCGAGGACGGACGGCAGATCCCCCGCTATCCAGTCAACAATTTCGCGCACCTGCCCGTGAGCATGATGTACGACAAGGCCGGAGAACCCGTATTTATCCAGCTGGATTTGCCGGGCCGCATCTGCTACGCCAGAGTGTGGAAAATGCAGGTCGGCAGAATTTCCCTGTATCTTATGGACACGGACACGCGCCGCAATACGGATGAAGATCGTCACATCACGGACCGGCTCTACGAGGCCAACCGCGAAATCCGCCTGTTGCAGGAAATGCTTCTCGGCATCGGCGGCGTGCGGCTGTTGCGAAAACTCGACATTGAGCCGCGCGTCTATCACATGAATGAAGGGCACTCCGCCTTCCTGGCCCTGGAGCGCCTGCACGGATTCATGGCCACCGGTTTGAGCTACGAAGAGGCGGTGGTGGCTGTCAGGGCCAACACCATCTTTACCACTCATACGCCTGTGCCGGCTGGCAACGAGGCCTTCGCCCTGGATCTCATGGAACGCTATTTCAGCGGTATAGCCGGAAATCTTGGCCTTGACTGGCAGAGTTTCGTAAACCTGGGCCAGATAGAAGGAGGCAATGCCGGGCACTTTGAAATGACGGTGCTGGCTCTGCGTCTTTCCTTCCGCGCCAACGGCGTGAGCCGTCTGCACGGCGAGGTTTCGCGTCGCATGTGGAGCAATCTCTGGAAAGGACTGCCGGAGGCGGAAACGCCCATTCACTACGTCACCAACGGCGTGCATACGCCCTCGTATGTGGGCTCGCACATGCGTGAAATTCTGGACGCCCATCTCGGGCCGGACTGGATTTCAGCGCCGCCGGATTCCCCTGTCTGGCAAAAGGTGGACGGGATACCGGCCGACGCCTACTGGGCTGCCCATCTATCGCAAAAAGAGGCGCTGCTGGAATATCTGCACTTCAGGATAGCTGGCATTATGGAAAAATTCAAACTCCCCCGCGACAAGCGTCGCCAAATGGAGAACCACCTCATCCCGAGTACCCTGCTCATCGGTTTCGCGCGTCGTTTCGCCCCCTACAAGCGGGCCACCCTGCTTTTCGCCGACCCCGACAGACTGGCGAAAATTCTGAACAATCCTGACAGGCCCGTCTGCTTCATCTTCTCGGGCAAAGCGCATCCAGCCGACGAGCCCGGCATTGATCTCATCCAGCAGGTGATACGTCTGTCCCTTGATGAGCGCTTTCTGGGAAAGATATTCTTCATCGAAAATTACAATCTTGGAGTCTCCCGTCTGCTCTCCCAGGGTTGCGACGTGTGGCTCAACACACCGCGCAGGCCGCACGAGGCGTCGGGGACAAGCGGCATGAAATTGCCCGTTAACGGCGGCATCAACCTCAGCATTTCCGACGGCTGGTGGTGCGAGGGATACAACCGCGCCAACGGCTGGACCATTGGCACCGTGCTGACCACGGAATTGCCTTTGCAACCGCAGAGCGACTATGACGACGCGGCCTCGCTGTACACGTTGCTTGAAGAAAACGTCGTGCCTCTCTATTTCAGCAGGGACGACCAAGGCTTGCCCAAAGGCTGGATTGACACCTCCAAACGTTCGCTGAAAAGTTTGACGGCCATGTACAGCTCCAACCGCATGTTGCGGGATTACGTCGACTGGGCGTATGTTCCGGCCGCCAAACGTCGGGAGACTCTGGCTCAGGATAATTGGACGTTGGGCAAAGAACTGGCCGTCTGGCAGAAGGACCTGGCAACGCGCTTCCGCTCCATAAAAATAGAGGAAATCATCGTCAGCGGCTTGCAAAACAACTCCATGACCTGTGGGGAACCTGTCAGCATCAGGGTGCGTATTGACCCGGGCGTTATGGAGCCTGGAGAAATTCTGGCCCAGCTTGTGATGGGGCCTGTGTACGCTAACGGCAATTTCAAGGGAAATCCCGAAACGTTGCGTCTTGTCGGCAAAAAGACATCCGGCGGAGTGGAATTCTCCGGCGCCTATATTCCCGCCCACACCGGGCTGTACCGCTACGGCATCCGCTTTATGCCCATGCACAAGGGGCTGGAATCACCTTTGGAAACCGGTCTGATCATCTGGGGATAATTGTTGCACAAAGAGCCGGCTCAAACAAACTTTGAGCCGGCTTTCTTGCGCGCCGGGAAACCGATGAAAACTGTAACGTCAGACTGCCGTTCTGACTATTGCGCCTGGAATGCCTGCATGGCCACAAGCGTGTCGGTCAGGGCAGAGTTGAAATGAGCCATGGCCGTGCTTGTGTCCGCGTTGGCCTTGATGGCCATTTCCAGTTCCAGGGCCGCGGCGGCCAATGCTTTTGCGCCAAGATTGGCGGCGGCGCCCTTGGTGGTATGCACGAGTCTGCGCGCTTCTTCCGCATCTCCGGAATTGAGGACATCGGCTATCTTCGCGCCGCTGTTTTGTTCCGAGTCAATGAACTTGCCAAGCAGCTTGCAATAGAGCTCCCGTTTATTGAGCACACGCGCCATGGCTTCTTTCCAGTCAAGTACTTCTTCGTTCATAACGACCTTCTTTCTCCGGTCAAATGTGGGTGGAAGTTGCTGACGACATTCTATAAAATATGCGGCCAAAGGGCAATATGGCAAGGGGTTTTTCAAAAAATCATTAAAAAATTGTAATTGTCTGTTTATTTTGAAAAATTTCATGCCTGAACGGCGCGGCCCGTCCGGCGGCACGACGTCAGAAATCACTTCGCCTTGACAGGAGCAAATATGGATTTTTCTCCGATGACCCTCGCACTGTGCAAGCTGCTGGCGGTGTGCGCAACGTTCATCATACTGTTGCGTTTTCGAGTGCCCCTATGGCTGACCATAGGCGCCGGTTGCATGGAAACAGCCCTTTTTTCCAATCTTCATCCGTATTCGTGGCCGTCTATCCTGGCTGGCGTGCTTGGCAACGCTGATTTTCTGTTTCTGTGTCTGATGATTTTTCTGATAATGTTCCTCTCGCGTCTTCAGGATGCCACAGGCCAGAGCAAAAAACTTGTAACCGGGCTTGAGCGGCATCTGGGCAGCAAGCGCATAGGACTGGTGCTTTTCCCCGCCCTAGTCGGGCTTTTACCCATGCCCGGCGGCGCGCTTTTCTCCTGCCCCATGGTACGTACCGCCGCTGAGGGAACGGGGATATCCGAACGCAGGAAAGCTCTCATCAACTACTGGTTTCGCCACATCTGGGAACTGGCCTGGCCGCTTTACCCAGGGTATGCGCTCATCTGCTCCCTGTTGCAGATACCCTTGACCCTGTACTGGCGCTATACTTTCCCCCTGGTGTTTATGTCGCTCGGCCTGGGCTGTTTTTTTTATCTGCGCAACATTGAGAATTCGGTCGAGCTTCACACCGCGTCCGACGCGTCCCAAAAACAGGAGACAGATGAAAGTCTCTTCGCCGCCCTGCTGAACGCTCTGCCGGTGGTGGTCACTTTGGTCGGCGCGGGCGTCTTCGGCCTTGTTTTTGACAGGCTGTTCCCCAATCTCCCCGGACAGGCCGCCTTTTCTGTGGCTTTGACCCTAGGAACAGGCACAGCCCTGTGGCAGGGACGCCGCGATCTGTCCGAACCCCTGCACGCCACCGCCTTCAACCGCGGCATGGCGCGGATGATGCTGCTCCTGCTGGCGCTGTTCGTCTTCAAGGACGTCGTTCGGGCGGCCGGCATTGTGGATGCCTTCAACCATATCGGCGTCACGGTTCCGCTCGTCGCGCTGACCTTTATCGCCGTGCCGTTGCTTTGCGGCGTGCTGGCAGGCGTAATGGTGGGTTATGTGGGCATGTGTTTCCCCATCCTCCTTGGGGTGTTGCACACCACGCCGGGCCTTTCCCCGTATACGGCGCCGCTGATCGTCCTGGCCACTGTGGCCGGCAATTGCGGACAACTGCTCTCGCCGGTGCATGTGTGTCTTGTGGTGACCGGTGAATACTTTTCCATCAGTCTGCCGGCCATGTTGCGCCGCCTCGCGCTCCCAACGGCCCTGTTCCTGATCGGCGGGACGCTGTGGTCTTTCTGCCTGTATTTTTTCAACGCGCATTTCTGAAACAGGGCGGACGCGAAAATTACCTCTTGCCTGACGGCGGGGATGCGAGTATATCTTTCGCAGTGGGGACGTTTCGTCACCGGTGTGGCGCCCGGTCTTCAAAACCGGTGGCAGGCTTTGCGGTCTGCGGCAGGTTCGACACCTGTGCGTCCCCGCCATTCGCCAAAACAGTTCCGAGGACGCGCTCGGCCAGAAATTCGCTTCCGGCTGTGGACAGGTGATTGTAGTCCTGGTAAGGCGCGATAGCCGACAACGGCCAGCGCCCGCAAGCCGTCAATGTCCGGACGGTATGATAACAAATTGGAATATTTTAACATTATTTTTCAACTTACCGACACAAATCAATAAAGTCGCAATAGTCGCACTGCCTGCCGGGCAAGGGCTCAAATTTTTCCACATGGGCCAAATGATTGATCGTCGCCCTCAACAGATCGGCGCAGGCTTGAACTCCGGCCCGACGCTCGTCGGCACCGTCGGCCGTATAGAGCGGCGCGTGCCTGCCGTCTTCCCTGAGCAGCACGAAGGCCGCGCCGCCTATGTCTTCGGCGAGGCGCGTCTCCGCCAACAGGCGCACATAGCAGGGCAGCTGCAAAGAACGCAGGTCGGCGCGCAACCGATTCAAAAACACCGCGGCGTTCTCCGCTTCCCAGTCCGCGCCAAGAGCCGCCGTCAAGGCGAAAAAATCCCCGTCATTCCAGAAATCCGCCTTGGGGACAGCAGCGCCGCCGCTCTTGTAATCCAGCACATAGAGCAGACCGTCCCGGCGCTCCAGCCTGTCCAGTACTCCGCGTAACGGAATGTCTGAAGTTTGGCCACCGGGCCAAACGCCCGATGGGTTTGCCAGGGATACTGCGGCCTGTGCCGGCTCTTCCAGAGCCAGAACAGTGATGGGATGTTTCTGGGCCCGTATGTAGCGCCAAAGCCGGTGTTCGCCCGCGGCCCTAAGTATGGCGCAGGCGGCAGGAGGGAGCTTGTCGCGCAGGTTGTCTTTGTCCATGGCGCGCTCCAGAGCGTGACGCAGCGCTGTCAAACTGATGCTTTCCGCAGGCAGAAATGTTTTCCCGACGTACGGGCTGTAGATATCCCGTAACGTGTTGTGGAGACAGTATCCCACAGCCGGGGGATCATCTCCCTCAAGCATCTCTTCCGGCCTGCCAAGCCCGCACAGGCATCTGTAGGCAAAGGCAAGCGGACAGCGCAAATAACCGTCCAGCAGGCTGGCCGACACCCCCTTGCGCAAAAGTTCGTTCAGGACGACGCGCGCGGCGTCGCCGCATTCCATCTCCCGAAAAACCTTCGCTTCAGGCCGCGCCCGGCGCCGGGCGACAAACAGGGGAGGGACGCCGGGCGTCAAAATCTGTCCTCTCCGGCGTTCCTCCTGCCAGATAAACTGCTCCACAAAACGGCTGCGTTCGTGCTTGCCGTCCATAATGGTCGAGGCGCCGCCGCCCTCCTGCCAGAGAAAATACGCTTCTCCCGCGCCAGCGCAGAGCCGGTACAGGGTGTGTGCGACCATGTTTTCCCGGCGCGCGGCGTCCGGCAGGCCCAAGGCCTGCCGAAGGGATTCCGGCAACAAGGTGTCGTGGGGCGGACTGCCGGGCAGGCAGGCATCCGTGGCCTGCACTATAAAAACCCGTTCAAAATGCAGGAGTCGCGTTTCCAGCATGCCCAAAATCTGTATATCAGTGAACCGCTCATCTTCAAAAGGGATGCGTTCTTTTTGTATCAATTCCCGTACAATGGCAAACAGCGTGTTCTGGGGGAAGGCTTCATCCCTGAGTCTGTTCCCGCTCAGAGGTGGAATGACGGCACGGCGCAGCCGGCGTACGTCCCGCACATCCGGTTCGCCGCCGTGTTCCTCAATGTGGCGGCAGAGGTTCTCCAGCCAATCGGCGGCTTGGGCCGTTGTCGTCATGCCCATAAGGGGAATGAACAGGGTACGCAGGGTTTCGGCGAGCATGCGGATTTCGGCGGGACTCATTTGCGGGCTGGACTCCCGGATCAGATCTTCAGGGCTGACGAAACGCGATCCTGTCCTGACGCGCGCGCAGAGCAGTTGAAGAGCGCTGTGGAGTTTGTTTCGAGTTACGTCATCCGAGCGAACTTCGCCAGGATTATCCACCAGGCGCAGACGCTTCAGGTATGGGTGTTGCAGACAACGCAACATATCTCGCCAGTAAAAGAGATGCCCCTCAAAACTGTTGGCCTGCATGCGCAAGAGGTTTTCAACAAGCAGACACAGTGGCGAGCGAGCCAGAGGCCGCCCCATGGAAATGTTGACGTCGCGCTCCGGCAAGCTGCGCAATAGGGGCGACAATATGGCGTTGTCCCCCGGCACGATGACTGTTGAACCGGATGTGCTCTGCAGGCATTCCCGAAGGCGGGCCAGTTGGGAATGAACGTCATGCCCGCGGAAAAAACGTACAACGGGGATATCAGAGGTTTCATCTTCTTCAACGCGCTGACCAACGGCGTGCCAGCGCCGCATCCAGCGTTTGTGTTCCGCGCATGCGAAATGTTCGAGATATGGATCCGTATGCAAACAAACATGAGCTCCGGCCTGCCAGAGTTTGCGCAGGAAGGCGTCTTCCGTGCGAGCCGGCAGGTAAAAACCGGCTATGAACACGATGCGCTCCGGTCCTGGCAACAGACTGGAGGGCGGGTCTGTTCCGGCCGCCACGGCGTGATCCAGCCCGGGAGTTGTCCATCCGCCTTGCTCCAGCGCGTCGCGGTAGGCATGGAACAATGTGCCCAGGCTACCCAACAGAGCCGCCGCGTGCGGGCCAACTTCGACGTCCATGCCGGTCGCATTCTGCTCTGTCGCCTGACAAATGAGCATTTCCTCAAGAATTTCACCCAAACGCTGTCCCCAGGGGAAAAATTCCGTAATGCTCATATGGGCGAAGTGCGCTCCCAAGACCGGGTCGTGTTCCCCAACACGGCGAACGCAGTCGCGCAGCAGCGCCGCCCGGTCAAGATGGTTGAGCCTTTTGACGGGATTGACCGGTTTACCGGGATTGGCTGCGCGCCTGATCCGCCCTCTGGCATGGGCGTGGGTCAAACGGACAGCTTCTTCAATGGTAAGCATTCGGGGCGGCATCCGGCGCTCGATTTCATACAGGCGGCGGAGCCAGCGCCGAGGCCTGTTGTTGGGCAACAGCACCAATGCCCGAGCGGTTTTTTCGTCGGCGAAATCGTCCAAAACGCGCTTCAGGGCGGGTAGAAATGGTTTGCGCCAAGAGAAAAGCAAAAAAGGCGTACGCTGGCCCGTCTCCAGATAGAGATGGGATTCACCGGCTTCGTCCTCAATCCGGACAACGGGTTCTTCAGGCCGGGATTCTGCCTTGACGGGCAAGCCGTGAACGAGAGCTTCCGTCGTTTGTTCCGGTTGCCCTTCCAGCCGAAGCCGCGGGGCAGGGACAGTTCCCAGGCTCATGTCCGGGCTGTCATACCCGGCCGCTTGCGCCAGATAGGGCAACACATCGCCAACGCCTCTCTTTTGTCTCTTGCGCTGTTCCACGAACACGTACAGTTCTTCCCGGGCTCTGGTCAGAGCGACGTAAAGCAGATTTATGTTTTCCAAAGCCTGTCTGCCCCGCTCTTCCTGCCGCGCCTCCGGCGCCAGCAGGGATCCGTTGGAGACGACGAGGCGCAGATCGTCGAAAACGCGGAGAGTCGGACAAATTCTGTCCCTAGTCGTGTAATTGGCGCCGGCTACAATAACCACGGGCGCTTCCAGCCCCTTGGCCTTATGTATGGTCATAACGCGCACGGCATCCATATTTTCCGGCTGAGGCAGTTTTTCTTCCAGCCGCGCCCGTTCCCATAAACGGAGAAATTCGGAAATTGAGGCCACTCCCTTGTTCTCCGCCGTGAAAAGCGTTTCCAGAAAACGTTGGACAAAGGGGACAGCCTGTGGAAAACGCTCTTCCAGGGACATACGAGCGTACCATTCATGGACCAAATCGTAGATGCCGAGCAGCCCGGCCTGTTCCTTAAAGAATTCCAGCACGCCCCAGACGCTCGGCCAGAGAACGGCGAACTGGGCGGAAAGACTCGTATGCCGCGCCCTCGCGAACAGAAAATCCTCCAGTTTGCGCGGCGTAATCCCTTCCCGGTCGAGGATTGGGGAAAACACCCTGCCGCTGATAACGGTCCAGAAAGCGATGTCGTCGGGTTTGTCCAGAAAACGCAAGAAAGCGATGGTTTGCCGAATCAAACAGTGTTCGGCCAGCAGGAGGCTGTTTTCCGTGACGACGGGGATATTTTCCTCCAGACAGCGTTCGGTGATCATTCCAGCTTGCTCATTGCCGCGCACCAGCACGAGTATATCGCTCCAAGGCCTGCGTTCATGCACTTCCCGCAGCAAATCCCGACAACGTTCCAGAAAGAGCAGGTCGAAAGTCTCTTTTTTTTCTTCTGAGACAAGTGTCTCTATTCGGACAAAACCGCTTTCGCCGTTGATTTCGTCTGATTTCGGACTTTTTTGTTCACAGCCGGAGAAATTTTGCCTGAGTAGCTCTGCCTGGGCAGCGACGCTGTCCGATGACTCATCTTCCCCCAGCAGACGCGCCATCACGGCCTCGGCCACGCCCTTCAGGGCCAAGGCGCCGAACAGGGCGTTGTTGAAGGAGATGATGGCCGGTCGGCTGCGCCAGTTATACGGCAGAATCCGGATGAAGGGTTCGCCGGCGATGCGCAGAAGGCCTTTATCCTGAAAGACAACGGCGAAAAGTTCCGGATCGGCGTCCCGCCACCCGTAAATGGACTGTTTGCCGTCTCCCACGCAGGTCAGGGAACCACCGCGCGCAAGCGCCTCTTCCACCAGCGGACGCATGGCGGCCCATTGTTCGCGGTTTGTGTCCTGGAATTCGTCGAGCAGAAAATGGGTAAACAGATTCCCCAGGCGGCAGAGCATATCCGGCACACCGTTTTCTGCCTCAAGGGCTTTACGTGCGAGTTCCGGAACAAGGATTATGGGGAGCAGGCCATCCTGACGCATGTTCAGTCGAAACGCCTCCACCAAAATGCGGGCCAAATCCGCAAGGCCGTAATTGCCAACGGCGTGGGCCAACAGCGCTCTTTCATGGCCCCAGCGGGGGGCCATGAGAGCAAACGCGTCGAAGGCCGTCCGGACGGAGTCCGGTATGTGTATGTTCTTACGGAACATATCTTCACAATGTTCTTTTGTCAGATATGTCGTGGGGCATTTTCTGTCACCCGCGCCAAGACGGAACAGAGCCGCCAAGGAATTTTTGTGCAGGTCGCCGGTCATGCCCGCCTCTTCGACACGGTTGAGGAAAGCCGTAGCCGCTGCCGGCGCTTCGCGTTCTATTGTTTTCAGACGCGCCTCCAGCAGTTCGGGCGGAGTCAGGTCATGCAGTTTGCCCTTAAGAACAGCGTCCAGCATCATGGTGACGGCGTCCAGCAACGAGTTGTTGTCGCAGAATCCTTTGACCTGTTCGTGCCGCACAAGGACAGAGCAGATATTCTTCACCATGTCGCCGGCAAGAACATCGCCCTGCCAAGCTCTCTCCATGAATACGTCCAGATAGGGTTCAATGGCTTCGCGGGTGTCGAAGACAGGCGCAAAGTCCGGATGCAGACCAAGTTCAAGGGCGGCCGCATACACGATGCGGAGCAGCAGACTGTCAATGGTGCGGATATTGAGGGAGTTGAAATCCTGGAGGATGGCATCTGTCCACTGTTCGGCGACATCCCGCGAGAGTCCTTCCACCGGGATGGAGGGAGACATGCCCAGAGCGGCTGTCTTGAGGTTGCCAAGGACGCGATCGCGCATTTCGTTGGCGGCCGCGTTGGTGAAGGTGACGGCCAGGATATTGTCGAGGTCGGACGACGCGTTCGCCCTCATCAGGGAGTTTGGCGCGAGCGAACAGGCTGGAGACACGATGCCGGTCGGCAAATATCCCGAAGGAGAACAGTCCAGAAGCAAGTTCAAAAAATTCTGGATGAGGGCATATGTTTTGCCCGAGCCGGCAGAGGCTTTTATCTGGGTGAGACTGGACATGCGCCGAACAGTCTAACCTGTCGCTCCGGCCATGACAAGCAGGCGCTATGCATTCCGCGGGGCAGATCAACCGGCGCGTTGACAGAACGGGCTGAACAGGGGTAAGAAAGCAAAATCGGCGCGGCGTCCGTGCGTCGCCGCCGCACAGGAAATTTCAGATGCTTGACGCGCGCTGCTATGCCAAACTCGGTCTTTCTTCCATATACGACAAAGTCCTTGCCGGCCGCAGACTGAGTTATGACGACGGGCTGTCCCTTTTCGCCTGCCCGGACAGCACCGCCCTGGGGGCGCTGGCCATGCACGTCCGCGCGCGTCTGCACAAAGACGCGGTTTTTTATGTGGTCAACAGGCAAATCAATTACAGCAACATCTGCGTCAACGATTGCGTTTTTTGCGCCTTCCGCCGCAGCGGGGAAGACGAGCCGGGCGCTTTTGTCCTGAGCAAAGAGGATATTTTGTCGCGTTTGCGCGCTGTGGATCAGAGCCCGCTGCATCTGGACGAAATGCACTTTGTGGGCGGTTGCCATCCATCCCTGTCTCTGACCTGGTTTGAGGACGTTTTCCGGACCGTGCGGGCATATAACCCCAACATCCCGATCAAGGCCTTCACTCCGGTGGAGATAGCGCATCTGGCCAATCTTGAAGGCATAAGCACCCTGGAAACGCTCAAACGGCTTAAGGCCGTCGGCCTCGTCATGATGCCCGGCGGCGGGGCGGAAATTTTCGACGACACATTGCGCAAAAAAATATGTCCACGCAAGGCCGATGCCGCCGCCTGGCTCCGCATTTCTGCCGAGGCTCACTCGCTGGGCATAAAAACAAACTGCACCATGCTTTTCGGCCATTTGGAAACCTTTGCCCAGCGCGTGGATCACCTGTGCCGTCTGCGCGAGCAACAGGACCAAAGCGGCGGATTCACCTGTTTTATTCCTCTGCCTTTCCTGACAAAAAACAGCGCCCTGGTGCTGCCAGAAGACAAAGCCGGGCCGCAACGCGGCCTGGATCAACTGCGCACCGTCGCCGTCGCACGCATGATGCTGGACAATATTCCCCACATCAAGGCCTATTGGATAATGATGGGGGCAAAGACGGCGCAAACAGCCCTCTGGTACGGCGCTGACGATCTGGACGGAACCATTGTCGAGGAACGCATCGGCCACATGGCCGGCGCCGAGTCCTCTCAAGGGCTGACAATCGGGGAACTGGAAGCCATGATACGCTGTTCGGGATTCAGGCCCGTGCGTCGCAACGCCGTTTTCGAAAACCTTGCCCCCGGGCTTTCCGAGGCGGATCATGCTTTTTGACCCCGCCCACAGTCCCCTCGAAGAAAACGCCGATACGCTTGAGGCGGCCCGGATTGCGTCGCGCGGGGAACGCCTTGACCGAAACGCCGCCGACATGCTGTATTACAAGGCCAGTCTGCACACCCTGGCAGCTTTGGCCCATGCCGCGCGTATGCGCCTGCATCCGGAGCCGGTGGTGACTTACGTTGGAGACCGCAACATCAACTATTCCAACATATGCGTGTGTGGCTGCCGATTCTGCGCCTTTTTCCACGCTCCTGAAAGCGAAAGCGGCTATGTCGTCAGCCGGGAGGAAATGCGGCGAAAGATCGAAGAAATGCTGACTCTGGGCGGTACGCAAATATTGTTGCAGGGCGGTCACCATCCCGATCTGCCCCTGGAATGGTACGAAGATCTGCTGCGCTGGCTGAGCGCGACATGGCCCGATCTCCATATTCACGCCTTTTCGCCGCCGGAAATATTTTTCTGGTCGCGGAAGTTCAACCTGCCTGTCCCGGAAGTGCTCTCCCGGCTCAAGGCAGCCGGCCTTCGCTCCCTGCCTGGCGGCGGGGCGGAAATTCTGCACAATGAGATCAGACGAAGGGTTTCCCCCAACAAATGTTCCGCCGACGAGTGGTTGTTCGTTATGGAGGAAGCGCACAAACTCGGGTTGCGCTCCACAGCCACCATGATGTTCGGTCATGAGGAAGCTCCGGAACACCGTTTGGACCACCTCTTTGCCGTGCGCGCCCTGCAGGATCGCTCCGGAGGCTTCACCGCCTTCATCCCCTGGACATTCCAGCCGGCAAACACCAAAATCTCCCGGCTCCCCCTGCCCGCGCCGGCCTATTTGAGGCTGCTTGCCGTCTCCCGGCTGGTTCTCGACAACGTGCCGAATATTCAGGCATCCTGGGTGACGATGGGGCCACAGACGGCTCAATTGGCCCTTTTTTACGGCGCCAATGACTTTGGCTCCCTGATGATTGAGGAAAATGTCGTGGCCGCCGCCGGGGTATCCTACCGTCTCAACCGCGAGGAGATACACAAAATCATCCGGGCGGCCGGTTTTACCCCGGTACAGCGCACCATGGACTATACGCCCGTCAGCCAAGGCTGACATATCGGCCAGTGCCCGAACAAACACAGGAGGAAACCATGCATACCAGAAAACGCGTGCTTGTAACCGGCGGTTCCGGCTTTTTGGGTTCCCACCTCTGCGAGCGCCTGCTTGAGGCCGGGCACGAGGTTCTCTGCGTGGACAATTTCTTTTCCAGCGCGCGCTCCAATGTGGAACACCTCATGGATGACAGGCGCTTTGAACTCATCCGCCACGACGTTACCTTCCCTCTTTATGTGGAAGTAGACGAGATATATAATCTGGCCTGCCCGGCCTCTCCTGTCCACTACCAGCACGATCCCGTGCAAACCATCAAAACCTGCGTGCATGGGGCCATCAATATGCTCGGCCTTGCCAAACGGCTCAAGGCGCGCATCTGGCAGGCATCCACCAGCGAGGTCTACGGAGACCCCGAAGTGCACCCGCAGACGGAAGACTATTGGGGACACGTCAACCCCAATGGCATACGCTCCTGCTACGACGAGGGAAAGCGCTGCGCCGAATCTCTCTTTTTCGCCTATTGGCGGCAAAGCGGCCTCCCCATAAAGGTCGGCCGCATCTTCAACACATACGGACCAAGGATGCATCCCAACGACGGTCGCGTCGTCTCCAACTTCATAGTCCAGGCCCTGAAGAACGAGCCCATCACCATTTACGGCGACGGCCGTCAAACACGCTCTTTCTGTTACGTGAATGACCTCATTGACTGCATGATATTGTTCATGGCCTCGCCGGAGGACTTCATCGGCCCCATGAACATGGGCAATCCGGGCGAATTTTCCATAAGCGACCTGGCCGGGCAAGTGCTGGAGCTCACGGGCAGCCGTTCCGCCATCATACACAAGCCCCTGCCCAACGACGACCCAAGGCAACGCCGGCCTGACATAAGCCTGGCCCGGAAAAAACTCGGATGGGAACCGGCTGTCCCCCTCAGAGACGGCCTTGCCGAAACCATAGCCTACTTTGAAGGACGGCTCAAGGCCGGTCTGATATAAAAACTATATCCGCATGGCGATGGCGCCGGCAAGGACGAGAACAACAGCCGCGATTCGGGCGGAGGTGAGTTTTTCTTTCAGAAAGATGGCGGCGAAAACCACGCCGAAGACTACGGAGGTCTCCCGCAGGGCGGTGACCATGGCCACGGGGGCGCGGGTCATGCCCCACAGGGCGAGACCATAGGCCGCCATGCTGCACGCGCCGCCGCACAGGCCCTGTCGCCAGCGCGTTTTGACGTAACGGAAGTAGCCGCTCCGGCGCGCGATGAGGGCATAGAGGGTGATGGGGAAAATGTTGCAAAAGAACATCCAGCAGATGTAGGACAGAGTGTGGCCTGAAACGCGCACCCCATGCCCATCCACAATGCTGTAGCCCATGATCACGAAAGCGTTGGCCAGCGCGAAAAGCGTGGCCTTTCCGCTGAACGCGCCGCGCCGCGCCGCGTCGGCGGTGAGCGCGAGAACACCGAAACTGAGCAGTAAAACGCCCGCCCATCCGCCGGGGGAAAGCGCCTCACGCAACACGCACACGGAAACAAGAGCTGTGAACAAAGGAGCGGCCCCGCGCATGATGGTGTATGCGTAGCTCATGTCCACCCTGCGATAGGCGAGGGCAATGAACAGGTAATAGAAAAAGTGACAGAACAGCGAGCCGAAAAGATATATCCTGCTTTCCGGAAGCGGCGGAGGCAGAAACAGCAATGCCGGAATGACGGCAAACCCGGCCCCGGCCGCGATGATGGACGTCTCGACAAGCTGGTCCGAACCGCCCTTGGCGATGGCATTCCATGCGGCATGCAACACCGCCGAGCCGAGCACCACAAAAAAGACAAATGAATCCACGCCGTCAGTTTTCCCGTGATTTCACCCGTGTTGACCGCCGATATTGGAGCCAGTGTATTATTGTCGGAGATGCCGGTCAATGTTCGGCACGACAGGCAAGGTGACAATCGCCTTTTTTGCTGTTATGCTCCCCGCATGCGGATTGTTAGAAAAAACACCGTTCAGCGTCAACAATAAAAAAAGGTAATCCTCATGTACACTCTGGCTGTTATCGTTCCCTCTCTGCGCAAGAATTCCCTCAACAGAAAACTGGCTGAGGCTCTGGAGATGCTGTGCCGGGAGCAGTTCCATTTCAATTTCGTCAACTTGCATGACATTCCCTTCTTCAACGAAGACCTGGAAAACGATCTCCCGGCCTCCGTCACGGCCATGAAAAAAAGCGTGACTGACGCCGACGGCGTACTCATCGTCACGCCTGAATACAACCGCAGTTTCCCGGCCGTGCTCAAAAACGCGCTGGACTGGGGAAGCCGCCCCTACGGCAAAGGCGTATGGACAGGTAAATGCGTCGCGAGCTTGGGCATGAGCCCGGGCGCGGTGGGGACGGCCGTGTGTCAGGCCCATTTGCGCTCAGTATTGGGTTTTTTGGGTTTTGTCCAAATGACGCGCCCTGAAATATATTTGCAGTATACGCAGGATTTTTTCGCGCAGGACGGCGGCATCGGCACAGAGAGAACGCGCTCTTACCTCGCTGCTTTTCTGAAGGAATTCCACGCCTGGATAAGCAAAAACAAACACGCGCAAGGCAATGCCTGAAAAGCCCTGAAACTTCCCGTTCGGGTTGTTGACTTTCGCAAGAAACAGGCGCAACAATCACTCAAACAAATGGAGTCGCCAGAACACGCTGGCGGGCAATCCGGATAAACGCCATCCCCGAGGAGACAACCATGCGCAACCGTTTGATCACACTCATGCTCGCTGCTGTTTTCATGCTGGGCCTTGCCGCTGAAGCCGCCAGCCAGTCCCTTATCGTCTACACATCCATGAAGGAATCCCTCATCGGCCGCATCAGGGACGGCTTCATCAAAAAATACCCTGATATCAAAATGGATTACCAATCGGCCGGCGCGGGCAAACTCATGGCCAAAATTGCCGCCGAACACGAGAGCGGCAAAATTCTGGCGGATGTGCTCTGGACGAGCGAGGTCCCCGATTTCTACAAAATGAAGGAAGAGGGCAAACTGGAAAAATACGTCTCCCAGGCGACAAAAGACCCCAACTATCTCAACCCGTTCAATGACTATGACGGCCATTTCGCGGCGGCGCGCCTCGGAACGCTGGGCATAGCCTACAACACGAAGTCCATTAAAAATCCTCCCCGCGCCTGGGATGATCTTTTCACGCCGCCCTACAAAAACGCCTTCGGCATCGCCAATCCGGCCCTTTCCGGAACGGCATACATGAGCGTGGCTCTGCTGGAAAAACAGTTCGGCTGGGGATTTTTCGATAAACTGGCCGCCAACAAGGCCAGAATAGGCAAAGGATCCGGCCAGGTGGTCGACGACACGGCCTCCGGCGAACTTGCGGCATCCCTGGCTGTGGACTATATAGCCAACGACAAAATCGCCAAGGGCGCTCCACTGGCCCTTGTCTACCCTCCTGAAATGCTTATAGCGCCGAGTCCTGTGGCCATCATCAAAAACGCGACCAATATGGAGTCCGCCAAAAAATTTGTGGACTACCTGCTTTCCAAGGAAGCGCAAACCCTCATCGCCGAGGAAGGCACCCTGCCCGCGCGCGACGATGTCAGCATGCCGTCCAAATACGGTCTGCCCCAGCCGTCCGAGGCCCTCAAGCGCTCCATCAAAATCAATTACCCGGAAATGA
The DNA here is from genome assembly GCA_031272405.1 of Desulfovibrio sp. Classification (GTDB taxonomy): domain Bacteria; phylum Desulfobacterota; class Desulfovibrionia; order Desulfovibrionales; family Desulfovibrionaceae; genus Desulfovibrio. The sequence continues at coordinate 8,476 of JAISTW010000024.1, read as the reverse complement.
TGGCCAAAAAAGAGAGCACCGTCAAAAAATTCGTGGACACGCTGCAAAAAAAGTAACATCCCACGGCGAGCGCAACATGGCGACAATCCTTGTGCAGGACGTTTCCAAACATTACGGGAACCACCAGGTTCTCGACAACTTTTCATTACGCATTGAGCACGGCGAATGTTTTACCCTGCTGGGGCCTTCCGGATGCGGCAAAACTGTGCTCCTGCGCCTGATCGCCGGCTTTGAGACGCCGGACGCCGGCACTATCCGCATAGGAGACGCCGTGGTCAGCCAGGCGGACAAAGGCATACACCTGCCTCCGGAACAACGCGGCCTCGGCGTTGTCTTCCAGGACTACGCCGTATGGCCGCATTTGAGCGTTTTCGACAATGTGGCCTATCCGCTCAAACTGGCTGGCCTGCCCCGACAGACGATACAGGACAGGGCGATGGAAAGCATAACCCTGGTCAATATGGCAGGACTGGAAAAACGTCTGCCGTCGGAGCTTTCGGGCGGCCAGCAGCAGCGGGTGGCTCTGGCCAGAGCGCTGGTGGCCAAACCGGCGCTGCTGTTGCTGGACGAACCTCTTTCCAACCTGGACGCCAACCTGCGCGAGGAAATGCGTTTTGAAATCAAGGAACTCCAGCACAAACTCAATGTCACCGTGCTCTATGTCACCCACGATCAGGAAATCGCCCTGGCTCTGTCCGACAGATTGGCCATTCTGGATGAAAACGGAGGGTTGCGCCAGACCGGCAGCCCGGTGGAAATCTTTGAACAGCCGGCCGACCTTTTTGTTTTCAATTTTATGGGCGTGGCCAACTTGTTGCCGGTGCGCAATGAAGGCGGGATATGCCTTGTGGGCAGCCAACCCCTGCCCGCGGCGGAAAACGCCTGCCCGCCCGGGGCGAACAAGTTGGCCGGCTTCCGCCCCACTGACGTATGCATTGACCACGAGGCCCCGGCCGGCAGTCCATGCCTGTCCGGCAAAGTGCGCCGGTCCAGTTTTCTGGGGCCGGTCATGGACTACCTGGTAGACCTTGACGGTCACTCCCTGCGCGTCAGCGTGGACACCCACGAAGCCCTGGACAGAAACCGCATGTTCAAGGAAGGGGACGCCTGCGCCCTCAGTTTTCACAATCTGCACTGGTTTGACGCGCCTGCGGACAACGTGTCCGCCGGAGGAGGATCACGGGGGGCCGGATCATGAGCGCGTCCCGCAAAAGCGGCTTTGGCGCCGCCCATTTCATACTCGGCCTGTCCATAGCGATCCTGGTCATTGTTGTCGCGGTTCCGGTGCTGCTTATTTTTCTCAACGCGTTTTGGGCCAACGGCAAATTCAACCTGACTGACGTCGTCGCCGTGTTGAGCGAGCAAGAAACCTATCAGGCTCTGCTCAATTCCGTTTTCATCGCTTCGGGCACAACGATAGGCAGCACCATTGTGGGCACCTTTTTCGCCTGGCTGGTCACGCGCACGGACTTGCCCTTCAAAAAATTCATGCGCGGCATGTTTCTGGTGCCCTTTATGCTGCCGTCCTTCATAGGCGCTCTGGCCTGGAAAATGTTGCTCTCCCCGAGAGCCGGCTACATAAACCGTTTCTTCATGGACACGTTCGGGCTTGAAGAGCCCGTCTTCAATATATACAGCTATCTCGGCATCATGGCTGTGGAAGTGATGTATCTTTTCCCCTTTGTTTTTATCCAGGTCTGCGGAGCGCTGGAGCGTATGGACCCCACGCTGGAGGAGTCCGCCCGCATTTCCGGGGCAGGGCTGTTCACCATCACCCGCAAGATAACCATCCCGCTGGTGCTGCCGAGCATACTCTCGGGCTCGCTGCTCATCATGCTTTACTCCATGGCCCACTTCGGCACGGTAGCGGTGTTGGGCATAGAGAACGGCATTTACAACATCCCGACGCTCATTTACGAACGCATACACGAAAGCGCGGGCAGTTTCGCCTCCATACGCACAGGCACGGTGCTGGCCTCGGTGCTGGTTGTTTCCGCCGCCTTCATTATCTGGCTGCAGGGCAAAGTGCTCGGACGCGGGCGGTACCAGATCATTGCCGGCAAGAGCTTTCGGCCGGTGGAACTCAAATTGCGCGCCCTGCGCTGGCCGTTGCTGATTTTCTGCCTGGCCTACATCGGCTTTACCATCGTGTTGCCCACAGTGGTGATCTTCCTTGTAGGCGGCCTGAAAACCTACGGACTGCCTTTCACCCCTGAAAATCTCTCCCTGGACAACTACAAGTTCATTCTTTTTGAATACCAAATCACCAAGGACGCCATTTTCAACAGCGTCACCCTTGGGTTGTCGGCCGCCTTCATCACCATGTTCGCCGGCGTGATGATTTCCTATGTCATTGTCAAGATGAAAGTCCGGGGCAAGGGAATTCTCGAATTTCTCGGCATGCTGCCCTTCTCCGTGCCGGGCTCGGTCATCGCGCTGGGCGTTATCCTGGCCTGGAGCGGCAAATACGGCGTCAATCTGTACAACACCGTCTGGATCATTCTGGTGGCCTATATCGCCCGCTATATGGCCTTTTCGCTCAAAGCCAATTCCGCCGCGCTGGAGCAGGTGCATGATTCCCTGATGGAAGCCGCTCGCGCCTGCGGGGCGACCATGTGGCAAACCCTGAGGGACATTGTATTGCCGTTGGTGCGGCCGGGCATGCTGGCGGCCTTTTTTCTCATTTTCCTGCCCTCCCTCAGAGAATTGACCGTCTCCATCATGCTCTACGCGCCTACCACCCGCACTGTCGGCGTTGCCATATACACGTTGAACGAAGACGGGGAAACCGTCGTCTCGGCGGCTCTGGCCGGGGTTGCCCTGGTGCTCATCATCACCGGACAGACCGTCATCAACCGCGTGAGCGCAAGATACCAGCGGGGCTGACATGTCATATGTGCGTCTGACCAATGTCACCAAGCAGTTCGGCCAGGTGACGGCTGTGAACAAGCTCAATCTCTCCATCGAAAAGGGCGAGTGTTTTTCCATGCTCGGCCCCTCGGGTTGCGGCAAGACGACAACGCTGCGCATGGTAGCCGGTTTTGAGGATCTGGACGAGGGCGAAATCTCTGTGGGCGAGCGTCTGCTTTCCTCAAGCGCCAAAAATTTCTATCTCCCTCCAGAAAAACGCGATTTCGGCATGGTTTTTCAGGCCTTCGCCGTTTGGCCCCACCTGTCTGTCTATGAAAATGTGGCCTTTCCCCTGCGCATACGCAAATTTCCAGCTTCCGAAGTCGCCTCGCGCGCGCGCGAAGCGCTGCAAGCCACAAATCTGCTCAACGTGGCCCAAAGCAGTCCGGAAAACCTCTCCGGCGGCGGCAAACAGCGTGTCGCCCTGGCGCGGGCGCTGGCCATAAATCCTGATGTCATGTTGCTGGATGAGCCGCTCTCCAGCCTCGATCCCCACCTGCGCGAGGAAATGCGTTTTGAAATCAAAGATCTGCAGCGAAGATACGGTTTTTCCATCATCTATGTCACTCACGATCAGTCCGAAGCCATGGCTCTGTCCGACCGCATCCTGGTCATGAAACTGGGAGTCGTGCAGCAAATAGACAGCCCGCTCAATGTGTACAATAAGCCGGCCAACAAGTTTGTGTTCAGCTTTATCGGACTGCACAATTTTCTCACGGCAGGTCGCCTGTCCGACGGCAGACCCAGCCTTGACGGAAAAACCCCTCTGCCGGCGACGCTCACGCCGCCGGAGCAAATAAAAGACGATCCGACTCTGACGCTGGCCAGCCGCCCGTCAGAAATCGACTTCAATACCAGGGGCCACATTGCCGCAACCGTGACCCGCAAATCTTTTCTTGGCGAAATCGTTGACTATCAGTTCTCTGTGCACGGCCAGGACTTGCGTGTGCAAAAAAGCCGCCACACGCCCGGCCCGGAGGTAGGTGAAACCTGCGGCCTGTTGCTGCTCAAACCGTACTGGTTCAGCGGCGACTGAACACCCCGACTGTTCATGAAAAGTCCAGGATCATCCGAAACAGTCAGAGAAGCCGCCCCCAAAGCCCTGGTGCTGGGAGGCGCCACCGGCCTTTTGGGGCAGGCCCTGACCCGGACGTTGACGCAGGCCGGCTGGCATGTGGAAACCCTGGGGCGGGCTGACGGCAACATCACGGACATCGCTTTTCTTACCAATCGCCTCGCTCAGAGCGGCCCGGACGTCGTCTTCAACGCGGCGGCCTGGACCCAGGTGGAGGAAGCCGAAGCCCAGCCCGAACAGGCCCGGCTTCTGAACTGCACACTGCCCGACGCCCTTGCCCGGACGCTCAAATCCCTCGGACATGGGCATCTTGTACACTTCAGCACGGATTTTGTCTTTTCCGGACAGAAAAACGTAGCCTGGACCGAGCAGGACACGCCCAAGCCCATTTCTGTCTACGGAAGCACAAAACTTGCCGGAGAGCAGGCTGTGCTGGAGATACTGGCCGAAAGGACGTGTGTTGTGCGCACGGCCTGGCTTTTTGGGCCCGGCCGAAAAAACTTCGTGCAGACCATTCTCGACAAGGCCAAACACGCTGAAAGCGTGCAGGTTGTTTTTGATCAGACAGGCTCCCCCACCTATAGTCTGGATCTGGCCCATTGGAGCGTCGCTTTGGCTGAAAAACGCGCTACCGGCCTTTGGCACGCGGTCAATGGAGGGCAGGCCACCTGGGCGGAACTGGCCTCGGAAGCCATCACCCTGAGCCGTTGCCGTTGCCGCGTCGTCCCCGTCAGCTCGGAGCAATGGCCCCAGAAAGCCAAACGTCCGGCCTGGTCCGTTCTGGATACGAGCAAACTGGCCGGCTTTCTGAACCATGCCCCCCGTCCCTGGCCCCAGGCCCTGCGCGATTATCTGTACAGCATCCTTGAGGCCGACAACAATGACTGAGCAAAAAACGGCGTCCGCGTATTTCTTTGCCGCTCTGGCCCTGTTCTGCGGCTTTTTTATCCTGCCCCAATCCGCGACAGCCAGACCCAAAAATCTGGAACAACTCGCCGCCGTCAGCAACAAACTCGTGCAAACGAGCGTGAGCTACGGCGCCATACCGGCGCTCTATCGCCCCCGTTACGACAGAGTGCTTGACGCCGATCTGAACGTGAGCCGGGACGAGCCTGTTTTTGTCGTCATCCTGCCGACAGGCCCGCACATTTACCCACAGAGCATCTTGGTCTGGCACCAGGTGGTCAATGAAGTCATTGACGATGTCGCCTACGCCATCACGTACTGTCCCATCACGGGCACACTTATGGCCTACAACGCCGAAATGCAGGGACTCAATCTCATCTTCGACCTGGAAGGGAGACTTTACGACGGCAACAGCGTGCTCATAGACCGCAATTCCGGCAGCCTCTGGCTCCAGGAAAGCGGCATGGCTTTCGATGGGCCGCTCCTCGGCCGGGGCATGCCCATGTTGCCTGTTTTCTGGACAAACTGGGGCGCGGCGAGCAAAATCTTCCCGGACGCGCAGGTTTTGGCCATGCCTCCGGGCAACCGGCCCTACGGCCGTGACCCTTACGGCAACTACCTGAGACGGGGCACCTATTACGACAACGATATCCTGGTGTATCCCATTCAGCGTCTGGACAAGCGTTTTCCAAAAAAAACGCCCATGCTCTGCCTGGAGTACAACAACTTTCTGCTGGCTATAGACATTGCTCACGTCAAAAAACGCGGAGCGGTCAACTTTTTTCTCGGCCCAGCGGCTCTGATTGCCGTACATGACAGAAAACTTGATGTCGTGCGCGTCTTTGACCGCCAGATATGGGCCGAACCCTTTTTGTTCGCCACGCAGTACGGAAAACTGATTGACCTCACCACCAGGAGCGTGTGGGACCCCGCCACAGGCAAGGCTCTGGAAGGCAACATGCAGGGCGCTTCCATGAAACAGATCTACGGCTGCTATTCCATGTGGTTTGCCTGGTCCAGCATGAATCCGGAAACCTTCGCCATACCCGGCCCCGGCGAAGTGGCGCCAGAGCTGCTCCAACTCAGCCCGCCGGGCGCCGCATCCCAACAAAAAAACGCGCCGGCCACGGGCCAACCCGGGAAATGACTTCCGCCCACGACAAGACCGCCCGCTCAAACCCGTTGCGCGTGCTTGGTCTGATCAGCCTGGCCCACTGCCTCAACGACACGACGCAGTCGTTGGTTATCGCTCTCTACCCGCTGTTCAAGGACAATTTCGATCTGAACTTCACGGAGATCGGTTTTTTATCCTTCGCTTACCAGATGTGCGCCTCTGTCCTGCAACCGGCCATCGGCTTTTACACGGACAAGCACCCGCGCCCGCATCTGTTGCCTACAGGCATGACCTTCACCGTGGTGGGGCTTGTCTGCATGGCCTATGCCGCCGGCTATGTCTGGCTGCTGGCCGGTTCCGTTCTGCTGGGGGCAGGTTCGGCCGTCTTCCATCCGGAGTCTTCCCGCGTGGCCTACATGGCCGCGGACGGCAAATTCGGCCGCGCCCAGGCGATCTTCCAGGTCGGAGGCAATTTCGGCCAGGCTGTCGGCCCCCTCATCGCGGCCGCCTTTGTTCTGGGCCACGGACAAAAATCCCTTACCCTCTTTGCCTGTATTCCCCTGGCCTGCTGCCTTACCCTCCTTTTTATCGCCCGCTGGGTGACCCGGCAAAACCGCTCCGCGACCCGGGACAAACAGACGAAAAAAAAGGCGGCGCCGCATCCCGCGTGGAAACGCGCCCTGGCGGTACTCTTTGTGCTGATGGCCTCCAAACAGATATACACCGTGAGTCTGGCCAATTTTCTCACTTTCTACCTCATCAACCGTTTCGACGTGAGCGTGGAGACATCGCAGATATATCTTTTCCTGTTTCTGGGCGCCATCGCCCTGGGCGGCTACCTGGGCGGGCCGGTGGGCGATCGCTTCGGGCGCAAGCCGGTCATCTGGTTTTCCATCCTGGGGGCCGCGCCCTTCACCCTGGCCCTGCCCTACATGGATTTGGGCGGCACGGCTGTTCTGGCCGCGCTTATCGGCTTTGTCATGGCCTCGTCCTTTTCGGCCATTGTGGTTTTCGCCCAGGAACTCACACCTGGCCATGTGGGCGCCGTCGCGGGCCTGTTCTTCGGCCTGTCCTTCGGACTTGGCGGCATCGGCGCGGCCTTGCTCGGCAAGCTCGCGGACCTGACCAGCATTGATCTGGTCTACAGCCTGTGCTCCTTTCTCCCCCTGATGGGTCTGCTCACCGTCTTTTTGCCCGATCAGCCCAGGACGGAGCCGGGGAAAGCCTGATTCTTCCGGCGGCCCTCCATGAATCCCGTCTGCAAACGCGCCGCGTTTCCGTTGCTCTGTCTTTCTCTGGTTTTCCTCGCTGTCAGCGCGTCGCCCGTATTTGGACGGGATGACAGGTCCGAATGGACGAACGGCCTGAATCCGCCGGACAGACAAAAAAAGATGGATCGAGCCGACATGGAAGCCACGGCCCAACGCTTCGTCAGAGCCTACCCGGAGGCGTGCCTGACCCTGGAATGGGCCGGCGACAATCTGTACCTGCGCGCCGGACAACGCCGTCTGCTTTTCAGCCCGATTGAGGGCTGCCCGCCGCCGTCCGTTTTGTCAGACCGCTTTGGTCAGGCCAGCGAAGATCAGGCGCTGTGCGCTTCCCTGGTTCAACCCTACCCGCGCGGGGTAAACGGACGTACTCCCCCGCCGGGCTTTGATCCCGGCAGGGTGCGCAATGAAGCCCTGCTGCGCCTGCTTTACGGTAACAACGCGCTTGAGGCGGCCGGCAACTGCCGTGAGGTTTCCTTCATGGGGCACAAACTGCTTTTCAACAGCCGCCAGGGCGCGGCGGACGCCTTGGAACGCGTGGGGGAAAAATTGCAGGATCTCGTCAGACACGACCCAAGCCTGCGACACTATATTTTCCCCTTGGAAGGCACATTTATGTGGCGGACGGTCAGCGGCAGCGGCAGACTTTCCCCTCACTCTTTCGGCGTGGCCATAGATTTGAATGTCGGAACCGGGCCGTACTGGCAGTGGCCGATCTCCCCGGAAGCCCTGGGAAAAGCCAGGCAAAACTGGCCGCAGTCCGTCGTGGACGCTTTTGAGTCAGAAGGCTTCATCTGGGGCGGCAAATGGCATTCCTTTGACTACATGCACTTTGAGTACCGCCCGGAATTGCTGAACGACCAGTAGAGCGTTTTTGTTATCGGAGCATTTCACAAACCGCCTCCTGCCAAATTATGGCTTATGGGTGGCGCACCTTTCAAGGGGAGGTAGTATACCTACCCCGTATGGCAGGAAGTACATGTACTTCACCTGTCCTGCCCTATGAACGAGATATAGTATAGCACATAAATCAATTCATTGGTATAATATATCATAAATAATGTTATCGAATATAAAATAGTGCTTAGAGCAATTTAACTTTCATTTTATATAGAAAAAATTTATACTCAGCCGCATGAAAACCGCATCTCCTGAAATACGGACTCTTGTTGTAAAGGCATATGCATCGGGAACTGCCACGAG
>JAISTW010000029.1 GCA_031272405.1 Desulfovibrio sp. | reverse complement strand
GAACCTCCGATGAACTTTTATCGGCGGTAGGAATCGCCTTGGGTATGGTTACAGCCAAAGATGCCAAAGGCTGGTTTGAATCTTGTGGATATATAAAATGAAAGTTAAATTGCTCTAATCAAAACTTGGCAAGCCGCATTCCCACAGAGCGGCAAGCCTTTCGGCCTGTTTTTTTTCCAAACTCGCCTGACGCTGCCCAACGGCCTGTATGATGCGTTCAGACTCAAGCGCCAAGTTATTCCCCTCGCCGTTGTTGTCAACGACAAGATCACAAGCGGCCATCTTGCGTTCCTCGGACCATTGGCGGCTTTCCAGCAGAATAGCTTTGTCCTGCGTCCAGCCGCGCGCTGACACAAGACGGCGAAGGCGTTCGGAGAAGGGGCAACGCACGCCGACAACAAAAGGAGTCGGCGAAAAAATTTTTTCCCAGCCGCACTCAAAGTACAGGGGCACTTCAACTGCCGCCAAAGCGTTCCCCTCCCCTTCCTGCCTGTCCCAGAAGGCCTGAACAGCGTCACGAATCCAGGGATGTACAAATTCCTCCAGTTCGCGGCAAAATTCCGGATTGCGCGCCAACACCCCGAAAAGCGCCGCTTTGTCCACGGAACCGTCGCCGGCGAGCATATCCGCTCCCAAACGTCGTTCCAGCCATTGTGCGGCCTCTCTTCCCGGCGCGTACAAACCGCTGACCAAATCATCAGCGCTGACAACAGGAATTCCCCTGACAGTCAACTCTCGCGCAAGGGTTGTTTTTCCACTGCCCGGGTTGCCGACAATGACCAGACGCCGCATACGCCTGGACATATTGAGCGCGACAGCCGCCATGTCATCCGGGGGCGGACGGACAAAACTCATGGATTCTCCCGTATGCGGATGCTCAAAGTCGAGACGCCATGCATGGAGCATCTGGCGGGGAGCCAAGCACTGTATTGCCTTGGAGGCATATAGTTTGTCACCAAGAATCGGGTGCCCGAGATACGACAAATGCACCCGTATCTGATGCGTACGTCCGGTATAAATACACACGGTCAACAGGGAAGCGCGTTGATCCGGCGTACTCCAGATGCGCCTCCAGCGTGTCCGGGCGCTCCTGCCTCCCTGTTTCTCCGGCAAAACAGTCATTTTGGTTTTCACTGTGGGATGGCGACCAAGCGGGGCAGCGCACTGACCATCGGCAGGCGGAAATCCGTCGACGAGAGCCAGATATTCCTTGCCTACCCTGTGGTCGGCGAAGGCCTGACTCAAGGCCAGGCGCGTTTGTTCATCCAAGGCCACAAGCAAAAGCCCGCTGGTATCCTTGTCCAAGCGGTGAACAATGCCCGGCCGCATTCCCTCCTGCCCGGCAAGCTGTGGGAAATGCGCCAGCAAACGCTGCACCAGGGTTTTATCCGGACAGGACGGGCATGGATGCACGGTAAGACCTGCCGGCTTGTCACAGACGACGAGACATTCGTCGCGCCAGACAATATTCAGCTCGCCAGGTTCTGGTTTCAAGCCCGCCTGCGTTCCTGGCAGGTCAACAAGGATACGCTGCCCACGTTTTGCCCTGAAATCGGGCCGTGTTTCAACGCGTCCATCCACACGGCAGTGCCCTGACGCAATGACCTTCCGCAACGCGGAACGGGAAATCTCCGTCGCGTTGTCTCTCAGGATCAAGTCAAGACGTTGTCCCTCGGACTTTTCCGTTATCAGAACTTCCACGTGTTTCAATAAGCATTGTCCGTCAGATTTGTCAATGTGCCGACACGATCCGCCAAAGTGACATCCCTGTACAGGTTCCCGAGTTCCATTCCCGGAGTCAGGGACGTCACCACAGCCCTTCCAATGACAAAACGGGCGTTGTCATCGCTGCCCTCAACAACGCGCAACCCCCAGACATTGTGAAAAACGGCGGCGCGACCTTTATATTTGCCTACATAAAGCATTATGTGTCCCTTCATGCCCACCAAACTGGCAAAAGGCGTCCCGCGCGTCAAAACGGCATGCTCCTTTTCCTTGACGGACATTCCGCCTAACGGATGAACAATGCCCCTGCGAGCTTGCGCGGAGGAATTGCGCGGCAGCCAAATGCCGAAAGGAGCGAGGATATCGCGGATCAGCGCGGAGCAGTCACGGTTGCCGAACATTCCACCCCAACCGTAATGCTGGGACATCATGGCATTGCCGACACGCGCCGCATTGCCTGCCGTAAAGGGCAACGGCTTGAGTGCCGCGTCCTCGTCGCCCAAGACAATCTCGTCTATCCGCGCCATGCCCCCGGCGCCCCTGACCGGATAAAGGATACGCAAACTCCGTGAATTTTCTCCGGATGTCGTCGGAAATATCGCGCCTACCCCAGCCAGAGTGTCGGCCAGGCGAACATTATCCCGCACAAGCGCAGCATATGCCCCTGTTTTATAGGCACGCTTGAAATCCGCATCCACCGGCGCTATATCGCACGCGTACACCCAACCGGATGCCACGGCGCACTCCACATAGAACCAAAGCCCATCCGCCGTTGCATGGGCTACAAACAACGGCGTTCCGGGAGGCAACAGCGAATACTGAAAATAGTCAAAAGGATCAACCCTTGAATCGGGAGTTGGTTTGGCGAAGCGGGGTTCATGCGTGGGCAATTCGCGCAAATCCGCAGCGCGCAGAACGATGGCCTGTTTACGCTGTGAAGGAAAGTCTGACAAATGGGCATTGGCCTCCATCTGATTCCATTCCCCATGCGTCCAAACCGAGCCGTCAGCCTTGTAGCCACGCGGCCTGCGAAATACAGACACGACGTCTGCGCGGCGAACGGACGTTGAAACCATGTCCCACGGAGCAAAAAATAGGCGATTGAATTCGGTGTCGCGTCGGCGTTGTTCCGCCGCGCCCATCAAAAGTTTGTCGCGGCCGATAATGCCCGCGTAAACATTCATATCCTGGGGAAAGACACGAACATCCTCGGGCGTGTTCATCCAGGATGCCGGAGGAATCCGCTGTGGCGGGTATAAAGTTTTTTTGCCTCCGCAGGCGGCAAGCAACACTAGGCAACACAAGGTCACCAGCGTACGCAAGCACATTCGAGGTATAGTCATGGCTTTGTCCCGCAACGCGAAAAGCCCCGCAGAGCGAGGCTTTTCGTGCTTATATCACTATGAGGGCAAACAATCAGAAACCAAACCCGTCACTGTTGGATCCGGAACTTCCGAAACCGAAATCATTCGGAACCACATTCTCTTCAACGGGAGCGCTTTCCGCCGTTCCGACAACGGCTCCGGCGGCGGCTCCTGCCTCCCCGCCAACGACAATGCCTTTCAGGCCGTCCTTGATGGCGCTCTTGATGTTCTGCATCAATTCGTCGTGATTGATGGCCACCTTGCCCTGGAACTCGGCCGCCTGTTTACGCAACGCGCCCATATCCGCGTTCATGGATTTGATTTTGGCTTCAAGCTCGTCGCATTTCTTCTGCAAGGCCGCCGCCTTGGCTTCCATGGGTTCAAGGACGCGAACGCGCGCCTCCAACTCCGCGACGACCGCCGTCTGGGTTTGCAGACTTTTGAAGGAATCGGCCAAATAATCCAGCGCCTGATCTGTCGCGGCTTTGGCACGTCCATCCATCGGCGTCAGGGAAACATTGTCTCCCAAAAGGGATCTTCCTTTGGAAACATATGTTTCCCAAGTCATGTCATCCTTCCACTCCAATTCGACGAATTTCGGATAAAGACGCGCCAACCAAGCGGCCGCGAACGGCGACGACGCCTTCGCGCAACAGTCGCAGGCAATGGAACGTCCTGTGACGTACCCGGCGATATCTTTCGTATTGGCGCCTTCCTTGCCCGTCACAAGAGCAAGAACGCTTTCCACAGAAAAAACTTTACGATCTGCATCTGACATGGCAGCCTCCTCAACTTCTTCCATACATGCGAACATACACAAGAGCCGCTGTGCGGTAAACAAAATGCCCCAATTTTGACCAGGGAAGATACGCAAAAAGCATCCAGACGAAAACGAGATGGAAATAATACGCCACGAAGGCAGGCTTCAGGGCATCCGCGAGCCGGAAACACTGGGACAGAATACCTGTACAGGCCACAAGCCAGATAATGCCCAGAAGATACCAGTCCTGAAAATTGGAGACATGGTTCAGGCGATCCTGCGTCAAACGCCTCGCCGTCAGAGCCGCAAGGCCGCAAAGCATAAGCAGTGCGCCGATATTGGCGAGAATTTTGACGGGAAAGGTCAGGGACATTGGCGTATGCACCTCTATAGCCGGCACGATTTTGCCGCCCCAGTGTCCGAGGGCGACCACAGCGGTCACAAAGGCCAAAATGACGAAACTGTATACCAGAAGCATGTGCCCCAGCTTGCGGCTGCCCGCCGCCTTGCCCGTCGTCGGGCCGTCTTCGCAGTCGTCAAACTTGCGATGCGTGACGATCTCATCCATCAACACGCCGGCGAGATGACGTATCCAGGACTTTTTCTGTCCAATGACGAGCATATTGCCTTCCGGCTTGAACATTTCCCAGAGTTTGCGCACTCCGCGGTAAAGAATGAAACAGGCGCCGAAAAACGTAATGATGAAGATGGGGTCAATGGTATAATCCCCGTAGAAAATTTCCCCGAAAACAATGCGGCCGTCAGCGGCGCGAGGGAAATAGCTCCCCTTGGCGGCGGCGCGCAAAGACCAGACAACCAGCCAGAGTGCAGCCGGAATGAGAAAAAGATACGGCAATCCGGCGATGCCGCTCATCCACTTGCCGATTATAGAGGGTTCGGTCAAATCCTTGTACACCATGTTGCGGGCCGCGGCCATCGCATCGGCCGGACGAGCGCCGCGCGGACACAGATCGGAGCAGTTGCCGCAGTTGTGGCAAAGCCAGATGTCCACGTCTTTCATCAGCTTGTCTTTCAAGCCCCACGAAGCCCAGACCATTTCCTTGCGCGGGTAAGGCGCGTTGGCCGGAGAGAGCGGACAAGCGACAGCGCAGGTGGCGCATTGATAACACCGCTTGAGGTTGTCGCCTCCGGCATCCTGAAGTTCCCGCACGAAGTTGATGTCCGGTTGAAGGGTATATTGTGCCATTTAAGCCAACCTCCTACATGCCCTTGAACGGATTGGGGCCCATATCCATGATGCGGCTCACAAAGCCGTCTATCAGGTCAGGAACCTTGTCATATTCATCAATACCCACTTCCAGCTGCTCCACCCGTTCGGGCTGCACGCCGAGCCGATTCAGCGTCTCGGCTATGTTTTCCTTGCGGCGGGAACAAATTTCCGAACCTTTGACAAAGTGGCACTGATAGTCGTCGCCGTATTTGCACCCCAACAGCATCACGCCGTCAAAGCCCTTGCTCATGGCGTCGGACACCCAAATGGCGTTGACCGATCCCAAACAGCGCACAGGAATGATGCGCACATAGGGATTCCACGTTCTGCGGCGCATCCCGGCCATATCCAAAGCCGGATAGGCGTCGTTTTCACAGGCCAGAACAAGAACGCGGGGCCCTTCCCGCCTGAAATCCTTGGGAACGACAACCTCGCGTATCATGGAGCCGATCTGGTCAATGTTGTAATCGGCAAAGGAAATAACGCGCTCAGGACAAGCCCCGAAGCAGGTGCCGCAACGGCGGCAACGCGCTGGATTGGGTTTGGGCGTTCCCTTTTCGTCATCGTCCAGCGCGCCGAAGGGGCATTCTTCCGTGCAACGTTTGCACTGCGTACAACGCACAAAATTGAACACAGGGTATGACGCGTCGCCGGAACGCGGATGAACCGCCACGCCGCGCGAGGCGGCTTCTATGCACTGCGCCGCCTTGAGTACTGCGCCGCAGGCGTCTTCCTCACAGGCATCCATCGTCATGGGCTGACGCACGCAACCGGCGGCATAAACGCCGGTACGCCTTGTTTCATACGGGAAGCATATGTAGTTGGAATCCGTGAAACCGTCAAAGAGCTGCAGATCGGGAAAATCCGGCCCCTGCCTGTAATCGAAGCGCACCACGGCATCCTTGGCGGTCGTCGGTACCATGCCTGTGGGCAGTACGACCAGATCAACCTCAAGGTCAAAATCCATACCCAACAGCGTATTTTTGCATTCCACGACAAGGTGATTGCCGGCCTCGCGGATTGCCGTCACATCGGCCTTGGTCATCATGACGCCGAGGCGGTCCTGCATTTTTTTGTAAAAACGCTCCAGTATGCCTGGTACAGTCATGTTCTTGTACAGGATAAAGGCTTGCGTGGCGTCGTCCGTTTGCTCGCAGACGCTGTCGGCAAGCCGCAACATGCCGACGCTGTTCACGGCGTTGGAATAGGCGAGGTGCCTGATGCTTTCCAGGTCTTCCTTGACGAATTTCCCGGCATCTTTCTCTTCCTCCGCCATTTTTCCGTCCTGCGCCTGCTGCGCGGCCGCTTCGGCGGCATCGCGGGCTGCATCTTCGGCGATCGTCGTATCCAGCACAAAAGCGATGCGCCGCGCCGAGACATTGCCGGCAAGCAGCCTTTTGCCGAATTCGGCTGCGGTCACCACATTGGCGAAGCATTCCAGGCCCATAGGCGCAAGGTATTTGTTGTCCAGGGGCTTCCAGCCTGTCGCCAGCACCACGGCGCCAACGTCAATGCTGACAGGACCCTGCGGCGCGGCAATAGTGGCCTTGAACTCGCCGGGTTGCCCGCCGAGCGTTTCCATTTGAGATTTCAAATAAACGGTTATGTCAGGGTTGCCCACCACCGCGCTGATTTTCATGTTGAGATTGACGGATTGTTTTTCAGTCCAGTTGGGAACAAGGGGCGAGCTGACCGGAATATTGACGGCGGCGCCGCCCAGTTGCTCGGATTTTTCCACCAGCACCACTTCATATCCCGTCGCGGCGGCTTCCAACGCGGCCGTCAAACCCGAAATGCCGCCGCCAATGACCAACACGCGCCGCACCCCCGAGACGGTCGCCGAATCGGGCGGCTGGCTCTTTTGCAGCTTGACCACGCCCATGTTTACATAGTCAGCGGCCATGATGGCCAAAGGTTCCGGCGCTCCCCCCGAGAAATCCGGTTGGGAGCCGTCGGGATTTTTGTAGGAAAGCACGCACTGTTCGCGCAGATTGACATACTCCACCTGCGCGGGTACGCGATAGACGCCGATTTCCGCGCGGGGCGAGACCCCGCACAGCAACACGCCGTCCAGCTGCTGGGAGGAAATATCCGCATTGATTTCGTCCACAGCGTCGGCAAGCACAGAACAAACTTTGACGATCGGAACGAAGTCTCCCCATTTCTCACGGGTTCGCGCCGCCAAAGCCTCCACGTCAAGGCCCCCGCCGATATTTTGCACATCAAAATAGACGCCAATTTTTTCGGCCATGCCGCTACCTCCCTTCCACCGTTTGCACCGCTTTCAGAGCGGCGGCCGTGCCGGACCGCGCGGCGCGCGTGACATCCAAAGGCATGCGGGCGCAGCCGGCCGCATAAATGCCGGCCTCTTCGCCGCCCGCTATAAAACCGTCTTCATCCAGGGGCAAGGGCAAAAAATCTTTTACGCCGGCAAGCGAGGGCTGCATGCCCGTCGCAAGCACGACAAGATCGTAGACGAGCTTCAATTTTTCGCCGCGAACGGCGTCCTCAGCCGTCAGCCATACCCTGTCGTCTTCCGCCTGAGCGACTTCCGCCGCCTTGCCCTTGACGAACGACACATTGGGCTGGGCCTTGACTTTCTCAAGCACGTTGACGTAACGGCCGGGAGCGCGCAGGTCTATATAATATATCGTGATTCTGACATTGGGATTTTGTTCCAGCAGGTACAGACACTGCTTGAATGTCGCCATGCAGCAAATATACGAACAATAATTGAGATGATTTTGATCCCGGGATCCGGCGCATTGGACAAAAGCCACGTTCATGGGCGGACAGTTGTCAGAGGGGCGCACGATCTTGCCCCCGGTAGGACCGAAAGGCGAAGCGAGCCTTTCAAGCTGCATGTTGGAAATGCAGTTCCGCACACGGCCGGCCCCCAGATTCGTCAGGCGCGTCATGTCATACGGCCGCCAGCCGGTGGCCACCACAAGCGCGCCGACATTCAAATCAATATCGCGCGACTCTTGGGTGGGGTCAATAAATTTGGCGCCGGCCACGCGGGCCATGTCCGATTTTGAAAGTGTCTTCGCGTCCAGCACGTAACGCCCCGGGAAGGCGAAAGGCATGGCCTTGTATAAAGCCTTGCGTTTGGACAGACCGAAATCAAACTCGTTGTCGGCTTCCCCTGTCAGCGCCGAAGCCAAAAGGCTGAAGTCCACGTTGTGGGGGGCAGTTCTGCGGGGAGTCAAACGAATTTTTGCCGTATAATCACCTTTGCTTCCCACAAGACCTATGAGCTCCGCCTGCGTGAAAAATTTTATGCGCGGGTTCTTCCTGATGCGCTGGAATTGTATTTCCAGCCCGCAGGAGGGGGGACAAAGTTTGGGGAAATATTTGTTGAGTTGGGCCACGCGACCGCCAAGCCAAGGCGTCTTTTCAACTATATAGACGTCGCGCCCCAGTTCCGCCGCTTCAATGGCGGCGGTAAGGCCGGCAAAGCCGCCGCCGACGACGAGAATGGCATTGGACATCCTGGATATCCTCCTGCGAAATTTTCATGCGGCCGGACGTGTTAGGCCAAGGCCGCGGAAAGAAGGGGGCGGCCACCTTGCGGCCGCCCCCTTCTCAACGTGTACCCACCGATTAATCAGGAATGATCTGATAATAGGATTTCTTGAATATCTTCGTCTCGCCGGTGGCGGGATCGTACTTGGAATTCACGAAGCACTTCCACTTGGAGTCGTCAAGGCCCATGAAGTCCGCCCGATAGTAGAAGCCCGGATAACGGGATTCTTCACGGAAGGCGATATGCTGCATGTGCAGACGCACCGTCCAGAGACGATGGTAGTTTTCCCAGCAACGGAGCAATTCGTGCAGGTCGCGGGCCGCCAGTTTGGCGGAGTCTTCTTCCAGCATGCCCAGCAGGTAAAAACCGGTGTCAAGCAGCTTCTTGGAAGTCGTGTAATAGGTGCCGACACCGCCGCCGTATTCATCCGTGCACTTGACAAGGCGCATCATGAAGTTCTTGGGCGTAATGTAATTGGGGTTGACCACAGGATCCGTCGAGGCGGCCTTGCCCTCCATATAGTTGTAATATGGACGGTAGATGAGCTTTTTGAGATCCTCGACCGTTTCCTTGAAGGCCGGTTGGTAGCCCTTGTGGTCCACGCACCAGCGAACCATCTGCTTGCCCGCGATGCGGCCCTCGGCATGGGAACCCGAGGAGAACTTGTGGCCGGAGGCGCCGACGCCGTCAGCGCAGGTGAACAGGCCTTCCACAGTCGTCATGCGGTTATATACCTTGCCGTTGGAAGCCTTGATCTTGTAGTCGTCGGGCACCCAGGACTCGTCCGGACCAGAAACCCAGATGCCGCAGCAACCGGAGTGCGAACCGAGCAGGTACGGCTCCGTCGGCATGATTTCAGAGCCGCGTTCTTCCGGCTTGGTGTTGGTGGCGGCCCAGAGGTTGGCCTGACCAACGCACATGTCAAGGAAGTCTTCCCATGCCTCGGCTTCAAGATGCTTCTGCTGTTCTTCGTTGAGGCTGGCGAAGGTGCTGTTGAGGGCTACGTCCGTGGCCATGTAAATGGGACCGCGGCCTTCGCGCATTTCGCGCAGCATCATGTGGTTGCGCAGGCAGGTGGGAATGACATGGCCCTTGGCATAGCCGCGGTCTTCGTAGGGTTTAAGCATGGCGGCGTTGGTGGCGCAATAGTCCTCACCCTTGGAGTTGGTGGCCTTGGCCTTGAACAGCAGGAACCAGGCGCCCACGGGACCATAGCCGTCCTTGAAACGGGCAGGCACGAAGCGGTTTTCCATCATGGTCATTTCCGCGCCGACCTGTGCGCACATGGTGTACGTGGAACCGGCGTTCCACACCGGGTACCAGGCGCGGCCCATGCCTTCGCCCGTGGAGCGGGGACGATACACGTTCACCGCGCCGCCGGCGGCCACCATTATGGCGTTGGCCTTGAAAATATGCACCTCATTGGCGCGCAGATTGAATCCCACGGCGCCGGCCACACGGTTGGGGGCATTTTTATCGAGCAGAAGCTTGACTATAAAGATACGCTCCATGATGCGGGCTTCGCCCAGGGCGTTTTTGGCGGCTTCCGCCACGATGCATTTGTAGGATTCACCATTGATCATGATCTGCCAACGACCGGAACGCACGGGATCATCGCCCTTGCGCAGGGACTTGCCTTTGGCCTTGGCTTGGGCGCCGTCGAGATTATGGCCGTCTTCCTTGATCCAGCAGGGCAGACCCCAATCTTCAAACAAATGCACGGAATCGTCCACATGGCGTCCCACGTCGAAAATCAGATCCTCGCGGACAAGGCCCATGAGGTCGGTACGGACCATGCGCACATAGTCGTCGGCGGTATTTTTGCCGAGGTAGGTGTTGATGGCGGAAAGTCCCTGGGCCACGGCGCCGGAGCGCTCCATGGCGGCCTTGTCGCAGAGCATGATTTTCAGGCCCTGCTTGTCGCCCCAGCGCACGGCCTCATAAGCGGCGCCGCAAGCACCCATGCCGCCGCCCACGATGAGCAGATCAACTTGATGTTCTTTAACTTCCGGCTCGGCTATCGCCACGCCCTTGTTCGTTTCCTTTGCGGGAATCATAGGCATAATAGTATCTCCTTATCGCACAGTGGTTACGCGCGGCTCAGCGGCCGTGCTCTTTCTCGGTGGCGGTCTTGTCAGCTTCGACAACGTCGAACTTCTTGCCGAGAACTTCCTTGGGTTTGACCAGAGCCGTTTCCGTGAACAGCAGTTCGTCATCAAGGCTGGCGCCCTCGGGGCGACCGTCATAAGGCTTGATGGAACCTTCGGGAGTTGTGCGAATGGGGAATTTGAAACGTTTCACGTCGCCGCTGCGGAACTTGACGGTCCACATGATGGAATCGGCTGAACGCATGGGTATACAGGTGCCGCCCATGGGGGCAAAGTCCGCGTAGGGACGGGCCGTAATCGCGCCCTGCGGGCAGATTTTCACGCAGGAGTAACATTCCCAACAGGCGTCAGGTTCCTGATTGTAGGCCTTCATTTCCTCAGGATCCAGAATCATGAGGTCGTTAGGACAAATGTACATGCAGGCCGTCTTTTCGCCACCCTTGCAACCGTCGCATTTGGACGGATCGACAAACGTCGGCATAAGTTATCCTCCAACTTGTAAAATGTTCAAAATCGCTGAAACTCAGCGGGGCACAGACAAAAGCGATGCCCTGTCGGCCCGACAAACGCGTCTCCTGAAACGGGGGCGCGGGGCTTGCGCATTTAGTAACAAGCAAAGTGCCTTCGCGTCAAGCCCCTTTTGAAAATTTTTATGGATTCTGTCGAAAAAATAAAATTACAAAGTTATTTCACATTGATAAACTTATATCCGGGTCGAGCGGTGTGCATCCACTCTTCAATCAAAAATTGATTAAAAATTAAATTGTAAAATTATAGATAGTTGGAATGAAATCGCTCGAGTCCCGCAGGGCTTGCGCCTTGCCGACAACCCGGTTTGAGGCTAAAGAACGCGGTGTCAGCAACGATAACTCCTCCTCAGGTCTTGTAAGATGGATACACGCTTCCCGGAAAGACCTCGCCGCCCCTTGCGCGACGACGTCCGCGACATTGACAGGGACATTCTGAGACTGCTCCTGCGCCGCCATAATCTTCTCCTGCGCATGCGTAACAAAAAAGGCTTTCTCGAACCGTCCGAGGAACGCTTTCTCCGGACATCGTGGCAACGCGCGGCAGCCGCCGTGAGCTCGGACAATCGGCTCAGCGTCCATTTCTTTGCCCTGATGCAGGAGCTGGAATTTCTCCCCAGGCCCGTGGAAGCGGCGGATGAAGACAGGCCGTCTCCGGCGCGCCCAGGCTTTAACCTGGCCCCGGCCCCTAAAGCGGTATGCCTCAACATGCCCGGCCCCCTGGCCTGCCGCCCTACCCGCGCCCTGCTTTTTCTGGCCGCACAGACCGGCGCCCCGCTAAGCCTGACGCCCTGCCTCATGAACGATCCCATACTGGCCTGCGTCAGATTGCTCAACCAGATCGGCGCGCGTGTCGAGCGGGAAGGAGAAACCGTCACAATCCGCGAGTCCGCGCCGTTGGACGCGCCGGACAAAGACCTGCACGTGGGCGGAAACGCCTGGAACTTCTACCTGGCTCTCGCCCACTATCTCTACACGCCGTCAAGGGTCAAATTCTCCGGCGAAAGCGCGCTCAAACTCGCGGATATCTCCGCCATCCGGCATTTTCTGCCGACCCTGGGCGCGCGACTGGCCCATGTGATACCCAAAAGCAACGGACTGCCCGCGCGCCTGGAATGTTCAGGGGATGTGCCGGATGCGGTGACTCTCCCCGAAAATGTCCCCCCCGAGTTGGGCGAAGCCATGCTCCTGACGGCACACGCGCGCCGAAGGGCGCTCACGTTGGATGTCTCCGGACATCCGTTTGAAAAGCCGTTACAAAGCCGTATTATGCCGCTGTTGACGATGACCGGGGCGGACGTTGCGGCCGAAAGCGGACGCATACGCCTTAAAGCTGGAGAAGCGCGGTTCCCGCAAAAAATCGCACTGCCTGTCGAGCCGGAACTCGTCCTTTTTCTGGCGGCCCTGCCCCTGGCGCTCGGCGGCGAAACGCTTATTGACGGCTTCTGGCCCTCCTCATGGCCCCATGTCCTGGCTTCCCTGCGTCTGCTTGAGCAAGCGGGTCTTGAACTACGAGAAACAGACGGCCGGATTTCAGCCAGGGCTTCGCCGCTCAAGACATTCCGCCTGGAAGCAATCCCGCTGGACTTTCCCGCCGAGTGGCTGCCATTGCCCCTTTCTTTGGCCGCCTGCGCGGCCCTGCGGAGCGGGGAAGCGACCGTCTCTCCCCTGTCGGCGCTCGCCGACGATGATGTGAAGGAATATATGGACGGTTTTTTTGAGGCTGTCGGCCTTGCCGTTTACGAAGACGGGAGTTTGCGCAAAAAGGAACAAGGAACAGCCTTCTGGAACGCGCCCGCCCCAGTCTGGGCGCTCGCCTACGCCCTAACGGCCTGTGCGCGTCCACACCTCAGACTGGGCAATCCCGATATTCTTTCGGGACTTTATCCCGGCTTCTGGACTCTTTATAACTCTCTGCCGAATCCCAAGCCAAAAAAGACGGATCTTGCCGCCGACGCGCCTGAAACGGCTGCGCGACGCCGCGTGCTGAGCTCTGCGTCCGCCCGCATCCCCCAAATGAAATCCGGGGAATACCCGCCCGACGCTCCGGCGGAATGCGAGGCGCTGGCAATGCGACAAACTGTGCCGGAACCGCAAAATGACGAAGCCTGAAAGGCTATTCCTGCGTAAAACGATATATCCTTACCGCTGTGGGCTGAGCATTGTTCCGGGGCATGGCGGAAACAATGAAGGCATAGTCTTTCGTCCGTCCGGACGGAGGGCAGGGGCCGCGATAATGCTTTGTCAACGCCCCTTCCGGGATCTGGCCGGAACCGTCGTTCGGCCAGGAACCGCCGCCCAGGAAACGTTCCTCTTCACCGTACTCCACGAGTCGTATGTCGAAATAGGCCGTTCCGTCCGGCGCGTCGGCAACTGTAATCTCCGGGGAAATACGGGAACATCTGTGCATTTCCCGCAACTCGACCTGTACGGACATGCCGGCGGAATCTCCTCCCGCATCTTTGCCGGCGCACGAAACAAGCGTCAGAAAGATCCCAAGAGTGACAAGCGTCCGAGTGCATCTGCCAGACTTCATCAAAACCTCCATACGCATCCATACATGATCCGGGGAATCCACTGCGTCCGGTTCGGAACCTCCCCGTGAACGGCTTCGCCGGGTGAATCGACACGCAATATACAACTGTCATACCAAAAGGAGATTATAATGTCCATTCTTTCCAAAACCGTCGCTTCCTACCTTCAGAACGCCTCCTGGATACGCCGCATGTTCGAGGCTGGCGGCAAGCTCAAAGCCCGTTTCGGCGAGGATAACGTCTATGACTTCAGCCTGGGCAATCCGGATTTGCCGGCTCCGCAGGCCGTCGGCGCCGCGCTTCGAAAATTCGCCGAACGTGCCGACAAGCCTTTTGCCTTTGGGTATATGCCCAACGGCGGATTCGGCTGGGCGCGGGAAAAACTTGCCGCCTGCCTGAGCGGAGAGCATGGCGTGGCCCTGACGGCCGACGATGTGATTCTGTGCTGCGGCGCGGCGGGCGGCCTCAACGCCTTTCTGCGCGCGACGCTCAATCCCGGAGAAGAAGTCCTCGGCATTGCGCCCTATTTTGTGGAATACGGCTTTTATACGGAAAATCACGGCGGAACCTTCCGGGCCGTGGACAGCCTGAAGGATACCTTCAAACCGAACACGCTGGCGCTTGAAGACGCGATCGGCCCCACAACCCGGGCGCTTCTGATCAATTCGCCGAACAATCCCACCGGCGTCGTCTATGACGAGGGGAATATCCGGGCCATCGTCGCCCTGCTCGAAGCAAAAAGCAAAAAATTCGGCAGACCCGTGTGGCTGATTTCCGACGAACCGTACCGTTTTCTCTGTTATGACGGAATCAACCCGCCTTCCGTGCTTCCGCGCTATCCGTACGCCGTATGCGTCAGTTCCTTTTCCAAAAGCCTTTCCCTCCCCGGCGAACGCGTGGGCTATGTGGCCGTGTCCCCCCTGCTTGCCGAAAAGGAGGAACTCATGGCGGCGTTGAACCTGACCATCCGCATTCTGGGTTTCGTCAACCCGCCCGTCGTCGGCCAGCATCTTATGGCGGGCGCGCTGGACAGCCATGTGGATATCGGAATTTATACGGAACGCCGTCAGGTCATGGCCGATGTTCTCTCGGATGCCGGTTACGCATTTCAGATGCCCGCCGGGGCCTTTTACTTTTTCCCCCAAGCGCCGGGCGGCGACGACGTGGCTTTCGTCAACACCCTGCTGGAAGAACGCATTCTGGCTGTGCCCGGATCGGGATTCGGCTGTCCCGGCCATTTCAGGCTCGCCTTCTGCGTCGACAAAAGCGTCATCCGACGGGCGGCGGAAGGGTTCGCCAAAGCGCGTCGAACGGTTGAAACATAAGCCCGTTCACTCTGGCACGGTCTGTGCTTCTGAGAAAGCCTGAGAGGAAGATTTTTCCCCCTCCTCCATCTCAGAAGGAGCAGAGTTATGAATTCCGCACTCTATATAGGCGCGACCGGCATGAAGGGGTTGAGCGAAGGCATGGCCGTGACCACGAACAACATTGCCAATGTCAGCACCATCGCCTTCAAGTGTCAGGATATTCAGTATTCGGATCTGATCTATACGACCCAGGCACAGATGGGGGACTGGTGGCTCAACCAGGAAGGCTCCCGCGTCGCCGTGGGGCAGGTGGGCAAGGGGCTCCAGGTTGACTCGGTGCGGACGATTTTTCAGCAGGGCGGCATGGAATCGAGCAATACCCTCACCGATCTGGCCATCAGCGGCAAGGGATTTTTTCAGGTTACCGACGGCGTCAATCTGTATTATACGCGGGCGGGAGACTTCCGCATGGACAATCAGGGCGTTCTGCGCAACCCGGAGGGGCTGGCGCTCAACGGATGGAAGGTAAACGACAGCGGGAACGCGGATAAAAGCATTCTGTATCCCGTGCAGATAGACAGATTTTCCACCATGCCCGCTAAGGCCAGCAGCAACATGAGCATGGTGCTCAACCTCGGCCTGGACGCAGACAGAACATCCGACGCCGGGGGGAACCCCTATTTCTCGCTGCTGAGCGCGTACGACGCCAGCGCGAATCCGCCGCTTTCCGACAGCGCCGTGGGCTTCAGCCAAAGCCTCACCCTTTACGACGCCCAGGGCAATGCCCGGCAGGCCACTGTGTACTTTGACAAGGTTTCCGGCCAGGAACCCAATTCTGTGGTGGAGTTCGTTATAGCTTCCGATGTCGCCCGAAGCGGGGACGGCACGTCGCCCTCCGAAGGCGCTGGTCTGCTGATGAGCGGCACGCTCACCTTTTCCAGCAGCGGCCAACTGACGGACATGTCGGCCTTCACGCCCACAGTCGCCGGCGACAAAAATCTGCAGAACTGGCAACCGGCAAATCTTTCCGACGACGGTTCACCGCAGTTCAGCCTTGACGGAACGCCCGTTTCCGTTGGTTTCGGGCTGAAGGCGGGTGGGGGATGGGAACACGCCCCGGCTTCCGCCGATGCCGTGACCGGCTTGAACTCCCTGCCGTCCATGGGGTCAAGCGCCACGCGCGCCCAGAACGCAAGCACCGCCTACGGCGCCTCCCCCCAGTTCTATATGGCCGAACAAAACGGCTACTCCGAGGGACAACTGAGTTATTACAACATTGGAACAGACGGCATGGTCACCGGCTATTATTCCAACGGCCAGGGCAAGGACCTCTGGCAAATCCCCCTCTGCCGCTTTACCAGCGAGGATGGTCTGCGCAGACAGGGCAACAATCTTTTCGCCGCGACGGCCGAGTCCGGCCAGATGGAAATGGGCGCGCCCGGCACGGAGAATTACGGCACGGTGCAGGCCTACAACACTGAGCTTTCCAACGTGGACATGGCCACGGAAATGGTCAACATGATCATCACCCAACGGGGTTTTCAATCCAACAGCAAGGTGGTGACGACGGCGGATCAGATGTTGCAGAAGGCCATAGAACTCAAGCGCTCATAGCGGGAACCCGACGGTGTTTCTTTCCGTCCCACTTCATGTTTCGGCATAAGGTTTTCATATTCTTCTCCCTGGGAGCGCGTTACTTGTTCCGGGCGGCAATCACCTTATCCAGCACATCGGCGGCAATTTCCGCCTCTTTCTGGCCGAGCTTCGCCGCAAGCAGAGCGATAAATTCTTTTGCCTGCCATTCGGTTATCCCCATGTTCATGGCCGCGCCCATATGAAATTGAAGCTGGCCCGCTACGCCGCCCATGGCGGCCAAGGCGGATATTGTCGCCAATTCGCGGGTTTGCCAGTCAAGATTGTCACGATAAAAAATGTCCGCAAATAGATGTTCTTTCAGAAAGGCGTCAATCACCGGAACAAAAAGCTGATACCCACTTGGCTGTGAAATGCTTGCCAGCCCGCCGAGTTTGGCCCGCGTCTGTGTTCCATACCTATCTCTATCCAAACCAGGAGGCATCGGCGTCGTTTCTTTGCCCATTTTGTCTTGAATGCCTTTTTTGCCCCGCTCATCCATAACCGCCATGAAGGTGGAAATACCGTTGAGACTGCGGGGAAAACCGCAATAGGCGTACATCTGGACGAGAATTTCCTTGGTCTCGTTGACCGTCAAACCGGCATCCAAGCCTTCATTCAGGGCTGGTCTGAGCTTTTCAAGATCGCCGTTGGCGGTAAACGCTGCGATGCTGACAACAGCTTGTTGCTTTGTATTGAGTGTTTTATTCACGGCCTGAACTTCCCCGATGTTGATAAGAGATAATGCCGCAAAAAAGAAGACAGGGCATAAGGAAATTTGCTTTTTATGCATATTGTCCTCCATACGGGGGTTGCTTCCTATACATATTCAGGCAATGTATACGGCTCATGATGTCATAGAGAAATCAATTCATATCTGTTGCAGCCCATACTCATTGTCTTCATATATTCAAGCTGGCGCAGTCCACTGCGGCTTTCAATCCGCTCCACAAGGTCACGCTTCTGCGATTCGGGCAGGGCGTACACCATATCAACTGATGCCTGATCGACTGCAAGAATATCCGAGGAAGCCAACATACCGATATCCGGCGCAACAGGCTTTGCCGCTTGTGTTCCCACACAATCACAATCCACAGACATGTTCCGCAGCACGTTGATGTAGGCGATGCGGGTTCCAAAGCGATGCGTTATCGCTCTGCCTCCTTCTACCATGCGTTCCATGAAACGTGGCCCACCGGACCAAAGTTCCGCACCCTGTCGGTGAATCTGTTCTTTTCCGGCCTTGCCGGAAGCGCAACCTATGGAAATGTTCTTGAGCGAACCTCCAAATCCGCCCATGACGTGTCCTTTGAAATGGGTGAGGACAAGCATGGAGTCGTAATTCAGGATATGTTCTACAGCCACTTCCGTAAGTTGCTTGCCTCCAGGTATGGGGAGGCCGACATCGCCGTCTTCGTCCAAAATGTCCACAGGACAGAATGTCCAACCGTTTCGAATGATGACTTTTCGATGTCCTTCCGTTGTTTTCCTGGGGCCGGAATAGAGCACGTTGCATTCAACGATGGCGCTGTCGGGAATTTTTGCCATAAGCGCCTTAACCATGTCACGAGGAAGAATGCTCGGCCCATCCGGCTCCCCGGTATGCAGCTTGACCGCGATTTTGCCCGTAAGCCTCTGATGAATTCTCTCATAGAGCTTGAGTAAGCCTTCCGCGTTGGCTTCCTTGGTGAAATAGACTTTCGCTTTTTCTCCTGAACCGGCTAAGGCTGGAATCGCGCCAGGAAAGACGCCGGAAACTGCCAGGGCTCCTGTAACCGCCGCGCCGGCTTTCAAAAAATCACGGCGAGAACTCAAAGCATCAAGAGCACATTTTTTGTCGCGCATAACAGTGTGTTCCATATTTATGTGATTTCACTGACAAATGCTCATCTCGTCAAGAGGATAACGCTATCTCTTGCCGTTGTATTGCTCGTCGGTTACCGGTTCCATCCATTCGACGTTTTTCCCGTCAGGGAGCGTTCCGGTCAGGGCCAAATGCGTCATGGCTGTCGCAGGGGCGGCCCCATGCCAGTGCTTGACGCCTGGGGGACACCAAAGAACATCTCCCACCCTGACTTCTTCCAGCGTACCCGTTTGGTCGCCAGTGCGTCCGACGCCGGAAACCACCAGCAGCTGTTGCCCTGTCGGGTGTGTATGCCAGAAAGTACGCGCGCCCGGTTCAAAGGTCACATACGCCCCACCAAACGGTGCGTCCGTCCCTTTTGCCGAAAACAAGGGTTCAATGCGCACATTCCCGGTAAAAAACTTGTCCGAGCCTCTGACCGAGGGTTGTGTTCCGGCTTTCGTGATCGTCTGCGACTGTTTCCTTTCGCTTGCTATTGCCTGTCCTTCATAACAATTCATTGCCGCCGGGAGCAGAAACATCATAACAATGAAAACTTTCATGGTCGCTCCTGTGGAAATACGGTGATCCGCGTGTATATATTCAAGCCAACCTTAAAGTATAGACACAATAAATTTCGAACTGACGGAAAACAATAAACAAATGTGCCTATTTTCTGCCTAATCCTCTCGCACACTGGACGTTTACAAAATTTCCGCTTATATTTTCATTATAATCCGATACGGGATTTCAAAGAAGATACTTGAAACCAGAGAGGTTGCGCTGTGGCAGATATCCAGACTGACGGCTGGCTGACCAGAGAACGGCTGAAAGAACAAATACTGAGACTGCTTCCGGAACTAGGGCGATTCCCGACAGCGATTCCCGGACTCACGCTTTCACGCCGGGAAGATGTTGATGAAATCCACAACATGTTTTATACGCCTGTGGTCGGCGTCATTGTTCAAGGCTCCAAATGCGCCATAGTCGGCGAAGAAGAATATCGGTACGGCGCGGGCTATTGCTGTATAGTCGGCGTGGACATGCCGATCGTCAACTACGTGACCTTCGCCTCGCCGGAAGAACCGTTTCTCTCAGCGGCATTAAGCCTGGACAGGCAGATGGTGGCGCAACTGGCTATGGAAACCGCCGCGCCCTGCCCAAAAGAATTTTGTTCTCCAAAGGCCATGAGCGTCGCAAAAGCAGAATCCAAACTCATGGATGCTCTTTTGCGTTTGGTGGAACTTCTCGACGAGCCCAAAGCAATTCCCGTCATGGCACCCCTGATTATCCGGGAAATTCACTATCGTTTGCTTACCGGCCCCCAGGGCGGATGGTTGAGAAGCGTATGCGCGATGGGAACCAAAACCAACCAGATTGCAAGGGCGATTTCCTTGTTGCGGGAGAAGTACAACAAACCGCTCCGCGTTGAAACCTTGGCCGATACGGCCAATATGGCCCCTTCCACCTTCCATCGCCACTTCAGGGAAGTCACAAATCTCAGCCCGCTGCAATTCCAAAAACTGTTGCGTCTACATGAGGCGCAACGATTGATGCTCATTGACCGTTACGACGTCATCTCGGCTTCGCATACTGTCGGATACGAAAGCGCCACACAATTTATCAGGGAGTACAAACGGCAATTCGGTGAACCGCCGCGCAGGAACGTCAACAGACTTAAAAAGTTTGCCGTTGGTTTTTATGCGGAAAGCCCCATCCCCACGGCGACAAGTTTCATGGCCCGTTCAGCGGCCTCGCTGACCAATTCAGACCCGCGCTCCATACATTCCTGAAGACTCATGGAAGAAGTCGGACAGGGGACAACCATCTCCACCCCTTTGCCCAACACATCCCGCCAGCCTTCGCCGAGGCCGCCGCAAATGCAGATGACGGGCTTGCCATGACGTTTGGCCGCCGCCGCCACGCCGACAGGAGCCTTGCCGCAGGCGGTTTGAAAATCCGTATTCCCTTCCCCTGTAAGAACAATGTCGGCGGACCGCGCCAGGACGTCAAAATTCATGGCTTCCAGGACAATTTCCACGCCGGGCCGCAAACGGGCGTTGGTAAAAAACATCAAACCGGCCCCCAAGCCGCCGGCGGCGCCCGCGCCGGGAACACCCGCGACCGTCCTGCCGGTTGCCCCCTCCGCCAAAGAAGCGTAATGCGCCAAGGCTGCATCAAGCAGCCGCACCATTTCAGGAGTCGCGCCCTTCTGGGGACCGAACACAGCGGAAGCGCCCCTAGGGCCGCACAACGTATTGTCGACATCACAGGCTACAAGTATGTCACAATCGTTTAGTCTGGGGTCAAGGTCGGCAAGGTCTATATGGCTGAGCCGGGCAAGCCCGGCCCCGCCGTCGGGGACATCGTTCCCATCCGCGTCCAAAAACCGCGCGCCGAGCGCGCGCGCGAATCCGGCCCCGCCGTCATTGGTGGCGCTGCCGCCTATGCCGAGCACAAGACGCCTCAACCCGGCATCCAATGCCGCCGCAACAAGCTCGCCGACGCCGAATGTCGTCGTAAAGCGGGGGTCGCGCTGTGACTCCCGCACCAGGGGCAAACCCGAGGCCGCCGCCATTTCAACAACGCCTGTTACGCCGTCGCCGAGTATGCCCCAACCGGCCTCGACGCTTTCCCCCAGGGGCCCGGCAACTTTTGCGCCGCGCATGATGCCGTTGGTCGCCGCGACAAGCGCCTGCACAGTGCCCTCCCCGCCGTCGGCCACAGGCGCTCTGACGACGTCGGCCAGCGGGAACACGCGCTTGATGCCGATCTCCATGGCCGTTACGGCCTCAAGGGCGGAAAGGGAACCTTTAAACGAATCCGGGGCCACAAGAATACGCATGAATCCCCCTGTGGAAAATGCCGGCTGACGGCGTACGGAACTGTTTTCCCTGCGCCGATTTTTCTCGCCGGTTGGAAAAATGAAATAACACAGCAACATTATTGAAAAATATTTTCATAATTCTTTCTAGAGCATATCTTGAGTTTCATTGGGAAATAATATATCCTGCAAAAAACTTGTGAAAATATGACACCTCTTTTTGACAATGGCTCAAGTATTGGGGGCTTTCATGCCACAGGTAGCGGCGCGCATAAATTCTGAACAGGAACGCTGGCTCAAGGACTATTTCCGCACAAAAAGCGCGGGAGCGGAATTCATTCTGCCCTGGGCTGTGGACACGTTCTTCAGATCCATCAACAACCTCAAACATGTATTCACTCCCGCAGAATTGAAAACCATTGTCGAAGCGCACAAGGACACGAAACTTCAGCCGGACCACACGAAATTGTCCTATCTTTTGCTGAAAATAGCCGACGCGTGTGAAGTCGGAGGCGTACATCTTCGCAATGGGGCAAACAAAGCCGCCATGGAATCAAAACTCAAATCCCTTGACGATACGCAGGCAACCGCGCTTATGGTATGGGCGTCGGCCTTCTGGGTCAGCCGGAATCACACCAGCGCCAATCTTGAAGAATATATCAAAACCTACTGACAGTTCGCCTGAGGTTCGCCATTATTCTGTATGGAGCGTCAGGTAGAGATCTCCGCTCCAGTGGCCTATGCGTTTGCCGAGCCCTTTCAGGCGCACAGGCTTGCCGACGACAAAATCCGCGGGCAGGGTTATTTCAACCGTACGCAGTTCATTCGAAAGTCCCTGCCGTATTTGCAGTCGTATGCGTTTGCCCGGGGCCAGACGCGCGGCAGGCAGCGTCAGCGTCTGTTCCTCGTCAATCTGGCGGCGCATCCAGTCCTTGACAATTCCCTTGATCCCCTTGTTAAAGTCCATATTCCATCTGGCAGTTCCCCAGGCCAGATTGCTCTGGTGGATTTTTGTGGATTTCTTGCCCTGTTTATCCAGCGAAACCGCTGCTGGCCGGCCGGAGGCATCCGACTCGCTCTTTTTCCGCTCATCCGCCTGCTGGCGATTCAACTCGCTGTATATATCTTCAAAAACGCGCCGCGCGAAAGGATCATTGAGCAGGTCACGCAACACGTCCTGTTCCGCGTAAGCATTGCTTGCCGTTTTGGCCTGTCCGCCTCCGTCCTCCACGGCGCCGTCCTGCTGTTTTTCCCCGCTTTCCGCATCCGCCCCGCCGCCATCTTTCCGCCGGGCGAAATCCTCTTGACGTCCGGAAGTCCCGGGATGCTCCCTGTCGTCACGATCCTGAGCCGCCGCGCCGGACGCGGAATGTTCCGCCCTTCCGTCGTTGTTTCCCCTCGGGCTGGAGGAATCCGCCGGTTTGAGCACACCGGAAAGGGCGACATAGGCCTCGTTCAGAAGCTGAAACTGGCGTCCGGCATCCGGATTGCCGGGGTTCAGGTCAGGGTGCAGTTCAAAAGCCCGTTTGCGGTAGGCCTTTTTTAATGCGTCAAGATCAGCCCCTTTTTGAATTTTCAGAATCTCATAGCATTCCCTGAGAGAAAGCTGGCGCGGTTTACGTTGCATATCAGCTGAGGATCAAAGTGTTGGCTTCGCAGGTCGGATCGCTGGCCAAAAGTTTGTGCTCC
This sequence comes from Desulfovibrio sp., assembly GCA_031272405.1. Lineage (GTDB taxonomy): Bacteria > Desulfobacterota > Desulfovibrionia > Desulfovibrionales > Desulfovibrionaceae > Desulfovibrio. The sequence goes on along the minus strand of JAISTW010000029.1, from coordinate 9,740 downwards.
GACAAGTATTTCCGGCCCTGCATCGCAAAATCGGCATGGCTGACGAACGGCGATATGCCCGGACAAAATCCCTTGGCCTGTTCCAGGCTTTCCGGATCCACTATATTGCCCCTGAAAAAAGGCCAGGCGCGACAGACAGCCGGCTTGGCCCTGTGAACTGCGCAACCGATATCCCTGACAAAAAAAATGCAATTCCCGTCGTCGCCTGTGCGTATTTGGGTTTTCCCGCCTGACAGCTCCGTGTATCGGACGGTGAATTCTTCCTCATCAATCAGCAACAAAGCGGAAAGGTTGGAAATATCTCTGGGAGAGGCCACTATCCCCCCACGGCCCACGCAACATTGTCCACACATTTTGCAGTGAAAAACAGCGTTCTGAGAATGAGATTCCATAGTTCCCCAATTGTTGGCAGCTAGCGTATTATCATAACCTGTTCGTCCGGACCGGAACGCTTTGACAATTCGCCTATGATGAACGCTTTCATATTGAATGCCTGAATTCTGTTGACGACTTCATCGGCTTGATCGGAGGGCGTAAACAGAACATACCCTATGCCGCAGTTGAAAATCTGAAGCATCTCCGGCCAGGAAAGCCCTCCCGCGTCTTTGAGCCATCTAAAAACAGGAGGAATATCCCAGGAATCAAAAAAAAGTCTTGCTTCCACTTGAGGCGGCAGGGCTCGCGGAATGTTGTCATAAAAACCGCCTCCCGTAATGTGGGCCATCCCCTTGACGCACATGTCCCGCAACAGTGAGCGCACAGGCTCCACATATATGGTTGTCGGAGTCAGCAACACATCTTTAACCAGGCCTCCGTCAGCGCCGGGCAAAGCATCATCGCCGGAAAGCCCCGTTTCGGCAAGAATTTTCCGAACCAGTGAAAAACCGTTGGCATGCAGGCCTGAGGACGCTATGCCGATAATTTTGTCGCCCACCTGGATGCCGGCCCCGTCAACAAGTTTGGAATTGTCGACAATGCCGACGCAAAAGCCGGCCAGGTCATATTCGCCCGGCGCGTACATATCCGGCATCTCCGCCGTCTCGCCGCCCAGCAGGGCACAACTCGCCAAACGGCAGCCCTTGGCTATGCCGCCGATGACTGTTTGGGCGATTTCCACGTCAAGCCGCCCTGTCGCGAAATAATCCAAAAAAAACAGGGGATGAGCGCCTTGGACAAGAATATCATTGACGCTCATGGCGACAAGATCAATACCGACTGTGTCATGCCTGTTGAAGGCAAAGGCAAACTTGAGTTTCGTTCCGACGCCGTCTGTGGAAGAAACAAGAACCGGTTCTTCCACCCCTGTCAGATCCGGCCTGAAAAGTCCGCCGAATCCGCCGATATCGGAAACGACCCCCCTGGTTCGCGTGCTGGCGACATGCTGCTTTATGCGTTCAACAAGTTCTTTGCCCGTGAAAATGTTGACTCCGGCGGAGCTATAGGCCTTCGCGCGGTCATTGGACATTCTCCACCTCCTTCCTTGAAAGGACTCATAACAGATTTTCCCACGAATCCCAAGAATCTTTTTGGCAGTCATTTTTGTAGACCAAAGCGGAGTCTGTTGCTATATTGTCTTCCGTTCTCAGTAGCAACCATCTACCGACAGGGTGCCGTTATGCATGCCATGTTATGGGAAAGTCTCAGAAACAATCAGGTTCAGTGTCAACTGTGCGCCCACAAGTGCCTTCTGAAAAACGGCGACAAAGGACGCTGCGGAGTTCGCCTGAATAAAAACGGCACACTGCTTTCTCTGGTGACCAATGTCGCCACCAGCCTCCAGCTTGATCCCGTCGAAAAAAAACCCCTCTATCATTTTCTGCCCGGCAGCAAAATTTTTTCCATCGGCAGCGCCGGCTGCAACTTCTCCTGCAAATTTTGTCAGAATTACGCGATTTCTCAAATTCAGCAACACGGCCGCATACCTGGCAAAGTCATTGAGCCGGATGAGCTTGTCAATCTCGCGGAATCAAAGTCTGTGCGCAGCATTGCCTTCACCTACAACGAACCGACGGTTTTTTTCGAACTTATGTATAAGACAACCGGCCTGGCCCAGACTTCCGACATACGTTCGGTTATCGTCAGCAACGGCCATATGTCGCAAGAATGCCTGCAGACGCTCGCGAGACGACTCCATGCCGCCAATATTGACCTGAAATCATTCCGGGAGACTTTTTATAAGGAATACTGCAACGGCCATCTGCAACCGGTGCTGGACAATCTGAAGACGCTCAAGTCGCTTGGCGTATGGCTTGAAGTGACGACGCTCGTCATACCCGGCCTCAACGACGGCGATGCCGAGTTGCGGGACATTGCCGCCTTCATACACGATGAGCTCGGCCGCGAAACGCCCTGGCATCTGTCTGCTTTTCACGGCGACTACCAAATGACGGATCATCCGGCAACGCCGGTCGCGCGGCTGGAAGACGCTTGGCGCATCGGCCGTGAAACAGGGCTTGATTTTGTCTATATCGGCAACGTCAGAACCCTGCTCGGCGGCGACACATTTTGCCCGCAGTGCGGTGAAGTCGCCATTGAGCGCAAGGGCTACGCCGTCAGCATCAGAGGCAAAGCTGGTGTTTGTCCGTCGTGCAAGGCAGATTTGCCCGGCATATGGCAGTAAACGAGCCATGCTGCTGGTATACGCCGGCAACGGCAAAGGGAAAACCAGCTCCTGCGCGGGACAGGCATTGCGGGCGCTGGGGCAGGGAATGCGCGTCGCTTTCGGCCAGTTTATAAAAAGAGACGATCAGGCCGGTGAACAGCGCATGTTGAGGCAACTGCTGGGGCCGCGTTTTTACGCGGGCGGCCTGGGCTTTTTTCGGCACGAAAAAGACCGGGACAAACACCGTGAAGCAGCTTTGCGAACACTCGACTGGGGCAGGAACATTCTGCCGGAATCCGACATGCTCGTCCTGGACGAGAGCCTGTACGCCCTTGACGCCGGCCTGCTCATGCGGGAAGAACTGTTGCGACTGATTGACAGTTCAGAACACGACGGACGGCATCTGGTGCTTTCCGGCCGTAATGCTCCCGGCTGGCTCGTGCGCCGGGCGGACATCGTCACGGAAATGCAGGAAATAAAACATCTCTGCCGCAAGGGAATCGGGCCGACGCCCGGCATAGAGTACTGAACGCCCGATGGAACACAAAAAAATTGCGACCGCCCCTTTCACTGTCTATATTGCCGCTTCTTTCCGGCACAAACACGGCGTGCGCCTGCTGGGACGCGAACTACGCTCCCTGGGTTGCGAACTGCTGGACTGGACGGAAAAGGCCGTGCCGCCCGCGGGGCTTGCCCCCGCGCAGAGGCGGATATGGATGGACACGGACAGGGACGGGGGCATGGTCTACGACTTCTGCAAAAACGCCTGCCTGACGGCGGACATGCTCATTTATTACGGCGCGTCGGGGCAGGACGCGGGCGTTGAGGTAGGCCTCGCCGCGGGCGTGGGCATCCCTGTTCTGGGCATCCGCGGCCCGCTGGAAGGTCCGGGACTCATGCTGCACGGAGCCGTCACCTTCTGGGTGGACAGCGTGGAAGAGGCCCTGAGCGTGGTTCGGTCCGTGCTTGATTACACTGCCCGTGCGGAAGGTCCGGATCAGGATGCCGCCGTGCGCCGGATATGCGCGTTGTTGAAGCGGTTTGGACGAGACGGCTGATTGCCCCTGAAATCGGACGGTTTCAATCTGAATCCGGATCAGGGACCACTTTTACGGCCTGTTTGCGCAATGTATCAACACGGCCGAACAGCGGCAAAAATTTTCTCACCCGGCCGAAGCACAGACGCAGCGCCATATACTGGGACAACAGAACAAAAACATAGCCGGCCTTGCAATTCCATACGGGCAGAGCGTACAGATCGATCCCCTCAAAGCGCAAAGCCATCCAGCCGAGAGCAAACGGCAGCGGCCAGAGAGACGACAAACCCAGGGATGCGCCGCTGAAAAAATTTTTGCCGAAATGTTCGCGGGCAAGCATGTTGGCCGCCAGATAAGCCTCCCTGTCGCCGGAATGCAGGGCGTTCATGGATATCCGGTGGCAACGCGTCATTTCAGCGGCGTCTTGAGCGTAGTACCTATGATGCAGCAGGTAAAGAGAAGCAACGACGCACTCGCCGAGCGCGAGGCAGTAAAAAGCCAGAATGCCGCTGCCCAGCCACATCCCGGCATAGGCGCTTTCCGGCCAGCGGAAAGGCGCTATGAGGAAGGCGTCCAGCCAAGACGGGACAAGGGCGGCGAAGCTCATTCTACCAGAGGCGTATGCCGAAGAAACCGCGCAGGACGTAATTGACGCCGACAATAAGCGCCAGCACTATAAAAATCCGCTTGAGCCAGATATCCGAAAAAAATTTGGCTGTTATGGGGCCTATCCAGGAACCGATGACGATGCCGACCAGTTCAATGCCCACCATGGGCCAATAGACAGGCGTGCCCCCGAACATAAAGGTCGAGATGGAAGTCGCCATGCCTATCAGCACGGCGAAAGCCGACGTTCCTGCGGCGAGGTACATTGGCAGTTCTGAAATGCTGGTCAGAAAAGGCACCAGCAGAAAACCGCCGCCCACGCCGAGGAAAGACGCGACCATGGCTATGACGAAACCGCCCAGCACCGGCAGAAAGGTGTTGAAGGAAAATCTGACGCCGTAAAAGGTGAAGACCACGCGTGACAGGGATACGCTCAATACCTCGACCTTGTTGGCCCGGTTGTCTGTCTGGTGTTTTTGGGCCGCCGCTTCAAACGCCTTGACGACGGCCGCTGCATTTTTCTTTTTGGCGCGCGCTCCCGGCGTGGTTTCATAAAAAAGGTAACATCCGAGGGCCAAGACAAAAACGCCGAAATACCCGACATAGGAACGAAAATCCACCTTGCCCTGCGTCAATATGGGCGTCAGTATGGAACCGGCAAGAGAACCAAGACCGAGGGCCACGCCCAAGGGCAGCACAATACGCCCCAGCGAGGCGTATTTGATGGATGAAATAAGGGATGAAGTTCCAACAAGCCACTGATTGGACACACGCAATGAATCGGTAACGACCTTGTTCAACTTGAGCGTTTTGCCGAATGAGGCCGCATAGTCACCCAAACCGAAAACGCTGATGTGTCCGACCGAGGCCATAACTCCGCCGAAAGCTCCCACAGTTGAGAAAATCCAGCCAACCCACACGGCCCACAGGACGGCAAGGAGCGGATTGACCTCGGGTCCCCCCGGGATGCCAAGTAAACCAGGTTTCGCGGCCTGGTCAACTTTTTTGGCGTCAATGGCTTCCTGAATGGCCGCTTCCAAACGCGTGGCGGTCGGTTTTGTCTGCGCCCCTCCACCGGACGGAGCGGCGAAAACCCCGGCTGGAGCTTTCACATCGTTTTCGGCGGCGATAACCGTCATATTTCCGGAGAGCAGGATCAGAGAAAACAACAGTAATGCAACAAATTTCATGAAAACTCCTTAATTCAGCAGCGCTGTGTTTCTTCAGTACGCTGTTATTGTTCACATTTTTTACAGGCATCAGCCTTAAAAACAATGAGAGGGCAATTCTTGCAGATGTCGCCGCCGGGGAAGGCGTCGCCGGGACGGGTGATGGAACTGGAACCGGATTTTTCAATGCGTTGCAGGAGGCGTTTGACCACAGCCCCAATCTGCTCGCCGGGGATAAAGACATTGACTTCACCGCGTTCGGTCTTGCCGGAATTGTAGCTCCCGGAGCAAGCCGGACAACAGTTGAACGTCTTTTGCAGCCAGGTGAACACACTGCCGCCGCAGGCCGAGGAACTCATGGTGATTTGCGGTCTCAGGGGATGGGTATTTGTGGCGGCCATGTAATCCACCGCAAGATGGTAAGATTGCATGTTGTCGCAATAAAAATGAACGACGTGAGGTTCTGTCGCTGCCTTGCCCAGAGGACCGACGGCCACGGCCCTGACTTCGCCCAGGGGCAAACGCGGTTTGGAACGCTGAAAACGCTCCGCCTGGTCGATATCCAGGCAGTATTTGGCCTGGGATTTGAATTCGTTGCCGTCATTGTCCTTGAAGCCAAAGCATACCTGAGCGTTGGAACAACCGAGATTGTCCTTTGTGGCCAGAACGGTTTTGTTTTGCATGCGCGCGGCGATTTCCCACTGGCAAAAGGTCGTGGGCTTGACAGGTGCAAGGCAGGCGTTCCCGGCTCTGAACTCTTCTATTTCTTCCTCCGTAAACAGCCAGTTGACGGCTACCGGATGGTGGTAGAGCCTGAGCGCGTCCATCAAAATTTTTTCCATTTCCGCATAGCTGAGCGACATTCCTGAATCTCCGAAAAACAGATGTTATGTGATTTCACGCCATTTCCACAGAATCATGTCGCAAGCATAGCACATTCGGCGAATTTTGCAACGGTCGCGGACGACAGCACGACATTTAACAGTTGCCATGAAACACGTTGGGCGCTACAATTTAACGCCGGAAGCCAAAGCCATCAACGCTCGCGGGCGCGAAATCCGCGCCGGGGGTACATGCCATGCTCAAAAAAATTGCTATATTGTTCATGAGTTGCGTTTTTCCGCTGACGGGGTTGAGCGGATGCGCAAGCAAATACGGCGCGCAGACGACCAAGGTTGAACGCTATCCGCAATGTTACGCCCCCATCAAAAAACTCCGGGAAGAGGAGAACAGCGTCCCCAAGCACGCGGCCGGCGGTGCCGCTGTGGGCGCGCTTCTCGGCGCGATTATCGGCGGTTTGACCACAGGCAAGCTGGAGGGCGCCGTGGCCGGCGGCGTAACAGGCGGCCTTTCCGGTGGCGCGCTGGGCTACGCCTCGGCCAAACAAAATCAGACGAAAGAGCAAAACGCGCGCATGGCATCCTATCTGCGCGACCTGGACGGCGACATCGCCGACATTGACGCCGTCAACGCTTCCGCGCGCCACAGTCTGCAATGCTATGACAGGGAATTCAAACTCCTGCTGGCCGATTACAAAAGCGGCAGAATCACAAAATTCGAACTGGAAAAATCCTATCAGGAAATCAAAAGCGGCATGAACGAAGCCGAACATTTGCTGGGCGTCACGCTTGAACACCACCAAAAACTTGATGCCCACTATGAAGCGGCCCTGGCCGATGAATCCCGGAGCGCCGACACGCCCGCCGCAAAACACGACGCTCCGTCCCGGGCATCCCTGGACCAGATGCACAGCCGCGTTGTCAGCAAAAAAACGAAAACCAGCGAGGCGGCCGCGATAAAACAGCAATTTGCCACCAACGGCCAGGAACAGCAATACCTTCTCGACAACATTGAGATGGCCAACGGCTAGATGCCGACAGACAGGAAAGACAGGGGAAACGACATGGGTTCCCGGCATATAGCTTCCACCCCCAAAAGCCAGGTGCAGTCCCTTTCCTGCCAAGGGACGCGCGTTGTGGAACATTACCACCAGATCAGGGAACTGACGTGCGCCCGGTTGGACGAGAGACACGCTCTGCTCTTCGCGGAACCCGACGGTTTGCGGAGCGGAGAAGTCATTGACTGGTACACGCCGCTTCCCGGGCCGGCCGCGCCCGTCACGGAACTGCCCGAAGAAGAGGCGCGAGAACTCGTCGGCGTCGCGGAACAGATGGCCAAAGACATACAGAGCCTGGCCGGGAAACTGAAGGCAGACGGGTCCTCGCAAACAAATGTCCTGCGCGGCATGACCCTGGAACTGGCCATTTGCTGCCCTTCCCCCTCATGTCTGTACTCTGTGGGCGGGCAGCCCGTCATGACATGCTGGGGCTTTTCCTCCTCCACACCGGGGGCCCAACCCGAGGAACTGGTCCGCATCGGAAAACATTTCCCCCGGCACACCGCGGCCACACCCCTGCCCCCGACACGAAACACGGGAGACGGCAGGTCAGCGCTCGCTTGGCTTTGGCTCTTGCCGCTGCTGTGCGCCCTCCTGCTCCTCCTCTTTGTTCCCCTTGGCCCGTGGCGGCCTCTTGTTGACGTTTTCGGCCTGGATTCCCGTCCGCCCGCCGCAGACAACGCACGTTCGTCCGAAACCGCGAGCCTCAACGCCGAAGAAGACAGACCCGGGACGGGGCTTTCCGACCCCCGGCTCCACCCGACCGACGCCTCCGAAACGCCGGAGCCTCCCCGCCAGGAGTTGGTCATCCCGCCCAAGGCGGTCGACTACGCCTTTCTGGAAGGCAAGTGGATGAACGACGCCGGTCTGGTCAGCCGTATGGACGGACGACCCATCACCGTTATCTATGCTTTTGACGCCGCGGGCAACGGAACGGTGACCGTGCGCCAAAACGGCAAACAGGACTGCGTCGGCAAAGCCGGCGCCCGTTTCTCCGGTCCGGGAGTTCTCCGCATTGAAGCGGAAAAACAGACCTGCCCGGACGAAAACAAGTCGTATCGGGCGGAGACCATTGAGTGCAGACAAACGGGCGACGGCCAGACGTCCTGTCTGGGCAAATCCGCCGAAGGCGCCGACTGGGGCGGCAATGTTTATTTCAAACGCGTGCCGTAACAGGGGGCAGCAAGCCTGCATCCCCCTTGGGCCGTCTCACGCGCAACCCGGGTAGACACTGTGAAAACACTTCTTTTTTGCTGGACGATTTTTCTTGGCCTGGCCTTCCCCGCCGCGTCCCTTGCCGCTGAGCAACTGGACGAGAAGCAGTATGTTCCGGCCGCGCCAGCTCCGGAAACCTCTGACACTGTCGTCGTCTCTCCCCCGCGGCAGGACGGCGCTTTGCATGTCGTCCCCGTCTCGCCGGAAACCCCGGCCGTCCCGGTGCCGGAAATCCCCATCTTCCCGGATATCCCCGGCGTTCAGTCTCCCCCGGATATTGTCGTGCTGCCCGAGGTTCGCCGGGACGTGCCGGATGCCAAGGCCAGGGATGCCGTCGGAGTGCCGGAGAAAACCACGCCATCCAAAACAGGGGAAGAAAAGAAACCCGCCCCAGCGCCCGAAAAAACGCCGGAGAGGACGGTGTTGACGCCAGGCCATTTTCTGCCGCTGGTTCCGCAAAAAAACAAGGCTGAAAAAAAACCGGCGCAGGCCGTCAAGGAGCCGGAAAAACAGAAACCCACCCAACCTGAAAAAAAGGCAGCCGAAAAACGGACGCCCCAAAAGGGCGAAGCGCTCAAAATCCCTGAAGACGCCGCCAAAAGCGGGAAACTTGATTTTCTGGAAGGTTGCTGGGTGGGGACAAGGCCGGAATACGGCACCAAGCGCATCGTCAGGGAGCGTTTTTGTTTTGACAAAAACGGCGTTGGAAAACGCTACATTTATGATCCCAAATACGCCGGTGAATGCGTCGGCGCGACCAAGGCGCTTGTCAACAGCGGCGGGATTCTGCGTATGAGCTCATCCAAAATGTTTTGCTCTTCCGGCGATATCTGGGGCGCTTCCGAAATGACCTGCCAGGGCGAGGGCGAACAAACGCCCTGTTCATGGGTGTTTCGCGACATCAACAACGCCAGGCAGTCATACAAGATTCAATTCGTGCGGGAGTGAGAGCGGCTTTTCTCCTGATTGGAGGAAACGCCCATAGGAGCCGGGAGGTTGTAGCGCCCCCTCAAAATCAAGCCGCCAGTTGAAGTTGTTGCGCTCTGAATTCCGCCGGGCTTTTGCAGCCAAGTGCCTGATGAGAGCGAAAAAAGCTTAGGGCGTGTTAACACAAATTGACAAGATTATATAAAGAGTATAACTTGTTCTGATGGAAATCACACATGAACAATATGAGAGAATTGCTGACTGTTTTCCACGCCAGAGGGGCAATG